>NZ_JBFUIH010000005.1:0-315368 GCF_056401975.1 Pseudomonas sp. P4_C8 | reverse complement strand
ACCGAATTTCTTGACGACCATAGAGCATTGGAACCACCTGATCCCATCCCGAACTCAGCAGTGAAACGATGCATCGCCGATGGTAGTGTGGGGTTTCCCCATGTGAGAGTAGGTCATCGTCAAGATTAAATTCCGAAACCCCTATCTGCGTATGCAGGTAGGGGTTTTGTTTTGTCCGCAGGAAAGTACACCTCTGTTTAACGCACAAATTGGCGCAGTTATTTTCGACTCATACCTCTAGAATAGGCCCAACTTTCTCGGAGCCAGAGCCTTTATGCCAGATTCGGTTGACGCCCCAAGGCTGTCAGAATTACCGCTGGACGATTTGGTCGCATGTCATGAGTGCGACTTGCTGATGCGAAAACCCGAGCTCGCCCATGGCGAGAAAGCGCTGTGCCCGCGCTGCGGTTATGAGCTCTACGCCCATCGGCACAACGTCGTGCAACGCAGTCTCGCCTTGGTCATTGCCGCGTTATTGTTGTATGTGCCGGCGAACTTTTTACCCATCATGGAGCTTAATCTACTCGGGCAATCGTCGAAGGACACCGTCTGGAGCGGCGTTGTCGCTTTGTTCGATACTGGAATGCAAAGCGTTGCGGTGATTGTGTTCCTGTGCAGTATGGGTATCCCTTTGCTCAAACTGCTCTGCCAATTGGCAGTCTTGTTGAGTATTCGCTTTGATATTGGACGCAGCTACGGCTTGCTGCTCTATCGCATTTATCACCATTTACGGGACTGGGGCATGCTTGAGGTTTACCTCATGGGCGTACTGGTCGCGTTCGTAAAACTGGCAGATATGGCAGCCATTAGCGTAGGTCTTGGTCTGGTGTGCTTTATCAGTTTGCTGTTGGTTCAGGTCGGGTTGGAGGTTGTGATGTCGCCTCATCAGATCTGGCAGGCTTTATCAGGAGAGGATGCCCATGCGGGCGATTGATGCAGGCATTCTGATTTGTGCGGAATGCCATGAGTTGAACAAGCAGGAAGCTGACACCGACGAGCAAGTTTGCACCCGTTGTGGTGCGCTGGTTCATGCCCGTCGCCCGAACAGTCTGGTGCGCACCTGGGCGCTGCTGATTACCGCTGCAATTCTCTACATTCCGGCCAACATACTGCCGATCATGACCATCAATTCACTCGGCAAGGGCGCCCCAAGCACCATCATGTCCGGCGTGATTGACCTGGTTCATTACGGCATGTTTCCCATCGCGGCAGTTGTGTTCATTGCCAGTATTCTAGTGCCGACGTTCAAACTGGTGGGCATCGGGTTGCTGCTGTTTTCGATACAGCGCCGCCAGCCACTCTCGGCTCGCCAACGTATCTGGATGTACCGCTTTATCGAGTTCATCGGCCGCTGGTCCATGCTGGATATCTTTGTGATCGCCATCCTGGTGGCGGTCGTGAATTTCGGACGGCTTGCCAGCATTGAAGCCAATCTTGGCGCCATCGCCTTCGCCAGTGTGGTGATTTTGACGATGCTTGCCGCAGTTTCTTTCGATCCCCGACTGATTTGGGATAACACGGAGTCGGACGACGACCATGACTGATTTGCCTACAGCGAAAACCCGACCGGCCTCGAACTGGTCAGCCATTTGGATTCTGCCCCTGATCGCTTTGATCATCGGCGGCTGGCTCGGCTGGCGCGCTTATAACGAGACCGGTATCGAAGTTCAGATACGTTTCGAAAGCGGCGAAGGCATCCAGGCCAACAAGACCGAAGTGGTCTACAAAGGCATGTCTGTCGGTAAGGTGAAAGCCCTAAAACTCGATGACGAAGGTGCTTCCAAAGGCGTGATCGCGACCGTCGAGATGAATAAGGATGTCGAGCAATACCTCAAGACCAGCACCCGCTTTTGGCTGGTCAAACCGAGCGTGACCCTGGCCGGTATTACCGGTCTGGAGACGCTGGTTTCGGGTAATTACGTAGCGATCAACCCCGGTGAAGGTGAGCCCACTCGCAAATTCAAGGCGCTAGCCGAAGAACCACCGTTGTCCGACGCCAAGCCGGGTTTGCACCTGACCATCAAGGCTGATCGCCTCGGTTCTCTGAACCGTGGCAGCCCTGTGTTCTACAAGCAGATCAAGGTCGGCGAGATCAAAAGCTACGTGCTCTCGGAAGACCAGAGTACCGTCGAACTCAAAGTTTTCATTGAACCCACTTACGCCAATCTGGTACGCAAACACACGCGTTTCTGGAACGCCAGTGGCATCAGCATCGACGCCAATCTGTCTGGTGTGAAAATTCGCAGTGAGTCGCTTGCCAGCATCGTCGCCGGTGGTATCGCGTTCGCCACACCGGAGAATCGCAAAGACAGTCCGCCCACCGATCCTAGCTTGCCCTTCCGTCTCTACGAAGACTTTGACGCCGCGGCAGCCGGTATTCGGGTCAAGGTCAAGCTCACCGACTTCGAAGGCTTGCAGGCTGGCCGTACGCCGGTGATGTACAAAGGCATTCAGGTAGGTAATCTGAAAGCGCTGAAGGTTGATCCGGACCTGTCCGGTGCCACCGCTGAATTGACCCTTGATCCATTGGCCGAAGATTACCTGGTCACCGGCACTCAGTTCTGGGTGGTCAAACCGTCGATTTCCCTCGCGGGTATCACCGGTCTGGAAGCGTTGGTCAAAGGTAACTACATCGCGGTGCGCCCTGGTGATAAAGGTTCAGCGCCGCAACGCGAATTCGTGGCGCGGCCCAAGGCGCCGCCACTGGATCTGCGATCACCGGGCCTGCACCTGGTGTTGTTCACCGAAAACCTCGGCTCGCTGGAAGTCGGCAGCCCGATTCTCTACAAGCAGGTCAAGGTCGGTTCGGTCCAGAGTTATCAATTCTCCAAGAAAACGAAGCGACTGGTGATCGGTGTCCATATCGAGAAGGAATACGAAGGGTTGGTTAACGCCTCGACGCGATTCTGGAATGCCAGCGGCATCACGCTCACGGGCGGACTGACGGACGGAATCCAGGTCAAAAGTGAATCGCTGCAAAGCCTGATGGCCGGCGGTATCGCCTTTGAGACGCCTGAAGCCAAGGCACCGCTGCAAAAGAAGATTCCGCGTTTCCGTCTGTTCGCCAACCATGACGAGGCCAATCAGAAAGGTACCGTGGTCACCATCAAGGTTGAGCGCGCCGATGGCTTGCGTAACGGCACACCTGTGAGATTCAAAGGCCTGGATGTCGGCAAGATTGAAGACGTTGACCTCACTGATGATCTGCAATCGGTGATGCTCACCGCACGGATCACCGTAGTGCCGGAGCGCATTGCCCGGGTCGGCAGTCAGTTCTGGGTGGTGAAACCTGAGTTGGGTCTGATCAAGTCCTCCAACCTCGAAACCCTGGTCACCGGCCAATACATCGAAGTGCAGCCCGCACCGAAAAATCTTGGGCCACAAACGAACTTCGTCGTCTTGGCCAATCCACCAGAGTCGGCAAAGCAAGAAGCCGGTTTGAGTCTCGTCCTGAGTGCCGCTCGCCGTGGTTCGCTGAAAACCGGTGTGCCGGTGACGTACCGCGAAATTACCGTCGGCAAGGTCACTGGCTATGAACTCGGACAGACGGCGGATCGTGTGTTGGTGCACATTCTGATCGAGCCGAAATACGCGCCTCTGGTGCGCAGCGGTACGCGTTTCTGGAACAGCAGCGGTTTTGGACTCGACTACAGCTTGTTCAAAGGCGCGACGGTGCGCACTGAATCGCTGGAGACGCTGATTCAGGGCGGCATCGCCTTTGCCACGCCGGACGGTGATCGCATGGGTAGTCCGGCGCGGGCTGAGCAAACCTTCCCGCTGTTCGACAAGTTTGAAGATGAATGGCTGACCTGGGCGCCGAAGATCGCAATCGGCAAGTAGTCTATCGGTGCCTGTAATGCCGCCTTCGCGGGCAAGCCCGCTCCTACATTAAATCCGGTGCATACCGAACCATTGTGGGAGTGAGCCTGCTCGCGATGAGAGCCTCAAACTCACCGAAAGGCTCCCACAAAAAAGGCCGCGATCCATTGGATCGCGGCCTTTTTCGTATCTGACGGTTTAACTCAGACTACATCCAGCTCCGGCTCATCAGCCTGCACAACAACGCTGGCCTTCACCTCATCATGACGACGAATGTACTTCCAGTCCGCCTCATCGATGTAGATCCCGTTCGGCCCGCTTCCGCCTTCCAGGTCAATCGCAACACTGGCGCAAACCTGCGGCTTCACACTCGCCAGGATCGGTACGAAGCCCAGTTGCAAACTGGTTTCCAGCAGCGCTGCCTGGTTCTTTTCGTCGATGTCCGCCGCTTCGTCGAGGTAGTACGGCAGGCGCACGCGACCGGCCTGGTCGCGGTCCATCAAGTGCAGCAACAAGTACATGTTGGTCAGCGCCTTGATGGTCATCGTGGTGCCGTTGGAGGCGGCGCCATCAATGTCGGTGTGGATCACCGGCTGACCGTTGACCTTGGTGATTTCGAACGCGAGTTCGAACAAGTCTTTCAGACCGAGCTGGTTATGGTTTGCCGCCACCAGCCGCGCCAGGTACTCCTTGGCTTCTTCGTTCTTGTTGTCCTGATCGGCGCTTTGGCTGAGGTCGAACACGGAGAGGGTTTCGCCTTCTTCGTATTGGCCGGCGCTGTGGATGATCTGGTCGATGTGCTTGAGCGCTTCCTTGTTCGGCGCGAGCACGATGCGGAAGCTTTGCAGGTTGGACACCTGACGTTTGTTGATCTCGCGGTTGAACAGCGCCAGTTGATGCTCAAGGCTGTCGTAGTCGCTGCGGATGTTGCGCAGGGTCCGGGCGATGTCGGTGACCGCTGCACGGCGTGCCTTGCCCAGTGTCAGGGCTTCGTCGGTGCGGTGCGCATACGCGTTGATCAGGAGTTGCAGACGGCGTTCCATATCGTCTTCGCTGTCGAACTTGGCCACACCCTTGAGGCGGACCTGCGCATACAGTGCTTCGATCTGACCGTCACTGCGCAGCAAACCCTGCCAGCTGTCCTGATAGTCATTGAGCAGCGGCAGCAAGTTGTCCATGGAATCGTCGATCGGGTCCATGAACGGCGTGCCGAATGGCAAGTCTGCCGGCAACAGCTGACGGCGGCGCAGGGCGTCGTCGAGGGTGCGTTGCTTGGCTTCCATGTCGCCAATCTGMCGGCCGACCAGTTGCAACTTGGCCGACAGTTGCTGGACGCGTTCGGTGAAGGCATCGCTGGAACGCTTCAATTCGTCCTGCGCCGCTTCCATTTGCGCCAGTTGCTCAAGCTTGTCGCCTTCCTCGGCGCTCAGGGTTTGCGCGCGACGGAAGTCTTCCAGGGCTTTCTGCGCATCCAGCACTTGCTGGTACAGCGCTTCGGTCTGGGTCTTGCTCGCCGCTCGGTCGGCGGCGACGGCCTGTTGGGTCTTGAGTTGCTTGAGTTCTTTGTCCAGACGCTCTTTCTGATCGCGCAACGCGGCACGGTCAGCCAGGGCTTGCAGCGCTGGCGGTTCGATGTGCGAAATGTCGATGGACAGGCCCGGCACTTCGAAGCGCTCGCCTTTGAAACCGTCGAGGATCAGCTCCATGGATTTGACCCACTGACCGTCCTCGTCCAGCGTGATGCCGTGCTCACCCAGCGGCAGGCTGAACAAAGCGCTGTTGAACAGGCGCATCAAACGTTCGACGTCCTGCTGCGAGAACTCTTCACGCAGACGGGCGTAGCTGTTGTTGTCAGCGTGATCGAGCTGTTGCTTGACCGACTTGAGGCGTTTTTCCAGATCGCGCAGACGTTCTTCCAGATCTTCGGCAGAGAACTGCCGCGACTGCGCCAGCGCACCAGCCAGCTCATCGTGCGCGTCCTTGGCCGCAAGCAGTTGCTGCTCCAGCACTTTGACGTCATCGACCAGCGCGAAGCGATGCTTGAGCACCGACAACTCGCCGAGCCAGCGCTGGATACCGGTGATTTCCCGTTCCAGGCGCATCAGCTCTTGCGTGCCACCACGCTGATCGTTTTGCAGTGCGTCTTGCTCGTTGCGGTAATGCTCGGCCTGAATCGTCAGCTCTTCCTTGCGCGCACTGGCATAGTCCGACCAGGTGCCGAGCAGGGAATCGAGCAGCGGCGAGATCCTGTGCAGTTTGCCGCGCAGGATATTGCGCTGGGCCACGCCGGCGGCCAGTGCTTCAACCAGCGGGCCAGCCGTGACCAGCGAGTTGTAATCCTGCTCCATGCGACGAACATCGCGGAACGCTTCTTCGCACGCGGCGATGTAGTCGACGCTGCCGGAGCGCAGGCTGTGCTCGAACGCATCGAGGAACAGTTGCTTGAGCTTGGCCGCAGTGATTTCGCGCATGTGCAACAGGTTGATGAACAGCGCGCGGAACGTCTTCAAGCTCTGCTCGCTGGTGGAGCGCAGCGGGATCAACGTCAGGTCCAGCGGAATCGAGGTGTGACCGCCGACCAGCAAACGACGCAGCTCATCAGGCTTCAACTCGTAGGCTTTGAGGCCTTCGCGCTCAAGGTTGGTGAACAGTTCTTTCTGGCGCAGGCAGGTGTCGTTTTTCTGGTAGTGCGCCAGATCGAGTTTGCCGGCATAGGCAAAGAACTGGTGACCGAAACCACCGCCCGGGCCGCGACCGACCACGCCGATCACGTGTGGACCGTGGGGCAGCGAGACTTCAACGAGGATGTAACTGGTGTCTGAGGCGAAATAGAAACGCCGGGATTGTTCCAGGCTGTACTTGCCGAAACTCATGTCCGACATGCGCGCCAGAATCGGGAACTGCAGGGCGTTGATCGAGGCGGATTTACCGAGGTTGTTCGCGCCGTACACCGACAGCGGCTCTTCCAGCGGAAACAGGCCGAGGCTGTAACCGGCGGTGTTCAAAAGGGCAAAGCGGCGAATGCCGTAGCGTTCCTTGCTCATGCGTCGATCTCCTGTTCTTCGGCGATGGCGCGGGCCATGGCGTCTTCTTCGCTTTCTTCTTCGAAGTCAGTCAAATCCAGCGGATCATCGGTTTCCAACAGCTTTTCGTCGCTGTCGTCGTCAATCAGCACAGGGGCCGGCAATGGCAACACGCTGTGCAGACTGGCCGCCAGATCGCGGTCCTGCTGAACCGAAAGGCAGACATCGAGGAAGCGGTGCATCGGCGGCAGGAAACGGTAGATGCCGTTTTCTTCGCCGGCAAAACCGAGCTGGGTCATGCGGCGCATGATTTTTTCTTCGAGTTCTTCGACCGTCTGTACTTCAGCCTGGATGAACAGGTCGCGGTACTTTTCCAGCAAGGAAGGCAATTCATCGCGACCGAGGCTGCCACCGTCGAGCACGGCGACCGGGTCACGGCCCTGATCCGCCAGATGTTCGACAAGGATGAAGGTGAACAGCGCCAGACGCTGGGCAGTCTTGTTTACCGCTGCGGCGGCCAGATCCGGCACGAAATAGTAGAAACCCCGGGTGTCGCACACCAGTTCAAAGCCCAGCGCCTTGAACAGGGTGCGGTACTGATCCTGGAAGTTCGACAGTTGCGCGTACAGCTCCGGGTCGCGGCGGCTGACGTGGTAGCCCTTGAACAGCTCGCGAAAAATCGGCGCCAGCTGGGACAGCTCGGAAAGATCAAGTTGCATGCGAAGTACTTGCATAGAGTGTGCTCGCAGAATCCTCGGCGGCGCAGTCGCCGGCCGAGAGCAGGGCGAAGGAGCGCAGGCTGACCTGGTGCTCATGAGTGTGGTAATCGCGGCGTTCCAGACGCTCGCGTTTGAAGCGTTTCTCCCGCGACAGGCGCGAGAACCAGTACAGCAATTCGTCAGTAGCGCCGTCCGGCTCCTGCTCCAGCAGCCAGGTCATCAGGTCCGGCATCGGCAGGGCGTCTTCGCAGCGTTCGAGCATTTCGCGAACGGTACGTGGCGCGCGCGGTGCTTCGCCTTTCTGAGTCTTGTGGGCCTTGGGGAAGCGCGCCGGTTTAGGCTCGAAACGGGCCAGCGCATACACGTAGGCTTCGACCTGACTGGCGCTGCCGAGGAACGTGCTTTGCGGTCGGGTGAACATCGGCATGGCGGCTTGCGGCACCGCATCGATGCCTTTACGACGGATGGCCGACAAGGCCAGCGCCGCGCCACGGGTCACGGCATTGTGGCGACGAGCTTCTTCACGTAGCGGCAGCAACAGTTCGCGGGCATGACGCAGGGTCAATTGGGCGCTGGTCTGCATTTCGAGGATGCGTGCGTGGGTGCGCAGCAGCATGTCGTCGTCGACCAGATGGCCGAGGCGTTGCTGCTCGCTGAGCATCTTCAGCAGGACGGTTTCGACCTTGCGTACACCTTGTTCGAAGGCGCCGTCGGCGTTCACCAGGTCAATCATCGGTTCGACGTATTCGTCCCAGGTCGCCAGCACTTCAGCGTAACGCTGACGCAATGGAATCTGCCGGTCGCTGGTCTTGGCCCGTTCGGCGACGGCTACCAGCGCCTGTTCATCGTTATCGAGTTTTTTCAGTACGTCGCGTACGCGCATATCGAGTAAGCGCAATTGGCGCGCCAGGTCATGGCCGTCGCGAACGTCGAAGGCGTCCTGAATGTAACCGGCCAGGCGTTCGAGGTGACGCAAATAGGCTTCGATCTCCAGGCACAGGCCCAGACGGTGCTCACGGCGCAGGTAGGCGAGGAAGTCGTGGATCTGCGCATTGAGTTCGAAACGGTTCGGGCTTTTCGCCACCGGAACCAGAATATCGAGGCGGATCCACACGTCCAGCAGGCTGGTGATGTCCTGCGGCGTACTGTCGAGTTGCTGGGCGGCCAGTTGCGTGCGCAGTTCGTTGAGGCTCAGGGTGCCTTGGTCGAAATGCTCGCACAGTGGCTCCAGAAGTGCCCAGTGTTCAGCGAGGGCGCGCAAGACGCGCTTGGGTTCGATCATCGGAATGGCCGGCTGGTTGGCGATTAAAAGCCGCGATTGTACTGCATCGGGGCCGATGCGATTCACTCGCGGGACAGGCTGTCGCCATTTTTCATAGGTGGAAAGACTATCGGTGAAGTCTATCGATCAACAGCGCGGGCGATCTTGAGCGAAGGGCGGTAGAATCACCGCACTTTAGTTATCCACAAGTGGCCGACCTTTGCTTATCGAGTCCCGTCGCCGCGCTTATTTGACCGCCATGCAGGTGGTCAACTGGCTGCCGCGCACCGAATTGCCCTTTGCCGCGCCCTCCCGCCCCGAGTTGCTGGAGATGCCCGAGCCGTTGGTCGTGGCGCCGATGGCCCCGGTTCCAGCGGCTGAAGCGCCCATGGAGCCTGTGGTCAAACCGGCCGAGCGGGTGAAAATCGAGGTCCCTCGCCCGTCGTTGGCCAGTACGCGGACCAACGCCAAGGTCGAAGAAGAGGCGGCGCCGGTCGTCGCCAAGGCTGTGCAAGTGCCGCCACCGCGCTTCGCCCTGCAATTGCTGCGCGCCGGTCGCTGCCTGTTGCTGGTGGAGTTACCCACAGGCGAAACGTTCCAGACCCGCGATCCCGCCTATTTGCTGCTCAAAGACATGCTGCGCGCCGCCGGTCTGCCGGACAGCCCGCAGATCGTCGGCGAACCGGTACGCTGGCCGCTCCTGGCTCGTGGCACCATGGACCAAGGCCTGGAAGCGGCTCGCGACTTCGTACAGGGTTTTCTCTCGGCGCGCATTGAAGATGCTCCATGCGTTTGCGTGTGGCTGATCGGTCTGCCGGCGGTGCGGTTTGCCGGTGAGGCCAATGCCGAATCATTCAACCGTGAACTCCAGGTCGAAGGCCTGGGCTCGGTCTGGGCCCTGCCGGGTCTGGAATTATTAATGGAAGAGCCACAGCGTAAGGCTGATGTCTGGCAAGCCATGCGTCGGCTGATGGCGCGCTGGAAAGAATCAAATGAGTGACGCAGTATCGTTCCGCGTAATGACCGAGGCGGACCTGGAAGCAGTACTGAAAATTGAATACGCGGCATACAGCCATCCCTGGACCCGCGGGATTTTTCTCGATGGGTTGGGCAAATACCAGATCTGGCTGATGTTCGAAGGGCAGCAGCAGGTCGGGCATGGCGTGGTGCAGATCATTCTGGATGAGGCGCATCTGCTCAATATCACCGTGAAGCCGGAGAATCAGGGCCGTGGTTTGGGTCTGACGCTGCTGGAGCACTTGATGTCGATTGCCTACAAGGCTGAGGCGCGGGAGTGTTTTCTGGAAGTTCGCGACAGTAACCGCTCGGCATTTCGTTTGTATGAGCGGTACGGCTTTAATGAGATTGGCCGGCGTCGGGATTATTATCCGGCCGTTGGTGGCCGGGAAGATGCCGTGGTCATGGCCTGCACACTCGTCGACTGACCCCCCTTAAAAGCATCGTCGGAACGCCGCCCGGAGCCGGCTCACTCCTACAGTTGATCTATATCGGTCACAGGATTTGTGTACTACACAGATCCATTGTGGGAGTGAGCCTGCTCGCGATGGCGGCTTAACAGTCAATAAAGATCAACGATTCCCATCCATCGGATCCCGATTCGCCATCTCCGCTTCATCCAGCCCATTACCGCCGCCAATGTCATCTTCATCGACAATGCTCAAATCCCAATCCGCCTGATCGCCTTCACCGGCTTCATGAGCATCCCGCGCGCCATCCTCAAGGATTAGCGTTTCCGGGCTCATGTCATCATCGGTAGGCTCGTGATCATCGGTCGAGGCGCCCGCCATGCCCCCTTCACGCAGGCGTTCAATGGGCATCAGCCGTACGCGTTCGGTTACCAGCAGTTCGTCACCGATCTTGCCACCGGGTTCTTCCTCGTCGAAGTCCAGCTCATGCACCTTGCCTATGCGGTCTTCGTTGTCGTCGATCGGCTCTGGTTGCGCCGCATCGAACGGACGTCGTGATTCAGTCATGGCAATTCCTCATACTGTGGGTCTTACTACGGTGGACCCACTGAATTCCCGAGAATTCCACCGGCCATACTTGCATCAAGCGCGTGACCCCGACGGGTGGTTGTCTGTCAAACCAGCGCATCATTCTTGAGGCTTTACAGCATGAACGAATTACAAGATCTGATTGATAACAACGAACGCTGGGCCGAAGCGATCAAACAGGAAGATCCGGACTTCTTCTCCAAGCTGGCCCGCCAACAGACGCCGGAATATTTGTGGATTGGCTGCTCCGACGCCCGTGTGCCGGCCAACGAGATCGTCGGCATGCTGCCCGGCGACCTGTTCGTGCACCGCAACGTGGCCAACGTGGTGCTGCACACCGACCTCAACTGCCTGTCGGTGATTCAGTACGCCGTGGACGTGCTCAAGGTCAAACACATACTGGTCACCGGTCACTACGGCTGTGGCGGTGTGCGCGCCTCGATGCAGGATCGCCAGCTGGGCCTGATCGACGGCTGGCTGCGCTCGATTCGCGACCTTTATTATGAAAAACGCGAAGAACTGGCCAAGTTGCCGACCGAAGAAGAGCGAGTCGACCGTCTCTGCGAGCTGAACGTGATTCAGCAAGTGGCGAACGTCGGGCATACCAGCATTGTGCAAAACGCCTGGCATCGAGGGCAGAAACTGTCGATCCACGGCTGCATTTACGGCATCAAGGACGGCCGCTGGAAAAGCCTGAACGCGACCATCAGCGGGTTTGAGCAACTGCCGCCGCAATACCGTCTGCGTCCGGTCGAGAAGTTGTAAAGGTCCTCAACAAAGACTGCGCCGACGCCAGTGTTGATAAAACAGCTGGCCGTCGGCGTTCGGCGGTTCATCGTAACCGGTGATCCAGCCTCGGCACTCCGGCGACCCACACAGGCAGGCGAACTGGCGTAGCAGTTTGTCTTCGGTTGCGGCGAAGTCCATCGTCAGGCTGTCGCCTTTCTTGATGTCCTTCAGCGCCCACAACCACAGTTCGCTCATGTCAAAAAACACGTTGGGGTCGCAGGAATGCTGCAGCAGGCCGCTGAAACGCGGGTCATAGAGATGAATGTCGGTCGCCATTTGTCGCGTGTGTTGATCGCGATAAGGCAGCACATGCCCCGACACACGGCAGATTCGGCTGATCCGTGGAAACTCGCACAACGCTGTGACGGCCACCGCCGAGCCATCGGCGGTGCAGATGATTTTGAAGTCGGCCCGTGATGGAAATCCCAGGCTGAGCGGCAGCTCTGGAAACGGATAAATGCCATTCGGCGGAGGCGAAGACGTTGGGTGCAGCGGATGAGGTTTCATAACGATCCTTGTCGGCAACGCGTTGCGACTTCCAACACTGACAATCCTGTCAGCCCTGCAACACAGGGGCATGCCTCACAATCTCGCATATGAAACGACGGGTCTACTGTCAGAACTGACAGTGGGGGGAGTGCACTTTTTTCGCGCTTCGAGGTGTAGAACATCCCGTAGGTTTTTGCCAGGTTTGTTTGCGATGCTTGATCCAGTTACGTATCGGTGTGCTTGAAGCGAAATGTGACAGAGGGGTTACAAGTAGCGCGGTGTTTACCTATCCCAAGCACTGCTAGACTGGCGCAATACTGGACTTGGTAAAGGTCAATCATGAAACCTTCAATCGCACTGGATCTAAAACGCGCAGCCGTACGCGAGGTCGTCGGCCGCTTTCGTGTATCCAATCCGCGTGTATTCGGTTCCGCATTATTCGGCACCGATAAAGAGGGGAGTGACCTGGATTTACTGGTGGATGCACTCCCGGGCGCCACGCTTTTCGATCTGGGCGGTCTTCAGGTTGAGCTCGAAGATTTACTGGGGGTTAGTGTCGACCTGCTAACGCCGGGGGATCTTCCGTTGAAGTTTCGTCAGCAGGTGCTTGAAGAGGCGCGGCCTATATGACCCTCAACCGGCTCGGTGACTACCTGGACCACATGCGTCAAGCCGCTGGTGATGCACTTGTTTTCGTCGAGGGGTTGAGTAAAGACGAATTTTTCGACGACAAACGTACCCAGCAAGCAGTCATCATGAGCCTCATCATTATTGGCGAAGCGGCTACCAAGATAATGGATGGTTACGCGGACTTTGCAGGCGAAAATTCGCAAGTGCCGTGGCGCAGCATGCGCGGTATGCGTAATCGCATCGCTCATGGCTATTTCGATATCAATCTTGAGGTGGTGTGGGATACGGTTCAGGCAGCTTTGCCAGAACTATTGAAAGTGTTACCCACCGACCAAACCTGATTGCACCTGCCCCCCCGGCAGGCGCAATCAACTTCAATTAAGGCATCACCGGCGCCGTATACGTCAGCGTCGTCCCCAGCGCCCACAGCAGAAACAGCACAAGCGGCGTATGCACCAGCAACTGCACGAACGAGAATCCGATCAAGTCCCGCGCCTTCAACCCGAGCACGCCCAGCAGCGGCAGCATGTAGAACGGGTTGATCAGGTTCGGCAGCGCTTCGGCCGCGTTGTAGATTTGTACGGCCCAGCCCAGGTGATAGTTCAGGTCGGTGGCCACTTGCATGACGTACGGCGCTTCAATGATCCACTTGCCGCCGCCGGACGGGATGAAGAAGCCCAGAATCGCCGAGTACACGCCCATCAGCACCGCGTAGGTGTCGTGGGACGCGATGCTGACGAAGAAGGTCGAGATGTGGTGCGCCAGGGTCTGAGCGTCAGTGCCTTTGACCGTGGTCATCAAGGCGGCGATCGAGCCGTACAGCGGGAACTGGATCAGCACTCCGGTGGTGGTCGGTACTGCGCGGGACACCGCGTCGAGGAAGCTGCGCGGACGCCAGTGCAGCAGCGCGCCGAGCATCAGGAACAGGAAGTTGTAGGTGTTCAGCCCGGAGATGGCACTGAGCAACGGTTTGGTCGAAAACTCGTGGAACAGCCAGCCAGCCGCCAGCAGCACCAGCAAAAGGGTCAGCAGCGGGCTGTATTCCAGCCATTCGCCGGGGCGAGTGCGTGGTTGCAGTGGTGGCAGGTTGAAACTCGGGTCGACGCCGCAGGCTTTGGCGTCACGGGCCGTGTTGGGACCTGGCGCGGTGGCGTAGGCAACGATCAGCGAGACCACGATCAGCGCCAGCAGCATGACACCGGATTGCCACAAAAAGATCGTTTGGGTGAAGGGAATGACCCCGGTGATCGCCAGGATCGACGGCGGCAGACTGGCCGGGTTGGCCTGCAGTTGTGCAGCGGACGACGACAGGCCCAAGGCCCACACCGCACCAAGGCCCAGATAGACGGCAGCACCGGCGGCACGGTAATCCATTTTTAGATCGGTACGGCGGGCGAGGGCGCGCACCAGCAAACCGCCAAACACCAGCGACAAGCCCCAGTTCAGCAATGAGGCGACCATGGAAATCAATGCCACCCAGGCTATTGCGGAACGGCCGTTTTTCGGAAGGCGCGCCAGACGGTCGATCAGTTTCACAGCCGGCGGCGAGCTGGCGACCACATAACCGCCAATCACCACGAACGCCATCTGCATGGTGAACGGGATCAGGCTCCAGAACCCGTCACCGAACGCCATGGCGGCGTCAGTCGGTTTGGCGCCCATGAACAGGGTCGCTACGGCGACGATGATGACTGCCAGCGCGGCAAACACCCAGGAATCGGGGAACCAGCGTTCGGCAAAATTTGAACAGCGCAGGGCAAAACGGGCAGAGCGGGTATCTTCGATATCAGCAGCCACGGGCGTACCTCGAATTTTTATGTTTATGGTGGTCTTCGGGCTGTAACGGCCCGTCTAGATAGATGCCAACAGTAAATCAACCGATCCTGCCGTGTGACAAAGTTTTACCAAAACAGGACTATGGTCTAACGGCTTGTCCGTGGAGGCGTTTGCGTAGACCATGGGCACCTTGGTTTTTTACCGGCTGCAGAGTTCTTTTTCATGACTGCCAACACCCCTTCGCGCCCGATGCCCTTTACCCGCTCGGACTACAAGACCCTCGGCCTGGCGGCCCTTGGCGGCGCGCTGGAAATCTATGATTTCATCATTTTCGTTTTTTTCGCCCTGACCCTCAGTCAGCTGTTCTTCCCGCCGGAAATGCCTGAGTGGCTGCGCCTGCTGCAAAGTTTTGGAATCTTCGTCACCGGTTATCTGGCGCGCCCATTGGGCGGGATTCTGATGGCGCATTTCGCCGACCGGCTGGGGCGCAAGAAAGTCTTCAGCCTGAGTATCCTGATGATGGCGCTGCCGTGCCTGCTGATCGGGATCATGCCGACCTACGCGCAGATCGGCTATTGGGCACCGCTGCTACTGTTGGTATTACGTGTCCTGCAAGGCGCGGCGGTGGGTGGTGAAGTGCCGAGCGCCTGGGTGTTTGTCGCCGAGCACGCGCCGGTCGGGCATCGCGGTTATGCCCTCGGTTTCCTGCAAGCCGGGCTGACCTTCGGTTACTTGATCGGCGCCCTCACCGCGACCTTTCTCGCACAGGCGTTCACCCCTGCGGAAATTCTCGATTTCGCCTGGCGTTACCCGTTCCTGCTGGGCGGTGTGTTCGGGGTGATCGGCGTCTGGCTGCGCCGCTGGCTCAGTGAAACCCCGGTGTTCATGGCGATGCAGGCCCAGCGTGATGCTGCCGTCGAACTGCCGTTGCGCACGGTCTTGCGTGAGCATCGTCTGGCGATGTTGCCGGCCATGATCCTCACCTGCGTGCTGACCTCGGCCGTGGTGGTGTTCGTTGTGATCACTCCGACCATGATGCAAAAAACCTTCGGCATGACCGCCAGCCATACTTTCGCTCTGAGCGCGTTGGGCATTGTTTTCCTGAACATCGGCTGCGTGCTTGCCGGGTTGCTGGTCGATCGCATCGGCGCCTGGCGCACGGTCATGCTCTATAGCCTGCTGTTGCCGCTGGGTATTGGCGTGCTTTACGGCTGCCTGATCAGCAGCGGCAACTGGACAGGTCTGGCGTATGCGATTGCCGGCCTGAGCTGCGGGGTGGTCGGCGCGGTGCCGTCGGTAATGATCAGCCTGTTCCCGGCGCGGGTTCGCGTCTCGGGGATTTCCTTCACTTACAACATTGCCTACGCCGCGTGGGCGAGTATCACACCTCTGTTGTTAATCGGACTGATGCCTTGGAGCCCGTGGATCTGTGTGATCTTCTGTGCCGTGATGGGGGCAGTGGGCGTTGGCAGCGCGGCGTATTTTGGCGCGCGCATGCCCAAGGTCGGCCATTGCGCGGCGGCTGGCGCGATGTAATCGCAGGTTGTGACGGCAACTATATTTGTAGGACAACCCTGAAACACTCTTCAGAAAGTACCCGTACCGCCGATGGCTAGGCAGCAGGCCGCTTTCCCTCCCGGCCCATCGGTGCTTTCCCATGTTCAATAAACGCTTGAAGCAGGAGCTGTCGGCTCTTCGCGAAGAACTCTCCAGCCTTCAGCAAGTGAAGGACAGTCTGGAAAGCGAGATGCTGGTCCTGACCCTTGATCCAGATGGGCGGATTCAATCGGCCAACCAGAATTTCATCGCAGAGATGTTCTACAAGAGCAACGATCTGGTCGGTTGTCACATCGAAGACATTGTTCCCACCCATGTGAAATCAGACGAATTCCACCGCCGCTTCCAAAACGCGCTGACTCGTGGCGAGCATTTTGCCGGTGCCGTGCGATTGCTGCGGGGCAATGGCCAGGAAGCGTGGTTGCGGTCGATTTTGCAGCCAGTGCGCTCGGCGGATGGCCGGATCAAAAATTTTTCGATTTACTCCAGCGACCTGACGCGCACCATCGAAGCGTCTCGTGAGCACGAGAACCTGATCGGCGCGCTGGTGCGCTCGACGGCGGTGATCGAGTTTGACCTCAATGGCAACGTGCTGACGGCCAACGACCGCTTCCTCAGCGGCATGGGTTACAGCCTCGCGCAGATCAAGGGCAAACATCACCGGGCATTCTGTGAGCCGCAGGAGTACAACAGCGCCGAGTATCAAAACTTCTGGCGGCGCCTGAACGCGGGTGAGTTTGTCGCCGGCCGTTTCAAACGCTTCGACAGCCATGGTCGTATGGTCTGGCTGGAAGCTTCCTACAACCCGGTGACCGATGCCAACAACAAGCTCTACAAAGTGGTGAAGTTCGCCACAGTGATTACCGATCAGGTCAATCAGGAAAACGCCGTTGCCGAAGCGGCCAACATTGCTTACAGCACTTCTCAACAAACCGACGAAAGTGCCCAGCGCGGTACGGCCGTGGTGACTCAGGCGGTGACCGTCATGCGCGACCTGGCCAGGCACATGCAAACCGCTGGCGATGGCATCGAAGCGTTGAATGAGCAATCGTTGGTCATTGGCACTATCGTCAAAACCATCAGCGGCATTGCCGAACAGACCAACTTGCTGGCGCTCAACGCGGCCATTGAGGCGGCACGGGCTGGCGAACAGGGCAGGGGGTTTGCCGTGGTCGCGGATGAGGTCCGGCAGTTGGCGTCTCGCACCAGCCAGGCCACCGATGAAATTGTCGGTGTTGTGCGTCAGAACCAGGAGATGGCGCGCAATGCCGTGGCCCTGATGACCGACGGCAAACTTCAGGCGGAACAAGGTCTGGCGCTGGCGGCGGAAGCCGGCACGGTGATTGTCGAGATTCAAGACGGTGCGCAGAAGGTGGTGAACGCGGTGGGGCAGTTCGCCAATCAGCTGGCGACTTGATCCCTGCCGTCGCGGTGAAAATCGCTACAATCGGCTCTTTTCCCAGGAGCAGACAACATGAGCGATTCCCACCGCCGGCCGGTTCCTTTGTCCAAGGCGTATCGTCTACTCAATCACGGGCCGACCGTACTGGTGAGCGCGGCCCATGATGGCCAGCGCAATATCATGGCCGCCGCCTGGGCCATGCCGCTGGATTTCGAACCGCCGAAAATTGCCGTGGTGCTGGACAAGTCCACCTGGACCCGGCAACTGCTGGAAGCCTCGGGAACGTTCGTGCTGAACGTTCCCTGCGCGGCGCAGGCCGATATCACCCAGACCGTTGGCTCGACGTCAGGCCTGGAATTGACCCAGGGCCAAGGTCAAGACAAGTTCCAGGCCTATGGTTTGCCAACCTTCAGTGGTGAGCTGATTGATGCCCCTATGCTCGAAGGCTGTGTGGCATGGCTGGAATGTCGGCTGTTGCCAGAGCCCAATAATCATCAGCAATACGATCTGTTCCTGGCTGAAGTCATTGCCGCTCAGGCGGATGAGCGCGTCTTCAGTGAGGGCCGTTGGCACTTCGAAGGGCAGGATGCATTGCGCACCTTGCATCATGTGGCGGGCGGGCATTTTCTGATGATTGGCGATCCGGTGGATGGCAAGACCCTGCCGTAATTCAGCCACCAGGCCTGCGTCCTTACAAGCGAATGTGATTTTTAGGATGGCTGCGGGTCGGGCGAGTCATCAAAAAGTCATGCAGCAACGATACCGATGCCGAGAACACCAGGGTCATGAGGCAGAGCATGAGCGTGGTCAGCCAATGGTTCAGTGAAATCGGCACGTCCTCCATGAAGGGGGCAATCATCAGGAAACCGACGATCGCCCCAAGGCCGGTACGCAGCAGGGTCAGAAAACTCGTCCCGACTTCCGCCGTGACCTTGTAGATCACCTCGAACCGTTCACGCATGCGGTCGCTTTTCAGCCGGTGAATTTTCTTGTGAATGCACACCGCGATGTAGATCGTCAGCAGGCAAAAGCCATGGCTGATGATGGGCGCGCTGGCCAGCAACGACTGGAGAATGGCTTGCAGTTCGGCCTGACTCGTGGAGTGGATCAGCAGGGGGATTGCGCCAAGAATGAAGCCCACGATCAGTTCGGTTTTAAAGCGCTTGAGAAACGCACCAGACTCATTGCGCGAATTGCTCTTCCAACGGTTGCTCATCAAATGTAAACGCCTTGGTGGTTGTGAAAAGTATCGGACGCGCTGGGTTTGAGCGGGGAAACCCGCTGGTCAAATCATGACGCCTGCGATTCGGGACACACTTTAAAACAACCGCTGAAACACTTATGTCTGAAGCTTCCGAGGGTGTTGGAGGGCGATTCCCACAGGGTTGTGGGCTTTGCGAGAAGTGCTGGATCTGGCGCTGGAGAAGCGCACAACGCGACGGGCTTTGAAGATCACACGCTAAGCGTCAAGCGTCAGTGTGGTGCTGGTGAACGCGGAAGTGGTGATCAAGCTTGATGGCGGCAGTGAAGTTTATTCGATTGTTACCCGTGAAGCGGTTGCGGAGCTGGGACTGGAGTCGGGTGTGAGTGCAACGGCAGTGATCAAAGCGTTGCACATTATTTTGGGTGTGCCAGCCTAAGTATTGCGGATAGGAATAAACATCACGCGAGACCTGTAAAAAAGGGCCTACCTCCCGGTAAGCCCTTTTTCATTCCCATGTACGAATCAATCCCCCAATGCTTCCCCTTCGCGCCGAGGATCGGCCCCACCGGCCAGCGATGCGTTTCCATGCGCATCCTTGACCCGAACAATCGCCTGGGTACCGCTGGTCATGTCGATCTCACTCACGCTGTGCCCTTTGTCCTTCAACGCTTGAATCAACTCGGCACTGAACTCTCCCTTTTCCAGCTCTGTCGGGCCATTGCGGCTGCCGAAGTTGGGCAGGTTGATGGCGGCTTGTGGGTCGAGGTTCCAGTCGAGCAGGCCGATGGTGGATTTGGCGACGTATTCGATGATTTGCGAGCCGCCGGGGGAGCCGAGGGTGGCGAGGAATTCACCGCTCTGGCGGTCGAAGATCAGGGTCGGTGCCATGGACGAGCGTGGGCGTTTGCCAGGTTCGACGCGGTTGGCGACTTTTTGCCCGTTTTCTTCGGGGATGAACGAGAAGTCGGTCAGCTCGTTATTGAGCAGGAACCCCTGAACCATCACATGCGAGCCGAATCCGGATTCAATGGTGGTGGTCATGGACACGGCGCTGCCTTGGTCATCCACGGCCACCACTTGAGAAGTAGAGATTCGCAGCGGCGAACGGTCCGGCGCGTAGGCCACCCGAATGCCCGGCGGGGTGCCGGGTTTGGCCACGCCCATGCTGCGATCACCGATCAGGGCGGCGCGGCTGGCCAGATAAGCCGGGTCGACCAGCCCTTTGACAGGCACGGGCACGAAGTCGGCGTCGGCCACGTACAGCGCGCGGTCGGCGTAAGCCAGGCGCTCGGCTTCGGCGATCAGGTGCACGGCTTCCGGGGCGGGTTCCGTGCCTGCGGGTTTGTCGGTCTTGAGCGGTTTAAGCGGCGCCAGGGCGAAACGCGGGTCGCGGGTTTCCAGGGCCAGCAAGGTGCCGAGGATCTGCGCCACGGCGATCCCGCCGGACGACGGCGGCGGCATGCCGCACACCTGCCAGCGTTTGTAGTCGGTGCACAGCGGCGCGCGTTCCTTGGCCTGATAGCCCTGGAGATCGTTCAGCGACAGGCTGCCGGGGTTGGCGTGCCCCTGAACCTTGGTGACGATCTCTTGCGCGATGGCGCCTTTGTACAACGCGTCAGGCCCTTCGTTGGCGATGCGTTTCAACACAGCGGCCAGTGCCGGATTCCTCAATAGTGTGCCGGCGGCTTTCGGGCTGCCATCAGCGTTCAGAAAGTAGGCCACCATGTCCGGCGAGCTGCGCATGGACGAATCCGAGGCGATCAATTGGTGCAGACGCGGCGAAATGGGGAAGCCTTGCTCCGCGAGTTGGATGGCCGGTTCGAACAGCTTCGCCCACGGAAGACGACCGTGTTTGTGGTGGGCCAACTCAAGCGCTCGCAAAACGCCCGGCGTCCCTACCGAACGACCGCCAATCTGCGCTGGGGTGAATGCCATCGGTGTGCCGTCGGCGTGTAGGAAAAGTTTCTCGGTAGCGCCGGCCGGTGCGGTTTCGCGACCGTCGAAAGTGCGCACAGCCTTGCCATCCCAGAGCACAATCAATGCGCCGCCGCCAATGCCTGAGGATTGTGGCTCGACCAACGTCAGTACCGCTTGCATCGCAATCGCGGCATCAATCGCCGAGCCACCCTGACGCAGCATTTCCCGACCGGCTTCGGCCGCCAGAGGATTGGCCGCTGCCGCCATATGTCTGGACGCGTACCGGGTTTGCAGGTCGGTGCGATAGCCCGAGGCGCTTTCTGGCGCAACCGGCAATGTCGACGTAGGTGGCGCGTTGCAGGCGCTGAGGGTCAGCGCAATGGCGATCAGCGACAGGGCCGAGCGGCGATAGCGGCTCAAGTGGAAGGCTGAAAACACGTTGGGGCACTCCGTCCGTGGGGAAAGTTACCGGGACTTTATCGGTCGCCTCGGGGTGGCGCAAACCAAGACCTACAGTAAAGCTGTTTTTGCCCTTCATGAATCGACGGATTTTCTGTAGGGTCGAGCGCAACAGACGGGTCAGAAGATCAACAAGAGGCAGACATGCAGACTGAGTTCCCCATCCAGCCAAGTTACCGTACCCAGCGAGAGCAGTTCCTGGCAGCAGCCACCGAGGCCGGTGCGACGTTGACCGAATACCCGCATCCACTCAAAGGGCCTTTCGGGGAGCCCTTGAGCACCGATGTGGCGGTGCTGGGCGATCCCGGCGCCAAGCGGTTGCTGATAGCGCTGAGCGGCACGCATGGCGTCGAAGGCTTCTACGGTTCGGGTTGCCAGATCAAATGGATGCAGGACTTGGGCAAGCGCTCACTGCCGGCCGATGTGGCCGTGGTGTTCATTCACCTGATTAATCCCTGGGGCACCGCGTGGCTGCGTCGGGTTAACGAAGACAACATCGACCTGAACCGCAATCACCTGAACTTCGAGCGTTCATTGCCGGATAATCAGGCTTACGCAACGCTGCATGACATCTACGCCTGCACCGAGCTGCAAGGTCCCGAGCGTGAACGCGCCGATGCCTTACTCGACGAGCAGATTCGCCAACATGGCTGGCCGGCGGTGATGTCGATTGTCGAGGGCGGCCAGCACAGTCACCCCGACGGTCTGTTTTTCGGTGGGCTGGCGCCAAGCTGGTCGAACCGCACGCTGCACGCCATCCTGCAAAAGCATATTGCCCACGCCGACGTGGCCATGTGTTTCGACTTGCACACGGGGGCCGGCGAGTACGGTCATCCGATGTTGTTGACGATCACCGAGGCAGCTTATCCGGCGCTCCCGGAGGCGCAGGCCATTTACGGCCCGTGGCTCTACACGCTGTTGACCGGCGCCGACACCTTGAGCGAAACCGGTGTGGCGGCAACCGCGACCGGCTACACCTCGCAGGCGTTGGTTGATGCGTTGCCGCAGGTACGATTGATGCCCTTTGTGATTGAGTGCGGAACGTATCCGGGGGCTGACGTGCATCGTCATTTGCGCGATGACCACTGGCTGCATCTGCATGGCAATCCGAGTGATGCAGTGGGGCGCGGAATCAAGCTGAATCTGCTGGAGCAGTTCTATCCGGCGGACAACGACTGGCAGGCGATGGTCTGGCTGCGCACCTGGCAAATTTGGGAGCGGGCGCTGTCGGCGTTGCCGACAATTCGCATCTGACGCGGATCACCCTGAGCCCATGGGGTTCAGGGTACTTTTCTCGAGGCATAAAAAAACGGCCTACCTTTCGGTAAGCCGTTTTTAGTACTTGGTGGCTACACAGGGACTTGAACCCCGGACCCCAGCATTATGAATGCTATGCTCTAACCAACTGAGCTATGTAGCCAAGTGGCGCGCATTATTGGCTTGGAACGATGATGTGTCAAGCGTAAATCTAAAATATTTCTCTACGCTTTCAACTGCTTATCCTCCTGACCCGAAAAAACGGGCCGGAGGAGGGCATCAACTGAGCTGAAATCTCCCGGTATTCGCGCTCAGGGCCTTGCTGCCCTGGCTCAAGGTGTCTGCCGCCAGGTTCACTGCCCGCGCGCCTTCCAGCAACCTTACCGCCGCCTGATCAACTTGTTGAATGTTGCCGCTGACTTCATCGGCGGTGCTGGCCTGTTCTTCCACCGCGGTCGCGATGTGCGCCAGGGTGTCGGTCACGCCTTGCACCGCGAGGGCAATTTCCCCGAGGCGTTCACCCAGGCCGGTGACGGATTGGGCATCACTTTGTGCCTGGCGACAGGCCACTTCCATCAGGCTGACCGCCTCATTCACGGTGCTGCGCAGGCTGTCGACCGTACAGGCAATTTGCGCGGTGGAGGCCTGGGTGCGTTGTGACAGGCTGCGCACTTCATCGGCCACCACGGCAAAACCACGACCTTGCTCGCCCGCGCGAGCCGCCTCGATAGCCGCGTTGAGCGCCAACAGGTTGGTTTGCTCGGCGACACCGCGAATGGTGTCGACTACCAACTGAATCTGTTGCCCTTGCTCACTGACCCGACCCAGTGCCGCGGCGGTGTCGTTCAAGCGCTGATTGAGCTGCTGAATGCTGGCGGTGGTGCGCTGACTGTCTCGGCTGCTGTCGGCGGCAATGCGCTGGGTGTGCTGAGCGCTGCCTGACGCCTGTTCACAACTCTGGGCGACCCCTTGAGAGGTGGCAGCCAGTTGCGTGGCCGCAGCGGCGATCTGGCTGATTTGCAATTGTTGCGCTTCGACTTCGCCGAGTGCGCCGCTGGAGTGATGGTTGAGCGTGCGTACTGCGTTGCTCACCTGTAAGGTTTCGTGATCGACTCCCTGCAAGCTATTGCGCAATTGCACTACGGCGACGTTCAGGGCGGTGCTGATGGCCGCCAGTTCGTCTTGGCCCTGCACGGGGGCTTGCAGGCTCAGATTGCCGTCACGCAAGGCTTCGGCCAGCAGTGTGATGCCACTGGCGCTGCGCCGGATCGAGGCTTGCAGGCAGATAAACAAGTACAGCGCGGCCAGTAGCAGGCAACCAAAGATCGTCGCCACCACAATGAACTGGCGAATCGCCGAGCCGTGGTAGTAATCCAGGCGTTGATCCAGCGACATCAACGATTGCTGGCGCAGGGATGCAAGGTCGGTGAGCAGGGCGTCGAGGTTGCGTTCAAACTCTTCTGGCTTGAGGTTGATGCTGCCGCCGAACACGCCGTCATCCAGCACCTTCAGACTCGTGTCGAGCTGTTTGACGCTGTCTCGGTACTGCCCGGCCCAGCTTTGCAATGCGCCAGGCAGGCGGGTTTCCAGGAGCGTGGCGGTTTTCACCAACTGCTCCCGGGCATCACCGATACGACTGCGCAGGTCACGCAGTTGCAGACGGCTTTGCAGGGTGAATTGCCCGGAGACAACCGACGCCTGACCGACGCTGGCCAGGCGGCCGACCCGTTCGATCAGGTCCGGCGCGTGCTGGGTGGAGATTTGCGTCAGCAAGTAGGTTTCCAGCCACGGCGCCAGCGTCAGGCGATTGTCCATGGCGATCTGTTCGCGCAGGGCTTGCAGGGCGCTCAAGGCGTTGGTGAAACGGTCGTAACCGTCCGGCCACCAGCCGACACCGTTCAGGCTTTTCGAGTCCAGACCATTCAGGGCGGTTTGCAGGGCTTGATAACGGGTCAGCGTTTCGCCCTCGGCGCCTTCAACTTTCAGCGCGTTGCCGAGGTCTGAGGTGGCTTGAGCAACGGCCGGCTGAACCGTATCAAACGCAGCCATCGCGGCGAGAGTTGCGGGCGTCGGCTGGCGATTGGTTTCCGTGGCGCGCCAGCGAGCAGCGCGATCACGCTGGGCGGCGAGCAGGTTGTCGAGCGCATCCAGCGCGAGCAACTGACGCACACCGGCACGTTCGCCGGAGATCAGGCTGAGTTTGGCGCGATAATCCTGACCGATCATCAACAGGCTGCCTGCCAGCGGCAGGATGAACAGGAGAAACAACAGCTGAAATTTGCGTGCGAAGCCAAAACGCCCCAGCAACCCGATCCCCGGTGATAAAAACGACATGCCCCATGACTCCTGTGGACACCACGCACCATCGGCGTGCGTCGAGGTCATTGCGACCGCGACAGGTGCCCTTTTAAAAGGCCTCGAAAGTTCACCCTCGCCAGCTCTGTAGGCCGACTTTGTAGCGAAACTTCCCATTCTCGGACCCCTTTGTAAGAGGGCCGCATTGAAGGGGTTAAACAAGGCAAGATTTAGACCATGGCGTTGCGCTATCACCTATTGGGCGTTGAACATTTAGTTCGTTAGCTGGCTAAGGGGATGGCGTTGTCGCACCGAAAAATGGCACATTGACGCACCTGCCCGTGTGCACCCATCCGCTATACGGAAATACTCATGGCTATCAGCAACGTTCAGACCGGCGCGACGTCGGCACCCTCGTCTTCACAAAGCAGCCCTTTGGTCGTGCGCATCATCGGCGCGGTGGCGCTGGCGCACCTCATCAACGACCTGATCCAGTCGGTGCTGCCGTCGATTTATCCGATGCTCAAGGCCAACTATGGCCTGACTTTTACCCAAGTCGGATTGATCACGCTGACCTTCCAACTGACCGCTTCGCTATTGCAGCCGTGGGTCGGTTACTACACCGACAGGCATCCAAAACCCTGGCTGCTTCCCGCCGGGACAGTGTGCACGCTGATCGGCATTGTGATGATGTCGATGGTCGGCACTTTCCCGTTGATTCTGCTGGCGGCGGGGTTGATCGGTATCGGTTCCTCGACGTTTCACCCGGAAGCCTCCCGCGTGGCGCGACTGGCCTCGGGCGGGCGATTTGGTTTGGCGCAATCGACCTTTCAGGTGGGCGGTAATGCCGGCTCGGCGTTCGGGCCGTTGCTGGCGGCAGCGATCATCATTCCCTACGGTCAGGGGCATGTGGCCTGGTTCGGGCTATTCGCTGTATTCGCGTTGTTCGTGCTCTACCGGATCAGCCGCTGGTACGCCAACCACTTGAGCCTGTTCAAGCTCAAGCAAGGCCAGGCGGCGACTCACGGCTTGTCGAAGGGGAGGGTGATCAGTGCGCTCGTCGTGCTCGGGCTGCTGGTGTTCTCCAAGTATTTCTACATGTCCAGCCTCACCAGCTACTTCACGTTCTACCTGATCGAGAAGTTCGACCTGTCGGTGGCCAGCTCGCAGCTGCACCTGTTCCTGTTTCTGGGCGCGGTCGCGGCGGGGACCTTCTTCGGTGGGCCGATCGGCGACAAGATAGGGCGTAAGGCGGTGATCTGGTTCTCGATCCTCGGCGTGGCGCCGTTCACGTTGCTTCTGCCGCACGTCGACCTGTTCTGGACCAGCATCCTGAGTGTGATCATCGGCTTCATCCTCGCCTCCGCGTTCTCGGCGATCGTGGTGTATGCCCAGGAATTGGTGCCGGGCAATGTCGGGATGATTGCCGGGGTGTTCTTTGGCTTGATGTTCGGTTTCGGCGGGATTGGCGCGGCGCTGCTGGGACATCTAGCGGATGTGCACGGCATCGAGTACGTGTACTTCCTGTGTTCGTTCTTGCCGTTGTTGGGTGTGCTGGCGATCTTCCTGCCGAGAACCAAAAAGGCCTGACCGTTCTGCGTTGTTAGTGGTATTTATTCCAGGCACAAAAAAGCCGCGTATCAAACGCGGCTTTTTCTTGGGCGGGTGCTTCGTTCTGAAAAACTTAGACGTTGAAACGGAAGTGCATCACGTCGCCGTCTTTAACGATGTAATCCTTGCCTTCCAGACGCCATTTGCCGGCTTCTTTGGTGCCGGCTTCGCCCTTGTACTGGATGAAGTCGTCGTAGGCGATCACTTCGGCGCGGATGAAGCCTTTTTCGAAGTCGGTGTGGATCACGCCAGCGGCTTGTGGTGCGGTGGCACCGACGCGGACGGTCCAGGCGCGAACTTCTTCGACACCGGCGGTGAAGTAGGTCTGCAGGTGCAGCATTTCGTAGCCAGCGCGGATTACGCGGTTCAGGCCAGGTTCTTCGAGGCCCAGGGCTTCGAGGAACATGTCTTTCTCTTCGCCGTCTTCCAGCTCGGCGATTTCAGCTTCGATCTTGTTGCAGACCGGAACCACCATGGCGCCTTCTTCTTCGGCGATGGCTTTGACGATGTCCAGCAGCGGGTTGTTCTCGAAGCCGTCTTCAGCAACGTTGGCGATGTACATGACAGGTTTGGTGGTCAACAGGTGGAAACCACGAATCACCGCTTTGTCGTCGGCGCCCATGTTCTTCATCAGCGTGCGCGCAGGCTTGCCGAGAGTGAAGTGAGCGATCAATTGCTCCAGCAGGCCTTTCTGGACCACGGCGTCCTTGTCACCACCCTTGGCATTACGGGCGACTTTTTGCAGTTGCTTTTCGCAGCTGTCGAGGTCGGCGAAGATCAGTTCCAGGTCGATGATCTCGATGTCGCGTTTCGGGTCGACGCTGTTGGAGACGTGAATCACGTTCTCGTCTTCGAAGCAGCGGACCACGTGGGCGATGGCATCGGTTTCACGGATGTTGGCGAGGAACTTGTTGCCCAAGCCTTCACCTTTCGAGGCGCCGGCAACGAGGCCCGCGATGTCGACGAATTCCATGGTGGTCGGCAGGATGCGTTTTGGATTGACGATGGCCGCCAAGGCATCCAGACGTGGATCCGGCATCGGCACGATGCCGGTGTTCGGCTCGATGGTGCAGAAGGGGAAGTTCTCGGCCGCGATCCCGGATTTGGTCAGGGCGTTGAACAGGGTGGACTTGCCGACGTTAGGCAGGCCGACGATGCCGCAATTGAATCCCATGGTGTTTTCCCCGAGGAGTAGAGTCAGGCCTTCTGGCTGTGCAGGTTTTTCATCGCGCGGTTCCATTCACCGGCGAGGATATCCGGCAGCACGCCGAGGGCAAAGTCGATGCTGGCATCGAGTTTTTCCTGTTCGGCGCGTGGCGCACGACCCAGGACGAAATTTGAAACCATACTGGCAACGCCCGGGTGGCCAATGCCAAGCCGCAAGCGATGAAAGGTATTCTGATTGCCCAGTTGCGCAATGATGTCGCGCAACCCGTTGTGACCGCCATGGCCGCCGCCCTGCTTGAGCTTGGCAACGCCCGGAGGCAGATCGAGTTCGTCATGCGCCACGAGAATTTCTTCAGGCTTGATGCGGAAGAAACCTGCCAGAGCTGCTACGGCCTGGCCGCTACGGTTCATGTAGGTGGTGGGAATCAGCAGACGAACATCCTGACCCTGATGCGAATAGCGCCCGGTCAGGCCAAAATATTTGCGATCGGCGACAAGGTTTACGCCTTGTGCGTTCGCGATGCGCTCAACAAAAAGGGCCCCTGCGTTATGCCGGGTCTGTTCGTATTCAGCGCCTGGATTTCCCAGGCCAACGATCAGTTTGATGGCAGTCACGATAGGGGCCCTTCCTTGGAGTGGTGGATAACATCGCCGCAATCAGTATGTGCGGCGAAAGTGGACGAAAATTGCTCATTTACCATTATGTAAACTCCGCGTTCCCGCCCGCTTTCTCGCTACGTTCCAGTCCGCGATGTTTCCGGTCACTCCGGCGTACAGAGTAAATTACTCTGCAGCGCCTTCTGCAGCTTCTGGGGCAACACGTGGAGCGTGAACGTTGGCAACAGCCAGGTCGTTACCGTGAGCCAGAGCAACAAATTCAACGCCTTTAGGAGCGCTGATGTCGGACAGGTGAATGATCGAGCCGACTTCGGCGTTAGCCAGGTCAACTTCGATGAATTCAGGCAGGTCTTTTGGCAGGCAGGTCACTTCGATTTCAGCAACAACGTGCGAAATCTCGCCGCCTTTCTTCACTGGAGCAGCTTCGTTGATGAAGTGCACAGGAACGATAGCGGTCAGCTTTTGGCCGGCAACTACGCGTACGAAGTCAGCGTGCAGCACGTGGCCTTTGGCCGGGTGACGTTGCAGAGCCTTGATGATTACGTTTTGCTTGGTGCCGCCAACGTTCAGCTCGATGATGTGGCTGTAAGCCGCTTCGTTTTCGAGCAGTTTGGCAACTTCTTTAGCCAGCATGCTGATGGATTCAGGGGCTTTTTCGCCACCGTAAACTACAGCTGGTACCAGGCTTGCGAGACGACGCAGGCGGCGGCTCGCACCTTTCCCCAGGTCGGAACGCACTTCAGCATTCAGAGTAAAATCGTTCATGTTGTATCTCCAAAATAACCACATTCGCCCCAGCGTTTGCGACCAGCGCTAAAGGCGATATGGGCAAAAAAGCCCCGCCCCGACAGGAATGCCGGGGCGGGGCGCTTTTCGTCAACGTGATGAATGAGAAGGGCAGGGCCCTTAACGGAACATCGCGCTGATCGATTCTTCATTGCTGATGCGGCGGACCGCCTCGGCAACTACCGGCGCGATATCCAGTTGACGGATACGCGAGCAGGCTTGTGCAGCAGCGGACAACGGGATGGTGTTAGTCACCACCAGTTCGTCCAGCATGGAATTTTCGATGTTTTCGATCGCCCGACCGGACAGCACAGGGTGTGTGCAGTAGGCGAAAACCTTGGCAGCGCCATGCTCTTTCAAGGCCTTTGCCGCGTGGCACAGAGTGCCGGCGGTATCGACCATGTCATCGACCAGAATACAGGTACGCCCTTCGACATCACCGATGATATGCATCACTTCAGAGTGATTGGCTTTCTCACGGCGTTTGTCGATGATCCCGAGATCCACGCCCAGGGATTTGGCGACAGCTCGTGCACGCACGACGCCACCAATGTCCGGGGACACGATCATCAGGTTTTCGAAGCGCTGATCTTCAATGTCATCCACCAATACCGGGGAGCCGTAGATGTTATCTACCGGAATATCGAAGAAACCCTGGATTTGGTCAGCATGCAGATCAACCGTGAGAACACGGTCGATGCCGACTACGGTAAGCATGTCAGCAACGACTTTCGCGCTGATAGCCACACGTGCGGAACGCGGACGGCGATCCTGACGGGCATAACCAAAGTAAGGAATAACAGCAGTGATACGAGTAGCCGAGGAGCGGCGGAAGGCATCAGCCATCACTACCAGTTCCATCAGGTTATCGTTGGTCGGAGCGCAAGTCGGCTGAATAATGAAGACGTCTTTACCGCGGACGTTTTCATTGATCTCGGCTGTAATTTCGCCGTCGGAAAACTTACCGACAGAGATGTCACCGAGAGGGATATGCAGCTGACGTACGACACGCCGAGCCAGATCGGGGTTAGCGTTCCCCGTAAAGACCATCATCTTGGACACGCGCAGTACCTGAAGGCTGAGGGTAACCTGGATGAGTATAGGAAAATGGCAGGGGCGGCTGGATTCGAACCAACGCATGGCAGGATCAAAA
Organism: Pseudomonas sp. P4_C8; assembly: GCF_056401975.1. NCBI lineage: Bacteria > Pseudomonadati > Pseudomonadota > Gammaproteobacteria > Pseudomonadales > Pseudomonadaceae > Pseudomonas > Pseudomonas sp. P4_C8. Next base: position 285,421 of record NZ_JBFUIH010000005.1, on the reverse strand, counting down.
CCTGCTGCCTTACCGCTTGGCGACGCCCCTGTATCTGTTGCAACGATTACCCAGTAATCGGTTCCTTTAGAGCAGACTTTGCAGCTTGCGATGCAACATCGAAACGTTGCTTCCCTTTGCTACAAACCCCGTAAGGGTCTCTGTAAGAAGGGCCGAGACTTTATCAGCTTCAGCTTTGCTTGGGAAGCCCCCAAACACACAACTTCCAGTTCCGGTGAGTTTTGCTTCGGTAAATTTACCTAACAAATTCAAAGCGTTACGTACCTCTGGATAACGCCTTGTTACCACCGGTAAGCAGTCATTACGACTGTTTCCCTTGGGAACGGGGCGCACTTTAATGGGAGGAGAGTTACGTGTCAACAGCGGATCTGAAAAAATTTCTGCTGTACTTACAGATACTTGCGGTACCAGCACGACATACCACGGTTCTTCGGGGTCTACAGGGGTCAGTTTCTCCCCTACACCTTCGGCAAAAGCCGCGTGGCCGCGCACGAAAACCGGGACGTCAGCGCCCAGTCCAAGGCCCAGCGCCGCCAGTCGATCCTCGTCCCAACCCAATTGCCAGAGATGATTCAAACCCAGCAATGTCGTCGCGGCATTGGAGCTGCCTCCGCCAATTCCGCCCCCCATGGGCAGGACTTTCTCGATCCAGATATCCATGCCGAGCGCACAACCGGATTGCTCCTGAAGTTGCTTGGCGGCCTTGACGATCAAATTGTTGTTATGGGGGACGCCATCGAATTCGGTGTGTAAACGGATCACGCCGTCGTCGCGAACGGCGAAGGTGATCTCATCGCCGTAATCGAGGAACTGAAAAATCGTCTGCAGCTCGTGATAACCGTCTTCACGGCGACCGAGGATGTGCAGCATCAGATTGAGTTTGGCCGGGGAGGGCAGAGTCAAGCGGGGAGTCGTCATATTCACGACCCCAGCTTGCGTGGTTGCCATTCCTTGATCACCAGCGTGACATCAAGGTCGGTGCCGTGCAGCTTGATTTTTTCGGGCAGCCAGAAACCGTTTTGTTGTGTGTAAGAGGAGTATTCAACCTGCCAGCCATCCTGTTCGAGGCTCGCCAGGCGGCTGTCGGTATCCAGCGTCAATTTGCTTTTGCTGTCGGGCGCCGGGAGCCCGCGGACCCACCAGGCCAGATTCGACACCGGTAATTTCCAGCCCAGTTGTTCTTCCAGCAGTATTTCCGGGTTCGGTGCGTCATAGCGCCCCTGATTGGCGACTTCCAGCGAGACCTTGCCAGGTCGGCCGGTCAGGCGTGCGGCGCCGCGACCCAGCGGGCCGGAAAGGCGGATGTCGTAGTAATCCTGGCGCTGCAGCCAGAACAGGGTGCCGCTGCCCGAGTCTTTGGGCGCGCGGATGCCAATCTTGCCGTTGATCTGCCAACCGTCGAGGCTGGTCAGTTGCTGTTTGTTTTCGCGCCATTGGGCCGGATTACCGTGACCTTCGACCGATTCGCGGGCACCGAAACCTGCGCAACCGGCGAGCAGGGCGATAAAACTGAAAACGATAATGTGGCGCAAAAACATAATCTTAAAGAGTCTCTGATCCGGTCAGGCGCTTGATGGTGCCGCGCAGGGTAGGGCTGTCGGGTTGTTCCTTGAGGAATTTGCCCCAGATTTGTTTGGCTTCCCGCTGTTTGCCATTGGCCCACAGGACTTCACCCAAGTGGGCGGCGACTTCCTGATCGGGGAAGCGATCCAGCGCCTGGCGCAGATAGCGCTCGGCTTCATCGAGATTGCCCAGGCGGTAGTTCACCCAGCCGAGGCTGTCGAGTACTGCCGGGTCTTCCGGATTGATTTGGTGTGCCTGTTCGATCAGGGCCTTGGCTTCGGCATACCGCGTGGTGCGGTCGGACAGGGTGTAGCCGAGCGCATTCAATGCCATGGCATTGTCCGGGTCGCGCTTGATGATTAGGCGCAGGTCTTTTTCCATCTGCGCCAGGTCATTGCGTTTTTCCGCCTGCATGGCGCGGGTGTACAGCAGATTCAGATCATCCGGGTACTGCTGCAAGGCTTTCTGCAAGACAGCCCAAGCTTTGTCCCCCTGTTTGTTGGCAGACAGGGTTTCGGCCTCGATCAAATACAACTGAATGGCGTAATCCGGCTGCTCGTCGCGCTCGGCCGCCAGGCGGCGTTGCGCTTCGGCGGTCCTGCCGTTGCCCATCAGAATATCGGCCTGACGCAGTTGTGCCGGCAGGTATTCGTTGCCCGGCCCGACTTTGCCGTACTCGATCAGTGCGCCTTGAGGGTCGTTGCGTTCTTCAGCGATACGGCCGAGGTTCAGGTGGGCGGAATCAACGTGGCTATCGCGGGCGATCAGCTCTTCAAGCAAGCCCTTGGCCTGATTCCAGTCCTTGTCTTCCAGACAGACCAGTGCCAGGGAGTAACGCAACTCGTCGTCTTCCGGGTATTGCTGAACCAGGCTTGCAAACTCGGCTTTGGCGTCATCCATGCGGTCTTGTTCAACCAGCATGCGCGCGTAGGTCAGGCGCAGGCGTTTGTCGTCCGGGTATTTCTTGATGCTTTTTTGCAGCAGCGGCAAGGCTTCGTCGCCACGGTTGAGCACTTGCAGCAGGCGCGCGCGCAGCAGAATCGGGGCGATTTCGCCATCGTCCGGTGGATTGTTTTCCAACAGGGTCAGCGCGCCTTTGGCATCACCATCCTGTTGCATCAGCAAGGCCTTGCCGAATATCAACTGGCTGTTTTTCGGGTGGCGCTGCAACAAACTGTCGAAACTTTTCATCAAACCGTTGCGCGTTTCCTGGTCAGTATCGGCCGCGGCCAGGGCAAGAAAGTCGAAATGCGTGTCGCCTTTGCCTAGCAGGACTTTTTCCATATAGACCATGGAGTCGTCGTAACGACCGGCGCGGGCCAGTTGCACGGCGACCGCACGCTGTGCTTCCAGGTCGTTGGGGGCGTTTTTTGCCCAGATCAGCGAGGTGTCCAGGGCGGCCTGATCGGCGCCCAGGTACTCGGCAATGCGAAACGCTCGCTCGGAGATGCCGGGATCCTGTGTGTTGATGGCCTGGGTCACGTAGTTGTCCAAAGCAATGTCGTAACGATTGCGCTGGCCAGCCAGTTCGGCGCTCAACAGACTGAAGACGGTTTCTTCACTGAATGAGCTGTAAACCTTGGGCTTTTCAGGGGCCGGACTGCTGTCTTCAACCGGCGATGTACCGTCCGGCGACACGGGTGCCAAGGCCTGGCAGCCGCTAAGGAAGACAAAAGCGAGGAGCAACGCGGAAGATCTATTCATATAGGAAAAGGACGACTAACCTGCGGTCGGATCATCATGACACAAGCCTTCGGCCAAACATAACCGAGTCTCAATCGAGGCCTTTATAGAGGCGGGACATTGGGACAATAGTCAGCGGTAGTTGTTCTGTCTGTGGCGAAGTAGGACAATTGCCGGCTTCACGTCACCATCAGCGACCTTGAATGGCCTTCCTTGCACTCGGTATCAACCACAAGACTGCTTCAGTAGACGTCCGCGAGCGCGTGGCCTTTACCCCTGAGCAGCTGGTGGAGGCCTTGCAGCAGCTCTGCCGCCTCACCGACAGCCGCGAAGCTGCGATCCTCTCCACCTGCAATCGCAGTGAACTCTATATAGAACAGGATCACCTTTCGGCTGACATTGTGTTGCGCTGGCTGGCCGATTATCACCATTTGAGCCTCGAAGAGCTGCGTGCGAGCAGTTATGTGCACGAAGATGATGCGGCAGTTCGTCACATGATGCGGGTTGCTTCCGGGCTTGACTCGCTGGTGTTGGGCGAGCCGCAGATTCTTGGTCAGATGAAGTCGGCCTACGCCGTCGCGCGCGAGGCCGGCACCATCGGTCCATTGCTCGGGCGGTTGTTTCAGGCCACGTTCAACGCGGCCAAGCAGGTGCGCACCGACACCGCCATTGGTGAAAATCCAGTGTCCGTGGCGTTTGCCGCGGTCAGCCTGGCCAAACAGATTTTCAGTGACTTGCAACGCAGCCAGGCCTTGCTGATCGGCGCCGGCGAAACCATCACCCTGGTCGCCCGCCATCTGCACGAGCTGGGGGTAAAACGCATTGTCGTCGCCAACCGCACCCTGGAACGCGCGAGTATTCTGGCCGAGCAGTTTGGTGCCCACGCCGTGCTGCTCTCGGACATCCCGGCCGAGCTTGTGCGCAGCGACATCGTTATCAGCTCCACCGCCAGCCAGTTGCCGATTCTTGGCAAAGGTGCGGTGGAAAGCGCCCTGAAGCTGCGCAAGCACAAGCCGATCTTCATGGTGGACATCGCCGTCCCGCGCGATATCGAGCCGGAAGTCGGTGAACTGGACGACGTTTACCTGTACAGCGTCGACGATCTCCACGAAGTGGTCGCCGAGAACCTCAAGAGTCGTCAGGGCGCAGCCCAGGCGGCGGAAGAAATGGTCTCGGTCGGCGCCGAAGATTTCATGATCCGCCTGCGCGAGCTGGCGGCGGTGGATGTGCTCAAGGCTTATCGTCAGCAAAGCGAGCGCATGCGCGACGAAGAATTACAGAAGGCCCTGCGCTTGCTGGCCAACGGCAGCAGCGCCGAAGACGTGCTGGTGCAACTGGCGCGCGGCTTGACCAACAAACTGTTGCACGCGCCCAGTGTGCAATTGAAAAAGCTCTCTGCCGAAGGCCGCCTCGATGCGCTGGCCATGGCCCAGGAACTCTTTGCCCTGAATGAGGGCTCATCGGATAGCTTTTCGGATAAAAAACCGCAATGAAAGCGTCACTGCTCAATAAGCTGGACATCCTCCAGGACCGTTTCGAGGAATTGACCGCCTTGCTTGGCGATGGCGAAGTCATTTCCGACCAGAACAAATTCCGCACCTATTCCAAGGAATACGCGGAAGTCGAGCCGATTGTCGGCACCTATAAACAGTTGCTCAAAGTGCAAGGTGACCTTGAAGGCGCTCAGGCACTGCTCAAGGACAGCGACCCGGACATGCGCGAAATGGCCGTGGAAGAAGTCCGCGAAGCCAAGGAGCAACTGATCGAACTCGAAGCCAGCCTGCAACGCATGCTGTTGCCGAAAGACCCGAACGACGGCCGTAACGTGTTCCTCGAAATTCGTGCCGGCACCGGCGGTGATGAGGCGGCGATTTTCTCCGGCGACCTGTTCCGTATGTATTCGCGTTACGCCGAGCGTCGTGGCTGGCGGGTAGAGATTCTCTCGGAGAACGAAGGCGAACACGGCGGCTATAAAGAAGTCATTGCCCGGGTCGAAGGTGACAACGTCTATGGCAAGCTGAAATTCGAGTCTGGCGCGCACCGTGTGCAACGGGTTCCGGCCACTGAGTCCCAGGGCCGCATCCATACCTCGGCCTGCACCGTGGCGGTGTTGCCCGAGCCGGACGAACAGGAAACGATCGAGATCAACCCGGCGGATCTGCGCGTCGATACTTATCGCTCCTCCGGTGCTGGTGGTCAGCACGTCAACAAGACCGACTCGGCGATCCGCATCACGCACTTGCCGTCCGGTATTGTCGTGGAGTGCCAGGAAGAGCGTTCGCAGCACAAAAACCGCGCCCGGGCGATGTCCTGGCTGTCGGCCAAACTGAATGATCAGCAAACCAGCGCTGCGGCGAATGCCATCGCCAGCGAGCGTAAATTGCTGGTCGGTTCCGGTGATCGCTCGGAGCGGATCCGTACCTACAACTTTGCCCAGGGCCGGGTCACCGACCACCGGGTTAACCTGACGCTGTATTCGCTCGACGAAATTCTCGCCGGCGGGGTCGATGCGGTAATCGAGCCGTTGCTGGCCGAGTACCAGGCGGATCAATTGGCGGCGATAGGTGAGTAAATGACGATCATTGCCAGTTTGTTGCGCGCCGCCGATTTGCCCGACTCGCCCACCGCGCGTCTGGATGCCGAGTTGTTGCTGGCTGCTGCGTTGGGCAAGCCCCGCAGCTTTTTGCACACCTGGCCGGAGCGCATTGTTCCCAGTGAAGCGGCGCTGACGTTTGCCAGTTACTTGCAGCGTCGTCGTGGTGGCGAGCCGGTGGCTTACATTCTGGGGCAGCAAGGCTTCTGGAAACTGGACCTGGAAGTGGCTCCGCACACACTGATCCCGCGCCCGGACACCGAACTGCTGGTGGAAGCTGCGCTGGAGTTGTTGCCGGCCACACCCGCCAAGGTCCTCGACCTCGGCACCGGCAGTGGTGCCATCGCCCTGGCCCTGGCCAGCGAACGTCCGGCGTGGCAGGTCACAGCAGTGGATCGCGTGCTTGAAGCCGTGGCGCTGGCCGAGCGTAACCGCCAGCGCCTGCACCTCAATAACGCCACGGTGCTGAGCAGCCATTGGTTCAGCGCCCTGGCAGGTCAGCGTTTTCAACTGATTATCAGCAACCCGCCTTACATCCCTTCCTCCGACCCGCATCTAGTGGAAGGCGACGTGCGTTTCGAGCCGGCCAGTGCTCTGGTGGCCGGTGTCGACGGGCTCGACGATCTGCGCTTGATCGTCGCCCAGGCGCCTGATTATCTGGAAGCGGGCGGTTGGCTGATGCTCGAACACGGCTATGATCAAGCCAGCATCGTCCGCGATTTGCTGCTGACCCGCGGCTTTGAAAACGTCCATAGCCGTACCGATCTGGGTGGACACGAACGTATCAGCCTGGGGCGCCTGCCGTGCTGAATGATCAGGAATTGTTGCGCTACAGTCGGCAGATTCTGTTGCAACACGTCGACATCGACGGCCAGTTGCGTTTGAAAGAAAGCCGCGTGTTGATCGTCGGCCTCGGTGGTCTTGGTTCACCGGTTGCGCTTTACCTGGCCGCTGCTGGCGTGGGTGAGCTGCACCTTGCCGACTTCGACACGGTCGACCTGACCAACCTGCAGCGTCAGATCGTTCACGACACCGATAGCGTCGGCCTGAGCAAGGTTGACTCGGCGATCAAACGCCTGAGCGCGATCAATCCCGAGATAAAACTGATCCCCCATTGCGCTGCACTGGACGAGGAGTCCTTGGCCGCAGCCGTGGCTGCGGTGGATCTGGTGCTTGATTGTTCCGATAACTTCTCCACCCGCGAAGCAGTCAATGCTGCCTGTGTCGCCGCCCGCAAACCACTGGTCAGTGGCGCGGCGATTCGCCTCGAAGGGCAATTGTCGGTGTTCGACCCGCGCCGTCCTGACAGTCCGTGTTACCACTGTTTATACGGGCATGGCAGCGAAGCCGAACTGACGTGCAGCGAAGCCGGTGTTGTCGGGCCGTTGGTGGGGTTGGTGGGGAGCCTTCAGGCACTGGAAGCCATGAAACTGCTGGTCGGTTTCGGCGAGCCACTGGTGGGACGTCTGTTGTTGATCGATGCGCTGGGCTCGCGCTTTCGCGAATTGCGGGTCAAGCGTGATCCGGGCTGCAGTGTTTGTGGTTCGACACATGCGTGAAGCGCCGATTGGCGTGTTTGATTCCGGCGTCGGTGGGCTCTCGGTGCTGGCCGAGATCCAGCGTTTGTTGCCCAACGAGTCACTGCTGTACGTCGCCGATTGCGGGAATGTTCCTTACGGCGAGAAAACCCCGGAATTCATCCGCCAGCGCTGTAGCGTCATGGCCGAATTTTTCCATCAGCAGGGTGCGAAGGCCTTGGTGCTGGCGTGCAATACCGCGACCGTCGCGGGCGTTGCCGACCTGCGACGCGATTATCCCCAGTGGCCCATCGTCGGCATGGAGCCTGCGGTCAAACCCGCCGCCGCCGCGACCCGCAGCGGTGTGGTGGGTGTGCTCGCCACCACGGGCACCTTGCAGAGTGCCAAGTTCGCCGCCTTGCTCGACCGTTTCGCCACCGATGTGCGCGTCATCACTCAGCCATGTCCCGGCCTGGTAGAACTGATTGAAAACGGCGATTTGCACAGCGAGGCATTGCGCCAGTTGCTGGCAAGGTACGTCGAACCGCTGTTGGGCGCCGGGTGCGACACCCTGATTCTGGGGTGTACGCATTATCCCTTCCTAAAGCCTTTGCTTAAGCAGATGATCCCCGATGACATCAGCCTGATCGACACGGGGGCTGCTGTCGCGCGGCAACTTCAGCGTCTGTTGGCCGAGCGTGAATTGCTCGCCGATGGACCTGTTCGTGCCGCTCGGTTCTGGACGAGTGCCGATCCCGTTCATTTCAGAAATATCTTGCCGATACTGTGGAATACGTCGGGTGTTGTGAGAAGCTTCGAGGGGTAAGTAACGAGTTGGGGGCGAAAGAGCAATTGGCATGAACTTTTGATCAAGCGTCGACTTCTATAGTGTTGAGCAACAGAAAACCATACGAAATCGTTTGGAAAAGGAAGTTTCTAGTGAAGCGACTATTCTGCTTGGCCGCGATTGCGGCCGCTTTAATGGGGCAAAGTTTCACCGCACAGGCAGCAGGCGTGGAGTTCGGGGTCGGCCAGACCACCGATTCAACCATGACCTATCGACTGGGCATGCAATTCGATTGGGACAAGAGCTGGTGGCAAAGTGACGTGGGGCGTCTGACGGGTAACTGGAGCGGTGCCTATACCTATTGGGACGGGGACAAGACTTCCAGCAACAACAGCCTGTCGTTCTCGCCGGTGTTTGTTTACGAGTTTGCCGGTCAGTCCGTCAAACCTTATGTCGAGGCGGGTATTGGTGTGGCGTTTTTCGCCCATACCGAAATTGAAAACAACGACATTGGCCAGTCCTTCCAGTTCGAAGACCGTTTCGGTTTTGGTGCGCGTTTTGCCGGCGGTCATGAAGTCGGGATTCGTGCGACGCACTATTCCAATGGCGGTATGGCCAATCACAACGATGGTGTAGAAAGTTACGCGCTGCACTACACCATGCCGTTGTAAACATGCTCAATGTGGGAGCGAGCCTGCTCGCGATAGCGGTGTGTCAGTCGCATGTATATTGACTGACACACCGCTATCGCGAGCAGGCTCGCTCCCACATTAGTTCTTCACCAGGCTGCCTTTCAGCGATACGCGGTGCTGATCCCCTGGCGTTCTTCGATGCACTCCGGTGCGCCCATCTCGAATTCCCGGCAGATCAGCGGACGTTTTTCGTAGATCGTGCACATCATGCTGTTGCGATCCAGTGCAGCGCACCAGCCGTCGTCCAGACGCAGCATGACTTCACCGCCCCAATCATCAGTATCGATAAAACGTTCGGGCACGCCCGTATCGGTGATCAGCATCACTTCGAGCTGACAGCAGCAAGCCGCGCAGGTCGAGCACGTGACGGCCGGCTCGGCGATTTGCGTGTGGGGAATGGTTTTCATGGCGCGCAGTGTAAGGCAGTGGACCGGTGCTGTGTGAAAGGCCTGACGGACGCTCAGTGTCGGGTATCTGAGGCGAACCGTTGGGCCATGAAGTGAAGTGCGGGAAACAGCTGCCGATGAGGGCGATGTTTACAGCAGATCCTGGATCGGCGGGTTGCTGCGCACCATGCGTTTGCCGATGGCCAGTTGCACCGCATTGGGCAATTTCGACAGCGGCCAAAGCGCCGCCATGAACAGGCCCGGAAAAGCGATCTCCAATGGCCGGTTCTTGAGTTTGGCGAAAAGGTGCCGGGCGGCTTTACCTACCGGACAACTGAGCGGTATCGGGAAGTCGTTTTTTGCCGTCAGCGGTGTCTGGCCAAACCCAGGGCTGACCATGGTGACTTCGATGCCTTCCGGCGCCAGGTCCATGCGCAGCGATTCGAACAGGTAACGCAGCCCGACTTTCGACGCGCCATAGGCTTCCGCTCGCGGCAGCGGCAAGTACGTCACGGGGCTGGCGACGCCCACCATGTGTGGCGCGGTGCCTTTGCGCAACAGGGGTATCGCGGCCTCGATGCAATAGGCGCTGGCGAGCAAATTGGTGCGCACCACGTGCTCGACAATCGACGAATCAAATTGCTGGACGTCGACATACTCGCAGGTGCCGGCGTTGAGAATCACCGTGTCCAGCGAGCCCCAGTCTTGCGCAATTTGCTCGCCGATTTCACGTACCTGCTGGCTGTTGGTCAGGTCTCCAGGCAGGACCAGCACTTGTCCGGGATAGCGCTGGGACAAGACTTTCAGCACCGCTACCGAGCGTGAACTGACGGCCACATGAGCGCCGCTTTTCAGTATTTCTTCGGCCAGCGAGGCGCCGATACCGCTGCTGGCGCCGGTCAACCAGTAGCGCCGTGGGGGGGGACGACTCATCCCATTCTCCTTTTCAGCCAGGCAATCGCCCGACCCAATATGGGTATATGTTCGTAATTCAGCACCCCGGCATTGAAGTAATCCCGGTGGCGATAAACCTTGTCGTGCTGGCAGGTTTTTGAACGCGGCCAGCGCCCGTTGTCGAGACGTGCTCAGATTGACGATCGGCGACGGATAGTCCGCCACACCGAACAAGCCGCCGAGGTTGGCCGGGTTGTGCACGTCCTTTTTGTTGAGTCCGGCCAGTTCTGGCAGCCAGTGCTTGATGAACACGCCTTCGACGTCGAATTTCTCCGACTGGCTCAATGGGTTGAAAATCCGGAACCAGGGTGCCGAATCGGTTCCGGTAGATGAGCTCCACTGCCAGCCACCGTTGTTTGCCGCCAGATCTCCGTCGATCAAATGCCGCATGAAAAAGCGCTCGCCTTCACGCCAGTCGATCAGCAGGTTCTTGGTCAGGAACATCGCCACGACCATGCGCAGCCGGTTGTGCATCCAGCCGGTTTCAAGCAGTTGGCGCATGGCCGCGTCGATGATCGGCAGGCCGGTGCGCGCTTCTTGCCATGCCAGCAGTTCTTCCGGTGCATCGCGCCAAGCCACGGCCTCGGTTTCCGGGCGGAAGGCGCGATGGCGGGAAACCCGTGGGTAACCCACCAGAATATGTTTGTAGAACTCGCGCCACAGCAGCTCGTTGATCCAGGTGACGGCACCCACCTTGCCGCTTTCGAACTCGCCCTGATTGCTTTGCAGGGCCGCGTGCAAACACTGGCGGGGTGAAATCACCCCGGCGGTGAGATAGGCCGAGAGCTGGCTGGTGCCGGGTTTTGCCGGGAAGTCGCGTTCGTCTTTGTAGTAGTCGATATGGGCGTCGGCGAAGGTGTCGAGACGGCGTCGGGCTTCGGTCTCACCGGCGGGCCAGAGTTTGCGCAAGCTGTCGCTGGGCGTGGCGAAACCTTCAACGCTTGATGGAAGGGTGTCGCTGCTGATCGTCAATGGCGCCTGGACGGCAGGCGGGCAGACCCGCGCTGGCATTGATCTGTGCAGGCGCTCGTAACAGACCTTGCGAAACTGACTGAAGACCTGAAAGTAAGTGCCGGTCCTGGTCAGCACGGTGCCCGGTTTGAATAGCAGTTGATCGAGGTAGCTATAGAAGTCGATGCCATTGGCCTTCAGCGCTTGGGCCACAGCCGTATCACGACGGCTTTCGTGAATGCCGTATTCCTCGTTGACGTGTACGGCGTCGATCTTCAACTGCTGACACAGGTCGAGCAGCACTGTCGGCGCTTCGTCCCAACGTGATGCCTTGCGGATCAACAAGGGGATGTTCAGTTCGCCCAACGCACGGCTCAATTCGCTCAGGTTGCGCAGCCAGAAATCCACTTTGCACGGTGCATCATCGTGCTCCAGCCACTGCTCCGGGCTCAGCAGATACACCGCCACCGCCTGACCGCGCGCTGCGCCAGCCGAGAGGGCGGTGTTGTCGTGTAGGCGCAAATCGCTGCGCAGCCAGATCAATTGCAGGGTGCTGTCCGAACGATTCATTAAATTAGCCCGCGCTGAACAAGTTCCTTATGCGCCGATAACAGGTCTTCGGCGAAGGACAAATCAGGGATCCCGGTCGTTCTTGCGGACAACTCGGCGTGATGGATACGTACCGTGGGTCCGGCAATCATTTTTGGGCAACTGACACCATTCAAAAGTTTTGGCAGCTGCGAAAGGTTTATGGCTTTGCTGGAATACAGCAGTACGCCACGGGCTTGCAGGTGATCGACCGCCAGCGCGAGTTCGCCGGCGGGCAAGGGCCAGTCGAACACCTCTACCGGGCAATCGGCGCTGCTGATCAGCCAGGCTGTGAGCCACAGGTGAGGTTCCAGTGGCACATCCGAGTGATTGATCAACAACAGTGGCGCAGCGCGTAACTGACGGTTGTTATGGTAGATGCGTGCGCCGAATTTGCTGCGTAACCAGGAATAAAAGAACGCCCGCTCCATCTGCGCGCCGAACTGGCCCTGCCAACGCTGTTCCAGTTCCGCCAGCAACGGCAGCAACAGGCGTTCGCACAAGGTTCGCGGTGGATACAGCGCCATGGCTTGATTGACGGTGTCGTCGAGGGCGCGTTCGTTCAGGTGTGACACCGCTTGCAGCAGCGTCTGGCGCAGCACCTGCCAGTCGTTTTCAACGGGCTCGGTAAACGCCTGCGGCGTGTCCAGCAGTTGCTTGACCTGACTGACGGCCACGCCGCGGTTAAGCCAGGTGAGGATCTTCAGGATGCGTTGAACGTGTTCGGCCGAGAACAGCCGATGGCCCTTGGGTGTGCGTTGCGGAACGATCAGGCCATAGCGCCGTTCCCAGGCACGCAACGTCACGGCGTTGACGCCGGTCTGGCGCGCCACTTCACGGATTGGCAGCCAGTCTTCGTCCAAGGCCTTTTTAAAATCATCGCCAAGGTCTTCGCTGGCGCTGATGTCGATTAGGGTTTTCATTAGATCGCGTTTCGCAGACTGAGATTTTCCGGATGCGGTTGCAGGTAAACCTGTCGCGCGATGTAAGTATCCGGGTGCTGGCGGAAGTGGTGCTTGAGCAGGGTCAATGGAACCACCAATGGCACGATGCCTTGGCGGTATTGGCCGATAACGTGCTGCACTTCCTGCCTGTCGTCAGGGCTGATGACCTGCTTGAGGTAGCCGCTGATGTGTTGCAGGACGTTGGTGTGGGTACGCCGTGTGGCGCACTTTTTCAATGCCGCCATCAATTCACTGAAGTAACGCCGGCCCAACTCGTCGGGGGTGGTGTGGTTCATGTTGCCCAGTAAATTCCCCAGGGTTTTGTATTGCACCGGGTTATGCGCCATCAGCAGGTATTTGTAACGAGAATGGAATTCGGTGAGGCCGCGGCGGGTCAGGCCCTTTTTCAGCAATTGCTGCCAGGCGCTGTAAGCGAACACACGGGTGAGGAAGTTTTCCCGCAGCACCGGGTCGTTGAGCCGGCCGTCTTCTTCTACCGGCAGGTCAGGGTGCCGTGCGCAGAAAGCCTGGGCATAGACGCCTCGACCACCGCCTTCCACCGGTGCACCGTTGGCGTGATAGACCTTTACCCGTTCCAAGCCGCAGGATGGGGATTTCTGCATGAAGATGTAGCCGCAGATGTCGCTCAACTGACTGGCCATTGTCTGGCCGTACTCGATGAGCGGTCGGGTGACATTCAGCTCGGCGTGAACGCTGCCCACGGCTTCGGGATGTTGCGGGTCGCCTACCAGGCGGATCGGCTCACGGGGAATGCCAAGGCCGATGGCGACTTCCGGGCATACCGCGATGAAATCGAAATAATCAGTAAGGGTATGACTGCACAGGCGTGATTCCTTGTGGCCGCCGTTGTAGCGAACTTGGGCCCCCATCAAGCAGGCGCTGATAGCGATTTTCGGTTTCGCGGGGGCGTGGGTCATCAGAGCACCTCGAATCTAAACCTGTACAGAGTGGTGGTTCTGTACAGCATGACTTCATCATAGATTCAAAGGTGTACAAGTCAAACATTCTGTATAAGTTTTGTGAGGGGCAATGARGACCTTGTGGGAGCGAGCCTGCTCGCGAAGAACGATGACGGGGTGGATATGACGGATCGCGGCGCTTGCTTCGCGAGCAGGCTCGCTCCCACAGGATTTACTTCCAGCCAAGCACCGCGCCTTCCTCATCACGGAACAACACGGTCACCAGAAGGTGTTTTTAGCGGTTTTGCGGAGGGGCTGCTGTCCACTTCGACAGCAGCAATTGACGCGGGATTCACTGCATATGTTCATGCAAGCGGCGAGCAGCCTCCTGACCACTGAGCCAGGCGCCTTCGACACGTCCGGACAGGCACCAGTCGCCGCACACATACAGGCCCAGGTCGGCATCGGCGAGCGCGCCCCATTCATGGCTGTTGGCGGGGCGGGCATAGAGCCAGCGATGGGCGAGGCTGAAGGTCGGAGCGGGCATGGAGTCGTGCAACAGTTCGGCGAATGCGCCGTGCAGTTGCTCGATCACGGCCTCCTTGGACAGATCGATATGTTGCCGGCTCCAGGCGCTGGTCGCGTGCAACACCCAGGTGTCCAGGGTGTTGTCGCGTCCCGGTTTGCTGCGGTTGCGGGCCAGCCAGTCGAGGGGGCTGTCCTGCACGAAACAGCCCTCCATCGGCGTCTCCAACGGTGTTTCGAATGCCAGGGCGACGGCCCAGGTCGGGTCCATTTTTACCCCGGCGGCAACCCCGGCCAGCTTCGATGCGGCCGCCAGCAGCGCGGTGGCTTGAGGGGCGGGTGTGGCGATCACCACATGACTGAACGGACCGTGGGTGAAGCCTTCGGCGTCCTGCAAATGCCAGTGTTCTTCGCCGCGATAGACCTCGGTGATCCGGCAAGCGAACTGTACTTCCAGATCGCCGAGCAGGCCGCGGGTGATAGCGCTCATGTGTGGCGTACCGACCCAGCGCGTCTGTTCGTCCGGCGACAGGCTGAGTTGGCCGCCGTGGTAGGTGTAGAGCTGCGGCGTCCACTCGGCGGCCCAGCCGTTGGCTTGCCAACGCTGGACTTCGGTGACGAAGCGGCGGTCACGGGCTGTGAAATATTGCGCGCCCAAGTCCAGAGCACCCGCATCGCTGCGCTTGCTCGACATGCGTCCGCCACTGCCGCGGCTTTTATCGAAAAGCTGGACGACATGCCCTGTGCCAGTCAGGGCTTGAGCGGCTGAGAGCCCGGCGATGCCGGTGCCGATGATTGCGATAGGTACAGTCATAGGGGCCTCGTTTACCTTTCTGTACAGACTACGCCGTGGGTCAAACCTGTACAATATTGTTTTTTGGTATAACTTTTAGCGTTCTCGATCTGACAGCTTGGCCTATTGTTAAACACAGAGCCTGCCCGATACCAAAGATCCCTGCTTATAAAAATAGACTAGTGATCAGAGTTAAACGCCACGCGAGGAAGAAGTCATGCACATATTGCTGACCGGCGGTACTGGTTTGATAGGACGTCAGCTCTGCCGGCACTGGTTGAGTCAGGGGCATCACCTGACGGTCTGGAGTCGCAAGCCTGAAAAAGTCGCAAAAATATGCGGCACGCAAGTGCGTGGTATTGCCCGGCTGGAAGACCTCGACCAGGCACCGCTGGACGCCATTATCAATCTGGCAGGCGCACCGATTGCCGACCGGCCCTGGACTCACAAGCGCAAAACGTTGCTCTGGAGTAGCCGCATCACCCTGACAGAAACGCTGCTGGCCTGGCTCGAAAAACGCGAGCAAAAACCTTCGCTGTTGATTTCCGGTTCGGCGTTGGGCTGGTATGGCGATGGGGGGGAGCGTGAGTTGACCGAGGCTTCACCCCCCGTCATCGATGATTTCGCCAGCCAGTTGTGCGTCGCTTGGGAAGAAACCGCCCAGCGTGCCGAGGCCTTGGGAATTCGGGTTGTGCTGATTCGTACCGGGTTGGTTCTGTCGGCCGAGGGCGGCTTTTTGTCGCGGCTGTTGCTGCCGTTCAAACTGGGGCTGGGCGGGCCGATCGGCAATGGTCGGCAGTGGATGCCGTGGATCCATATCAACGACCAAATCGCCCTGATTGATTTTCTTCTGCATCAGAAAGACGTCAGCGGTCCTTATAATGCGTGCGCCCCCAAACCGGTGCGCAATTGCGAGTTTGCCAAGACACTGGGCAGCGTGCTGCACCGCCCGGCGTTCATGCCGATGCCGGCCCTGGCCTTGAAAGTAGCTCTGGGCGAGTTGTCATTGTTGTTGCTGGGTGGCCAGAAGGCCCAGCCGGTCCGCTTGCTGGAAGCGGGTTTCACATTCCAGTTCACTGATTTGCGCGCGGCCCTGGACGATCTGTCCAGCCGCCTCTGAAATAGGACGTTGCATGACCGATCACGCGTTGCTTCTGGTTAACCTGGGTTCACCTGCCTCCACGTCGGTGGCGGATGTACGCAGCTACCTCAATCAATTTCTGATGGACCCGTATGTGATCGACCTGCCATGGCCGGTGCGGCGCTTGCTGGTGTCGCTGATCCTGATCAAACGCCCGGAACAGTCAGCCCACGCCTACGCGTCGATCTGGTGGGAGGAGGGCTCGCCCCTGGTGGTGCTCAGCCGTCGTCTGCAACAGGCCATGACGGCGCAGTGGCCCCACGGTCCGGTGGAACTGGCGATGCGATACGGTGAGCCGTCGATCGAATCGAAACTGGTGCAGCTGGCCGCCCAGGGCCACAAAAGAATCACCCTTGCGCCGCTTTATCCACAGTTCGCCGACAGCACCACCACGACAGTCATCGAAGAAGCCAAGCGCGTGCTGCGCGAAAAAGGACTCGACCTGCAGCTGTCGATTCTCCAGCCGTTCTACGATCAGCCGGAATACCTCGACGCCTTGGTCGCCAGCGCGAAGCCTTATTTGCAGCAGGATTACGATCACTTGTTGCTGAGCTTCCACGGATTGCCGGAGCGGCACCTGAAGAAGCTCAATCCCGGCCACAGTTTCGAAAGCGGCGGTGACTGTTGCGCCGGTGCTCCGCCGGAAGTGGTCGCGACCTGCTATCGCGGCCAGTGCCTGCGTACGGCGGCAGCGTTTGCCAAACGCATGGGCTTGTCGGACGGCAAGTGGTCGGTGTCGTTTCAGTCGCGTCTGGGCCGAGCCAAGTGGATCGAACCTTACACCGAAGCGCGGCTCGATGAGTTGGCCAAAAGCGGCGTGAAGAAAATTCTGGTGATGTGCCCGGCATTCGTTGCCGATTGCATAGAGACGCTGGAAGAGATCGGTGATCGCGGGTTGGAGCAGTTCCGCGAAGCGGGAGGGGAGGAATTGGTGCTGGTGCCGTGCCTCAACGATGACCCACAGTGGGCGCGGGCGTTGAGTGCATTGTGCGAAAGAGCGCCATTGGCCCTTTAAAAGCATCGCGGGCAAGCCTTGCTCCTACAGTGATCGACACAAAACCTGTAGGAGCAAGGCTTGCCCGCGATAGCTATCTCAAGATCGGCTTACAACAGCGGCTCATTCGCCTTCTTGTGTTTCCAGCTGTCATTGCCCGGCAGCAACAGGTTCAGCGCAATCGCCACCACCGCGCACAGCGCGATGCCTTTGAGACCGAAGTCATCCTGGCCGGTCCCGGTGCCGACCAGCATACCGCCAATCCCGAACACCAGAGTCACCGACACAATCACCAGATTACGCGCTTCGGCCAAATCGATCTTGTGGCGAATCAGCGTGTTCATGCCCACCGCCGCAATCGAACCGAACAACAGGCAGAGAATCCCGCCCATCACTGGCACTGGAATGCTTTGCAGCAGTGCACCGAACTTACCGATAAACGCCAGGCTGATGGCGAAAATCGCCGCCCAGGTCATGATTTTCGGGTTGTAGTTCTTGGTCAGCATCACCGCGCCGGTCACTTCGGCGTAGGTGGTGTTGGGTGGGCCACCAAACAGGCCCGCTGCGGTGGTGGCAATGCCATCGCCGAGCAGGGTGCGGTGCAGGCCGGGTTTCTTCAGGTAATCGCGACCGGTCACGCTACCGACGGCAATCACGCCGCCGATGTGTTCGATGGCCGGGGCCAACGCAACCGGAACGATGAACAGAATCGCCTGCCAGTTGAACTCGGGCGCGGTGAAGTTCGGAATTGCAAACCACGGCGCGGCCGCAATCTTCGCGGTATCGACGACGCCGAAGTAGAAGGCCATGGCAAAACCGACCAGTACGCCGGAGATGATCGGTACCAGACGGAAAATGCCTTTGCCAAACACCGCGACGATCAGGGTGGTCAGCAACGCGGGCATCGAGATGAACATTGCCGTCTGGTAATGAATCAGCTCAGTGCCGTCGCCGGCCTTGCCCATCGCCATGTTGGCGGCAATCGGCGCCATGGCCAGGCCAATGGAGATGATCACCGGACCAATCACCACCGGTGGCAGCAGACGGTCAATAAAACCGGTGCCTTTGATTTTCACGGCCAGGCCGAGGAAGGTGTAGACGAAGCCTGCCGCCATCACGCCGCCCATGGTCGCCGCAAGGCCGAACTGGCCCTTGGCAAGGATGATCGGGGTGATGAAGGCAAAGCTCGACGCCAGGAACACCGGCACCTGACGTCCGGTGACGATCTGAAACAGAATCGTCCCCAAGCCTGCGGTGAACAGCGCCACGTTCGGGTCCAGGCCGGTAATCAGGGGCATCAACACCAACGCGCCGAAGGCCACGAACAGCATCTGTGCACCCGACAGCACCGTGCGCCAGAGCGGATCGTTGAACTCCTGCTGCATGCTCAAGCGTCCTTCTGCTTGGTGCCGAAGATCTTGTCACCGGCATCGCCCAGGCCCGGGATGATGTAACCGTGTTCGTTCAGTTTTTCGTCAATGGAGGCGGTGTAGATGGTCACGTCCGGGTGAGCCTTCTCAACAGCGGCGATGCCTTCGGGCGCTGCCACCAGCACCATGGCGCGGATCTCGCGGCAACCGGCCTTTTTCAGCAGGTCGATGGTGGCGACCATGGAATTGCCGGTAGCGAGCATCGGGTCGATGATCATCGCCAGGCGCTCGTCGATTTCCGGGACCAGTTTTTCCAGGTAGGTGTGGGCTTGCAGGGTCTCTTCGTTGCGGGCCACGCCCACGGCGCTGACTTTGGCGCCCGGGATCAGGCTCAGCACGCCTTCGAGCATGCCGATACCGGCGCGCAAAATCGGTACTACAGTAATTTTCTTGCCGGCGATTTTCTCGACCGACACCGTGCCGCACCAGCCTTCGATGTCGTAGGTCTCCAGCGGCAGGTCTTTGGTGGCTTCATAGGTCAGTAGGGCGCCGACTTCCTGAGCGAGCTCACGGAAATTCTTGGTGCTGATGTCTGCACGGCGCATAAGGCCAAGTTTATGACGGATCAGCGGGTGGCGGATCTCGAGGATGGGCATGGGAAAGGCTCCGGCGGCGGGCAAAAAAACCGGCCTAGATTAATCTATCCGAGGGTGTTGTCCTATAGACATACAGTACGTTAGTCCACAAACGCTTGATCTGGCCGTGTGGGATGCGTACCTTTGCCCGCTTTTCCCGAACAGCCATCCCCTGGAGAGCGCCATGTCCGCTGATCTCGAGCATATCCGTCAAATCATGCGAGAGGCTGACTGCCTGTACACCGAAGCTGAAGTCGAGGCGGCCATCGCCCGCGTCGGTGCGCAAATCAACGATCAACTGGCGGAGTCCAACCCGGTGGTGTTCTGCGTGATGAACGGCGGCCTGATTTTTTCCGGCAAGCTGTTGCCGCACCTGCACTTCCCGCTGGAAGCGTCCTACTTGCACGCCACCCGTTATCGCAACGAAACCAGCGGCGGCGACTTGTTCTGGAAAGCCAAGCCGGAAGTGTCGTTCATCGACCGTGACGTGCTGATCATCGACGACATCCTCGACGAAGGTCACACCCTGGGCGCAATCATCGATTTCTGCAAACACGCCGGCGCGCGCAAAGTGCACACCGCCGTGCTGATCGACAAAGACCACGACCGTAAGGCTCGCCCGGACCTGAAAGCCGATTTCGTCGGCCTGCCGTGCATCGATCGTTACATCTTCGGTTACGGCATGGACTACAAAGGCTACTGGCGTAACGCTAACGGGATCTTTGCTGTTAAAGGAATGTAATCAATGGCCACGCCGCGCTTTCTGGATCAAACGCTGTTCACTGAATTGGCCGAGAAAGCAGCGGCTAATCCTCGTGGACGACAGCATCACAACTTTCATCAGATGGAAGACGCTTGCCATCGCATGGCGGTGGGTTTGCAGCCGAGCACCTATATCCCGCCTCACCGGCACTTGGGCGAAAACAAGGCTGAAACCTTGCTGGTCCTGAAAGGACGCCTTGGCGTGCTGATCTTCGACGAGGCCGGCGGGGTGGTGAAAAAGCAAATCCTGCAAGCCGGTGGCGATTGTGTCGGCGTGGACCTGCCCACTGGTGTTTTCCACGGGTTGGTGGTGCTGGAAGCCGACAGCCTGATGTTCGAGTGCAAGGCCGGCCCTTACCGCCCGGTTGGTGAAGGTGAACTGGCGGATTGGGCGCCTCGTGAAGGCGAGCCAGGTGTCGCCGAGTATCAGGCGTGGATGCGTTCACAATTCGATTAAACCCATACCTTGTGGGAGCGAGCCTGCTCGCGATTGCGGTCTGACTGACACATTTATGCTGTATGTGCCAACGTAATTGCGAGCAGGCTCGCTCCCACAGTGGATCGCGTCCACAGAAGTATTTTCAAATACCCGTGATAAAGTGCCTGGCCCCGCCCCCCCGGAGCCCTTCATGAGCCTTTTGATCCGCAGCTGCGCCGCCCTGTTGCTGACCCTCAGCCTGCCACTGGCGGCCGCCCCGGCGCCGATGCACGCACAGTTTCTGCCACCCGATGACCTGACCCTGCGCGACGCAGAGCCCGAGCAGCAACAACTCCTGCAGGTCACCGAGTATTCGGTGGTGGTGGGCAGCCAGCGCCAGTCCAATCAACAGCCGATTCCCGTCACGTCACCGTTGCTGATCCGCCTCAAGGGCAAATCCTTGAACAAGGGCGCGACCATCAACCAGGTGCTGGTCAACTTCGATGGCGAAAGCAAAAGCCTGAAAAAGCCGGTCTACGATGACAAAAGCAAAACCCTGACGCTGTTTTATCCGATGGCGCAGTACCGGGTGGTGATCGACTTGTTGCGCAATGACACGGTGTATTGCCAGTTCCTCAGCTATGCCAATGGCCATGTCTGGGCTGATTTGCACACCGGGGCCACTCGCATGCGTTGAGCCCGGCGCCAAGGGAGGGGTAAACTGCCCGCCCCGTGAAATGTCTGCGAGCTGGAGTCGGCAATGCGTAAAGATAAGAAGCAAGTGATTGGTGACGAGATCGGCGACGAGCAGATCAAGTTGTTCCTCGATTTCGAGCCAGTCGACGCCACTTCGCCGTCGCTGCACAAATTGATCAAGGCTTACCGTGGTCTGCGTATCGATGACTTTGAGCGTTTCCTGACGTTCTTCGTCGAGGCAGGTCTGGACCTCAATGGCCAAGATGAGCATGGCAATGACTTCGTCGCCCTGATCAAGGATCAGCGCAATGCGGCCGAGTACATCGAATTGATCGCCAAGGCCCGCGGTTAACCTGTACCTGTAGGAGCACGGCTTGCCGGCGATAGCGATCTCAAGAACACCATCGCCGGCAAGCCGTGCTCCTACAGAACGGCATAAAAAAACGCCCCGCTCTCAGTGAGAACGGGGCGTTTTTTATGGGGCCGAATCAAGCGTAGCTTTCGGTCTCGTTACTGGCTTCAACCAGTTCCAGTGCGATGTTGTTGTGCGCATTGATCTTGCGATACAGCGCAGCATCGGTTTCGAGCACTTTTTCGCGAGCCGGGAAGATCTCTGCCAGTTTGGCAGCCCACTCACCGGAAGCCTTGCCCGGGAAGCATTTTTCGATCAGCTCAAGCATGATCGAAACGGTCACCGAAGCGCCAGGGGAGGCGCCGAGCAGGGCAGCAAGGGAACCGTCCTTGGCCGCGACCAGTTCGGTACCGAATTGCAGGACGCCGCCCTTTTTCGGGTCTTTCTTGATGATCTGCACCCGTTGGCCGGCCACTTCCAGGCGCCAGTCTTCGGCTTTCGCTTCCGGGTAGAAACGACGCAGGGATTCCAGACGCTGTTCCATCGATTGCATCACTTCGCTGACCAGGTACTTGGTCAGGTCCATGTTGTTTTTCGCCACGGCCAGCATCGGGCCGATGTTGCCGGCGCGAACCGACATCGGCAGGTCCATGAAGGAGCCGTGCTTGAGGAACTTGGTGGTGAAACCGGCGTAAGGTCCGAACAGCAGGGACTTCTTGCCATCGACCACGCGGGTGTCCAGGTGCGGAACGGACATCGGTGGCGAACCCACGGCGGCCTGGCTGTACACCTTGGCCTGGTGGTGTTTGACCACTTCCGGGTTGTCGCAACGCAGCCACTGGCCACTGATCGGGAAACCGCCGAAGCCTTTGCTTTCTTCGATGCCCGAAGCCTGCAACAGCGGCAATGCCGCGCCGCCAGCGCCGAGGAAGACGAATTTCGCGTCGACGTCACGGGTGTTGCCGCTGTTGACGTCCTTGATGCTGACGGTCCAGCCGCCGTTGTTACGCTTCAGGCCGGTCACGCGCTTGCAGTACTTGACCTGCGCGTCGGGCGCGCTGGTCAGGTGCTTGAGCAATTGATTGGTCAGGGCGCCGAAGTTGACGTCTGTGCCATTCATCACGCGGGTAGCCGCGACGACTTCGTCGGCCGGACGGCCTGGCATCATCAGCGGCATCCAGTCGGCCATTTTGGCCTTGTCTTCGGTGTATTCCATGTCCGCGAAGGCGTGGTGCTTGCTCAGCAACTTGAAGCGTTCCTTGAGGAAGGAAACACCACTGTCACCTTGCACGAAGCTCAGGTGTGGCACCGGGCTGATGAACGTCTTGCACGAGCCGAACGTGCCTTTCTTCGTCAGGTAGGACCAGAACTGTTTCGACACCTCGAATTGGGTATTGATGTGTACGGCTTTCTTGATGTCGACGGTGCCATCGGCAGCCTGTGGCGTGTAGTTGAGCTCACACAACCCGGCGTGACCGGTGCCGGCGTTGTTCCACGGGTTGGAACTCTCCGCGGCACCGGAATCCATCAGCTCGACGACTTCCAGCTTGATCGCGGGGTCGAGCTCTTTGAGCAATACCGCAAGGGTGGCACTCATGATGCCGGCCCCAACCAGTACTACGTCGACTGCTTCGTTATGCGCCATTTAACGCGTCTCCAAAATCTGCAGCACCAAATTGACGGCATGGCTGCCAGGAGTGACGGGGCGTGTCAGTGATGCCCCAGATACCCATGGCGAGTATTGCCATGTCCGAATCTTCGCAATTTTTTGCAACTTCGACGGACGCTACCGGCCGGGTCAATGAGGGTTATGAACTCATTTCAACGCGCGACTGGCAATTCGACTTATGGTCGATACATCCGTTTGTGCAACCAAATCCGTAGCGGACAGGCTTCAGGCTCCGGTATACGAGGAGTGCCCGGTCCTGTGTCGTTGGGCTGTTTCAGACGCTAATGGTGCATGTTCAGACGCAAAACTATTCATTTGCTCGCCACACTCTTGTGAAGTTGTGAAAACCCGTTTTTTTCACGCTCTTTTGAAGACGTGAACCTCAAAAAAGGGCTGTCCCTGCCTGGCACCGTGCCCGCAAGCATTACCGTCATGGGATACATGACCGGCAAAACGGGCAGACAGCTCAGTGACCGAGCGTAATGACAGCTCTGCAGATTCGCGAAAAGCGGGTTTTTGCTCAAGGAACAGCAAGCACGCCAGCTTCACTCGATCTGTGTGGGCGGCTCTCTGTGGGCGGTGCGGGGTGTCAATACCGAGGCATTAACGATGCTGCGAGGCCCGATCAGGAGACGTCCTTATAATCGGGGGGAGATTGTATCTAAGAAATGCAGGGAAATGGACGTGTTTAATGACTTTTATTAGGCATCTGGTCAGGTGGTCAACAGATGTTACACCCGTGCACGTGGCTGGCGCGTGCTAACGCGTGCGCTTGGGGGGAGAGGTTGGTGCAACCCGTTCAGACGGATTTCTTCGATTTCCACCCAGCTTTCTCCCATTGGCTGGAGGCTGCACTGCTTGAACGAGTGGCAATGGCCATTGCCGTCGAGCAGGGCAGGGCAGCGCTGCAGGGGGGTACAGGAATTTACTTCAAGGCTTGTAGGGTGCTAGTTACCCGTCATGACGCACCGCTATACTGCGGGCCTGTTTGTACCTGATTCTGGAGAGATACGCATGTTGCAACGTCTGTTGTTCGGTTTGATCACTGTGACCAGTTTGACCCTCGTTGGCTGCGCCCACAGCCCGCAACAACTGAACCCTGAGCCCAAGCTGACAACGCAGCTGGCGCCAGTCGGCCATGGTCAGCCGGTGGTGGTGCGTGTGGTGGACGGTCGTCCGTCGCCAACATTGGGCACCCGTGGCGGCTTGTATCCGGAAACCAGCGCGATCACCGTGCAGGGCTCGCAGATTCTGCCGAAGTTGCAGGCTCAGGCCGAGGCGGCCGTGCGCTTGCTGGGCTTTACCCCGACGCCCAATGCGCCGAATGCACCGCAACTCACCGTGACCTTGGCCGAGCTGAAGTATCAGTCGCCTAAAGAAGGCATGTATGTGACGGAAGCGACCATCAGCGCTACGTTCCGCTCCGATGTGCAGAACGCCAATCGTCGCTACAGCGGTCGTTACGGTGCATCGCTGGACCAGCGTTTCGGCATGGCACCGAACCAGGAAACCAACACCAAGCTGGTCAGTGATGTGTTGAGTGATGCGCTGACGCGCCTGTTCAAGGATCCGACGGTGGGTCAGGTTCTCGGCGAATAAGTATTCATCGGATTCAAAAAAGCCCGGTGCCAGCAATGGCCCCGGGCTTTTTCATGTCTGCAATACACCGTTGGCCTGTAGGAGCCGAGCTTGCTCGCGATGGCGTACTGTCAGTCGACGTCAATATTGAATGTGATGCCGCCATCGCGAGCAAGTTCGGCTCCTACAGGTTGGGGTGATGTCAGGCTGCTTCTGAGTAAAAATCCAGCACACTCACCCCGGTCAGCAAATCCGTCTCCGGCAAATCCGCATGTTGATGCCCGCCCAGCGCGCAATACACCAGCCAGTGGCGGTCCTGAACGTTGAAGGCAAGGCTGCCGATCAACGTTTGCTGTTCTTCACTTTGGGCGATGAGGTAGAGGCGATCCTGATTTTCAGCGTGCAGCATGACGGTCTCCGTGTCCGTTTTCGTGTGGCGGGAGACTGACGGATTTAGATGACGAAGTTATGACTCAGGGCAGGAGTCTGCCAATTAGTGAACTCTTTGTCGTAAAACAGATGCGGGAGGGGAGGCTTTCGGTAGAATCCGCGCCGCATTCGTCGGTTCGGCGTCTGTTACACCTGTTTTGTTTGAGGTCCGTGATGTCGCTGCATTTGATGACGCTGTTTACCGCCCATCCCGCCAAACTGGTCAATCTGCTGGCCTTGCTGCTTGCCTTTCCGGGCTGTTGGCTGCTGCACGCCACTCGTCGCCGCGAACAACGCGCCAAGGCCAGTATGGTGGCCCAGCGTCAGGGCCAACCCAACGTAGAGCCGACCCTCGATTGGGCGACGTTGCGCATGAACCGCTTTTTCTATCGCTTCGGTTTCGCCTGCCTCGGGCTGGCGTTGCTGGTGTCGTGGATCAGCACGCGGGTCTGATTACAAACATTGCAGCAATGAAAACGGCGCCGAAGGCGCCGTTTTCGGATCCAGCCAAAAATCCTACAGCGGCAAGCCGGCCTTCACACGGTACTGATTGCGCACCGGCGTCGCGTATTGCAGCACCAGGAACGGACGATGTTCTTCGGGGCAGGCCTCCAGACGTTTGTTCCATTCTTCCTGCGCCTTGGCCAGTTCATCGGCCGCAAATACTTCAGCAGCCTTCGGCACCTGCAATTGCGGGTCGGCGTCTTTCCATTGGGCGTAGGCCAGGTAGTGCACCGGGAACAAGCGGTAGCCACCGAGGATTTGCTTGTCCATCTCGACCGCCAATTGCTTGGTGTCTTCAAACAGCTCGGTGATCGGCGCGGCGAAGTTCACGTGGACCCGGCCCTTGTAGCCAGTGATGCCCTTGGCGATGCTCACATCATCCTCGCCCGGCACTTTGCTGTAGCTGCCGGTGGTGGCGCGGATGAACAACTCGCGCGCCTTGGCCTGATCGCACGGGTCGTATTCATAACTGATCGACACCGGGGTGAGGTTCAGCGACTGAATGACTTCGCCGAACGGCTCGTCCTTGCGACTCATGTGGAACATCTTGAGGATTGCAGATTCGGTGCGGTCGTCGCCGTCTTTCGCCCGGCCTTCGGCCTGGGCGATCCAGATCGAGGCGCAATCGTTGCGGATCGAGTGGTTGATGTAGGCCGACAGCAGTTGATACGCCGCCATCTTCTCGCGGCGACCGGTGATCGAACGGTGCACGATGAAGCTCTTGTTCAGACGCATCAGGTCGCTGACGAAGGGCTTTTGCAGCAGGTTGTCGCCGATCGCGATGCGCGGTGTCGGCAGGCCAGCGTGGTACACGGCGTAGTTGACGAAGGCCGGGTCCATCACGATGTCGCGGTGGTTGGCGATGAACAGGTAGGCGCTGCCGGACTTGAACTGCTCGACGCCGGTATACGTGACGCCGTCTGTTGCGCGTTCGATGGTGTGGTCGACGTACATCTCGACCTTGTCCTGCAACGTGGCCACCGAATGAACACCGGCGAACTCGCGGCGCAGCCGATGAGCTATAAGAGGTTTAAGCATCCAGCCGAAAGCACCGGCAAAACGCGGGAAGCGGAAGTGGGTGAGGATATCTAGAAACGCCTTGTCGCCGAGCAACCTGTCCAGTACCGCTGGGACTTCGCTGTCGTCGTAAGGTCGGATGGCATCGAATTCGCCCATCATGCTCTCTTGTTAGAAACGGCTAGGGTAAGTAAAGGTTTTGATCAAAACCGACAGGGCACGGTCTGAAAAAATAGCCAGACAAAAATAGCCCTGCAAATAGACCGGCGATTATACGCACAAGTCACCCGGGAGACCGCGATGCTGGAAACCGAGCGCTACGAATGTCCGTATTGTGGTGAGGACGCAGAGGCCGTGTTGGATCTGTCCGGCGGCGATCAGACCTACATCGAAGATTGTCCGGTGTGTTGTCGGCCAATAACGTTTGTCCTGCAGACCGACGGTCAGGAATGGTTGCTCGAAGTGTTCAGCGAAAACGAGTGAAGAAGGGCGTCCCGATGCTGCGAATCTACGAGCCGGAAAACCTCATGGAAGGCGAATTGCTGCAAAGCATGTTGGCCAGCGAAGGCATTGAGGCGCATTTGGTGGGGCGCCATTTGCTCGGCGGCACTGGCGAACTGCCGATTTTCGGCCTGTTGGGCTTGTCGGTGGATAATGACCAGGCGGAATACGCCCGCTCGCTGATCACCGCGTACAATGCCGCGCTGCCGCTGTCTGGCGATGAACCGGAGAGCTTTCCCGGCACGCTGGTCTGTTAGGCTGGCGTTCGTTTGATCAAGAGTCGTGCTGCCCCATGTGTGGACGTTATGCCCTGTTTCGCTGGAACCCCGCCTTCGCGGCCCTGCCCGGCTTTCCCGCCGATCAGCAGGCCCAGTGGAATATTTCCCCCAACGATTCGGTGTTGATGCTGCGTGCAGGCCTGGACGGCCAGCGCGAACTGGCCCGCGCCCGCTGGGGCCTGACGCCACCGTGGCTGACCGATCTGTCCCGCACCCCGGCCCATGCCCGGGCTGAAACCGTTGCCGAGCAACCGATGTTTCGCCAGGCCTTTCGTGAGCGACGTTGTCTGCTGCCGGCCAACGGTTTCTATGAATGGCGCGGTACCACGCGCAAGCGTCCGTACTGGCTGACGCCGGGAGAGGGTTCGTCACTGTTTTTTGCCGCTATCTGGGAAGCGTACCCGGTGCAGGAACAGGTATGGCTGAGCACGGCAGTGATCACGCAGCCGGCGGCGAGTCAGCGCCGGCCGTTGATTCTCGATGCGGCGGGGCAGGCGGCGTGGCTTGACCCCGAGACGCCGTTGCATACCTTGCAGGCCTTGCTTGCCAGTGAACCCGCGGTGTTGCGCGAGCGAGTGCTGGCGAACCTGGTAAATGATCCAAAGCTGAATGCGCCTGAGTGTCTTACCCCGGGTTAAATGGGGGGTTGTGCTTGCCCGCGATAAGGCCCGCACAGACTTGAGAATTTTTTCCTGCGGTGCTGAGAGCTTTGCCGGAATTTTGCGTCTTAGTTTTATGTATCTGGCGTCGATACATTTCCACGCCCAGGATACGCGGCATGATTTGAGGGAGTTTATTTGATGAACAAGCTATTGGTTTTTGGGACGCTGAGCGCCAGTCTGCTGCTCGCCGGGTGCCAGTCGGTCAACACCACCAGCGGTGGCGCCGTGGGGGTTGAGCGCAAACAGTACATGTTCACCATGTTGCCCGCGCAAGAGGTCGACCAGATGTATGCGCAGTCCTATCAGAAGACAATCGGTGAAGCCTCCAGCAAGGGTGTGCTGGACAAAACCAGTGAGAATGCCATGCGCGTCCAGGCCATTGCCGACCGGCTGATTGCCCAGGCGCCGAATTTTCGTCCGGATGCCGCTCAGTGGAAGTGGGAGGTCAACCTGATCAAGAGCGATGAACTCAATGCCAACTGCGGGCCTGGGGGCAAGATCATCTTTTACACCGGGCTGATCGACAAACTGCAACTGACCGACGATGAAATCGCCGCAATCATGGGGCATGAAATCGCCCACGCCCTGCGTGAGCATGGTCGTGAAGCGATGTCCAAAGCCTATGGTATCGAAATGGCCAAGCAGGGCGCCGGTGCCTTGTTAGGGTTGGGCCAGAGCAGCATGGCCCTGGCGGATACCGTTGCGAACTACGGCATGACCCTGCCCAACAGCCGCGCCAATGAAAACGAGGCGGACCTGATTGGTCTCGAACTGGCCGCCCGCGCCGGTTACAACCCGAACGCCGCGATTACACTGTGGAACAAGATGAGCAAGGTCTCGGAAGGCTCGCCACCGGAGTTCATGAGCACTCACCCGGCGTCGGCCAGTCGTATTGCCGCGTTGCAGGCAGCGATTCCCAAGGTGATGCCGTTGTACGAGAACGCGCGTAAATCCTGAATCTGTATTGAGACTGAAATCGCCTTCGCGAGCAGGCTCGCTCCTACAGGGGAATGCATTTCAACTGTAGGAGCGGGCTTGCCCGCGAAGAACGATAACTCGGTCTAGCGACTTACTGCGTTAAACCCAGCCACTGCTCTGCATCGCCTTGTACACCGCAACAATCGCCAAAATGAGAAACGCCGACGCCGCCAGTCGACGGATCAGGGTCAGTGGCAACTTGTCTGCCGCAAAGTTACCGGCCAGCACCACAGGCACGTTGGCAATCAACATGCCGGCGGTGGTGCCGAGAATGACCAGCCACAAATCCGGGTATTGCGCAGCCAGCATCACGGTAGCGACCTGGGTCTTGTCACCCATTTCCGCGAGGAAGAACGCAATCAGTGTGGTCAGGAATGGCCCGAACTTGCGAGCGGTGCTGACGTCGTCGTCCATCTTGTCCGGGACCAGGGTCCACAACGCCGTCGCCGTAAAGCAGGCGGCCAGGATCCAGTGCAGCGTCGCATTCGAGAAGAAACTGCCGAACCAGGCACCTACCGCACCAGCAGCTGCGTGGTTGGCCAGGGTGGCGGCGACGATGCCCGCGATGATCGGCCACGGCTTGCGGAAGCGGGCAGCGAGAATGAGCGCGAGCAGTTGCGTCTTGTCGCCGATTTCGGCCAAGGCAACGATTGCGGTAGGAACGAGAAATGAATCCAGCATCATCAGGGGTTTTCCTAAGGGGCGGGTCGACAC
This sequence comes from Pseudomonas sp. P4_C8, assembly GCF_056401975.1. Taxonomy (NCBI): domain Bacteria; kingdom Pseudomonadati; phylum Pseudomonadota; class Gammaproteobacteria; order Pseudomonadales; family Pseudomonadaceae; genus Pseudomonas; species Pseudomonas sp. P4_C8. Next base: position 255,827 of record NZ_JBFUIH010000005.1, on the reverse strand, counting down.
GGCTATGACACGTACAGCCTTCCCGCCCCGGGTAAGGTGTTCGTGTCATAGGTCTTGTCAAACCCTGCGATCCGTCTGATGCGGACGCTTGGGTCGCATACGCCATGGTCTGAGGACCAAGTATGTTGACGTATGCCGGACGAGCATGGCGCTCGTGGGAGACTACTCCCCTAGGACGGAGCGGATTCTGCCTAGGCCGAATCCGTTAGGCAAGCACTTATTTATCAGCCGCGTTTGGCCCGATAGATTCTGAAACCCTGTCCCTCAGCCTTGATTGCGCACACACCAAGGTGCTCTTCGATCAGCGGTTGATATTTCAGGAAGCTGTTGGCAACCAGGCGCAGTTCACCGCCGTTTTTCAGATGTTTGGCCGCTTTTCGCAGCAAGTTCTCGGTCGCGAAGTAGTCGGTGTGGACGCCGACATGGAACGGAGGGTTGCTCAGAATCGCACTCAAGCCCATCGGTGCAGCGTCAATTCCATCACCGGTGATCACGTCGGCTTCCAGACCATTGGCGGCGAGGGTCAGGCGACTACTGGCAGCGGCAAACGCATCGACGTCGAGCAACGTCACCTGATTGTGGGGATAACGACGCTTCACCGCAGCACCCAGCACGCCCGCACCGCAACCGAAGTCCAGCAAGTGGCCGCTCGGCAACTTGTCCAGATGCTCCAGCAGCAGCGCGCTGCCGCGATCCAGTCGGCCGTGGCTGAACACGCCCGGCAGGCTGATGACTTTCAATGGCCCTTCAGCCAGCGGCAACTCGTAGGTCTGCGCCAGGCTTTCCAGTGATTTGGCTTCTGGTGCATTGGCTACCGTGACCAGCCAGAGTTGGCAATGACGGGCGCTGTCGAGCTTGCGCGGCTTGCCGAACGGGTTCAGTTGTTTGGCTGCACCTTCAATCCCGCTACGTTTTTCGCCTACCAGATACAGCTCGCGACCGGCCAGGCGCGAGGCGAGGGCGTTGAGGATGTAATCGGTCAGGTCCTTGGACTTGGGCAGAAACACGACCGCCGTCTCGAACTCACGCTCGGGTGCGTTCACACCAAAATGGCTGCGCTCGGCAAAACGTGCGTCCAGCGCGGCTTGGTCGCCGGCGTGCCAGCACCAACCGTGGGCATCGGGCAGTCGGCCCAGCAGATCGTCGGCGGGCAAACCGGCCAACAACACCGAACCCTGGAATAACTCAGCCTGACGAAGCAGTACTTCACTGCGCGGATCCATACTCTGCTCCTTGAAAAAAAGTGCGGCAGTTTATCAACTGACGACTCGCAGCGCTGTACCGCTGAAGAAAGCCTGCGCGTTTTCGGTCAACTGCCCCACGATCCGCTGCCGCGCCTCGCGACTGCCCCAGGCGTTATGCGGGGTAACAATCAATCGCGGGATGTCGTCGGCCAGCAAGGGATTGCCCGCCGTCGGTGGCTCAACACTCAGCACATCGGTGGCTGCGCCGCCCAGATGACCGTTGCGCAACGCATCGGCCAGCGCCTGCTCATCGATCAAACCACCGCGCGCGGTGTTGACCACGAAGGCACCCGGTTTCATTGAGGCCAGTTCACGGGCGCCGATGAAATGGCGGGTGTGTTCGTTGAGTGGGCAGTGCAGGGTGAGGGCGTCGATCTGCGGCAGCAGTTCATCCAGCGGCAAACGATCCGGCCGGGCAGGGCGCCCCGGAATCTGCCCCAGCAGCACCCGCATGCCAAACGCTTCGGCCAGCCGTGCGACCGCACTGCCCAGTTCGCCGTGGCCGAGCAGACCAAGGGTTTTGCCTTCCAGTTCGACGATCGGGTAGTCCAGCAGGCAGAACTGTTTTGCTTGCTGCCAGCGGCCTTCACCCACGGCTTTTTGATAATCGGCCAGGCGCGTCGCCAGGTTCAGCAGCAACATGATCGTGTGCTGCGCCACCGACGGTGTGCCGTAACCCTGGCAGTTGCAAACGGTAACGCCATGGGCGCGGGCGGCGGCGAGATCGACGTTGTTGGTGCCGGTGGCGGTGATCAGGATCAGCTTCAGGTCCGGGCTGGCGGCGATGGCGTCGGCGTTGATCAGGATCTTGTTGCTGATGGCCACCGTGGCGCCTTTGAGGCGTTCGATTACTTGATCCGGCGTGGTCTGCGCGAACAGTTGCAAGTCGTCAAAGCAATCACGCAGCGGGCTGAGGTCGAGGTCACCGAGGTCCAGGGACGGGTGGTCGAGGAAAACGGCGCGGCGAGAGTTCGTCATCAACTGTACCTTTTGTGCATTGAACTGAAGGCGTAATCTGCCGAGCCTACCAGATGAAACAAATGGTTACCCATTGCACCAAAGTGGCTAAGTTGACGCGCTATGTGATGAAGCGCCGAAACCCCTGTAGCAGCTGGCGAAGCCTGCGTTCGGCTGCGCAGCAGTCGTGAAATCAGGCACCGCGCTCTTACAGAAAGTCCGCGTGTTCTGGGTTGACGACTGCTGCGCAGCCGGACGCAGGCTTCGCCAGCTGCTACAGGTGATGTTGTCAGCCTGGACTTTTCATTTCGACCGATCTACCCCAAAGGAGCCCCCATGTACTGGACCGAATTCTTGACCGTTGCCCTGATTCACTTGCTCGCCGTGGCCAGTCCCGGCCCGGACTTTGCCGTGGTGGTGCGTGAAAGCGTGACCCATGGTCGACGCGCGGGCACTTGGACCGCACTGGGCGTTGGTACGGCGATTTTCCTTCACGTTGGCTATTCGCTGCTCGGCATCGGCCTGATCGTGTCCCAGTCGATCGTGCTGTTCAACGCGCTGAAATGGGCCGCCGCCGCGTACCTGTTGTACATCGGCTACAAGGCCCTGCGCGCGCAACCGGCCAAAGCGGTCGCTGACAATCTGCACAAGGAAGTCGGCGAGCGCACCGCCCGTGGCGCTTTCACCTCCGGTTTCGTGACCAACGGTCTGAACCCGAAAGCCACGCTGTTCTTTTTGTCGCTGTTCACCGTGGTGATCAACCCGCACACACCGCTGGCGGTTCAAGCCGGTTACGGGGTCTACCTCGCGGTGGCGACGGCGGTGTGGTTTTGCCTGGTGGCGCGGCTGTTCAGCCAACAGCGTGTACGCGCCGGTTTCGCCCGCATGGGCCACTGGTTCGACCGCACCATGGGCGTGGTGCTGATCGCCATCGGCGTGAAACTCGCGTTCACCGAGATGCATTGATAGCGGGCTGATCCTCGACATCCTGCAAATGCTGGCGCAAAGCCAGCATTTGTGCGGCTCTGCAAATCATTCCTTTGGCTGATTTGGCTGACATTGAAGGGCACTAAAGTGCTTACATTCAGCCAACACCGTGCAGCCAGAAAAGGGATTCATATGTTGCAGACTCGCGTTATCCCCCCAGCCGAAGGCGCTTACCAGTATCCGCTTCTGATCAAGCGGCTGCTGATGTCCGGCGCTCGTTACGAGAAAACCCGCGAGATCATTTACCGCGACCAGTTGCGCTACAGCTATCCGACCCTCATTGAGCGGGTCGCGCGGCTGGCCAATGTGTTGACGGCGGCCGGGGTCAAGGCCGGGGATACTGTGGCGGTGATGGACTGGGACAGCCATCGATACCTGGAATGCATGTTCGCCATCCCGATGATCGGCGCGGTGATCCACACGATTAACGTGCGCCTGTCGCCGGAACAAATCCTCTACACCATGAACCACGCGCAGGACCGCTTTGTGCTGGTCAACAGCGAGTTCGTGGGGCTTTACCAGGCAATTGCCGGGAACCTGACCACGGTCGAGAAAACCCTGCTGCTGACCGACCTGCCGGAAAAAACCGCCGATCTGCCCAACCTGATTGGCGAGTATGAGCAGCTGCTGGCGGCTGCCAGCGCGCAATACGACTTCCAGGACTTCGACGAACACTCGGTCGCGACAACGTTCTACACCACCGGTACCACCGGCAATCCCAAGGGTGTGTACTTCACCCACCGGCAATTGGTGCTGCACACCATGGGCGTGTCGACCATCATGGGCTCCATCGACAGCGTGCGCCTGCTGGGTACCAGCGACGTGTACATGCCTATCACCCCGATGTTCCATGTGCATGCCTGGGGCTTGCCCTATGTGGCGACCATGCTCGGGCTCAAGCAGGTTTATCCAGGCCGCTACGACCCGGAGTACCTGGTGGAGCTGTGGCGCAAGGAGAAGGTCACCTTTTCCCACTGCGTACCGACCATTTTGCAGATGATCCTCAATGCCAAAGCGGCGCAAGGCACGGACTTCGGCGGCTGGAAAATAGTCATCGGCGGCAGCGCGCTTAACCGCACGCTGTATGAAACGGCCAAAGGCAAAGGCATTCAGTTGACGGCCGCTTATGGCATGTCGGAAACCGGGCCGCTGGTGTCGTGTGCGCACCTCAACGATGAATTGATGGCCGGCAGCGAAGATGAACGCACCGCCTATCGCATCAAGGCTGGCGTGCCGGGGCCATTGGTTGAGGCTGCGATCGTCGACCCCGACGGCAACTTCCTGCCCGCCGATGGCGAAACCCAGGGCGAGCTCGTGCTGCGTGCGCCATGGCTCACCGAGGGCTATTTCAACGAACCGCAGAAGGGCGCAGAGCTCTGGGCCGGGGGCTGGCTGCATACCGGCGACGTGGCGACGCTGGACGCCATGGGCGTGATCGACATCCGTGACCGCATCAAGGACGTGATCAAGACCGGTGGCGAGTGGATCTCGTCTCTGGACCTTGAAGACTTGATCAGTCGCCACGAGGCGGTACGCGAAGTAGCAGTGGTGGGCATCGCCGATCCGCAGTGGGGCGAGCGGCCGTTTGCGCTGCTGGTGATCCGCGAAGGGTATGAGATCGGGGCCCGCGAACTCAAGGAACACCTCAAGCCGTTCGTGGAATTGGGGCACTTGAGCAAGTGGGCGATCCCCAGCCAGATTGCCCTTGTTACTGAAATTCCCAAGACCAGTGTCGGCAAGCTCGACAAGAAGCGCATCCGCCTCGACATCACTGAATGGCAGGCCAACAACAGCACCTTCCTCTCGACGCTTTAAGCGCCTCCTGGCGTGCCCGCAATGGCACGCCAGGCCCACCAAGCAAGCGCTTGGCTTGTGTAATCCGAATTTTCAGCCATCCTTGCCGGGCCGACAGGTGTCGGACTGGCGAAAGGACTGTTCCAGAGTGGTCGGCAGCTACAAATCACACTTTAGAGGGATCAAGCTCTACTACCTGCTGGCTATAGTCCGCTCATGGATTTTTAAGAACGGAGCAAGCGCACAAACGGGGGCGATGCAATTTTGGAGTGACTTCGGGACGCCTTGGCTCCCGGTCACCCACAACGTTTTTAAAAGTGCTCACAGCCATAACAATAATGCACATGGAGTAGCGTCGATGACATCAGTAAACACGTTCTGGCGCCGGGCAAAATTGCCCCTGGCGGTCAGTCTCGCCTCTTCGCTCGCCGGGCCTGCATTCGGCGTCAGTTTCAACGTTGGTGAAATCGAAGGTCAGTTCGACTCGTCGCTGTCCCTGGGTATGAGTGTCTCGACCCAACAGCCGAACAAGAACCTGATCGGTGTCAACAACGGCGGGCGCGGCTTGTCCCAGACCTCCGATGACGGTCACTTGAACTTCAAGAGTGGGCAAGCGTTCTCGAAAATCTTCAAGGGCATCCATGACCTTGAATTGAAATACGGCGATACCGGCGTGTTTGTCCGGGGCAAATACTGGTACGACTTCGCACTGCAAGATACAAACCTGGAATTCAAGAACGTCGAAAACGACGGTCGTAAAGAGGGCGCCAAGTCCTCCGGCGGGCAAATCCTCGACGCCTTCGTCTACCACAACTACACCGTTGCCGATGAACCGGGTTCCGTGCGTCTGGGCAAGCAAGTAGTGAGCTGGGGTGAAAGTACGTTCATCGGCGGCGGCATCAACTCGATCAACCCGATTGACGTGTCCGCGTTCCGTCGTCCGGGTGCCGAGATCAAGGAAGGCTTGATCCCGGTCAACATGTTCTATGTGTCACAGAGCCTGACCGATAACCTCTCGGCCGAAGCGTTCTACCAGTTGGAATGGGACCAGACCGTCGTCGATAACTGCGGCACGTTCTTCTCTCAGCCAGACATCGTTGCCGACGGTTGCGACAACAACTTGCGCGTGCTGAACAAGCGCTCGACGATTCCAGCCATTGCGTTGGGCCCGTTGGCCGCCAACGGCGTCGACGTCAACGAGGAAGGTGTCCTGGTTCGGCGTGGCCCCGACCGTGATGCACGGGACAGCGGCCAGTGGGGGGCGTCCTTCAAGTACATGTTCGACCCGCTGGACACCGAGTTCGGCGCCTACTTCATGAACTATCACAGCCGTGCGCCGATCTTCAGCGCCACCGGTGCGCCGCAGTCGGTCTACAACACTGCTGCGTCGCTGCCAGGCCCCTTTGCCGCGCTTGGGCCGCTGTTGGTGGCCGGTAACTCGCAGTACTTCATCGAATACCCTGAAGACATTCGCCTTTACGGCCTGAGCTTCTCCACCACCCTGTCTACGGGTACGGCGTGGAGCGGTGAGATCAGCTATCGTCCGAACGCGCCGGTGCAGTTGAACTCCACCGACATTCTGTTCGCTGGCATTCGTCCTTTGGGCAACGGCAATCCGAACAATCCTTTGACCAACGCTTCGTTGCTCTCCGCCGCACCGGGTACTGACCTCAATGGCTATCGCCGTAAAGAAGTCACCCAGTTCCAGAGCACCCTGACGCACTTCTTTGACCAAGTGATGGGCGCGAGCCGTCTGACCCTGGTCGGCGAAGTGGGCGTGACCCATGTCGGCGGCCTGGAAAGCACTTCCGACGTTCGTTATGGCCGCGATCCGGTCTACGGCCCGGGTGCATTGCCAGCCTCTGGCGCTATTGATACTTGCGTGGCGCTCAACACCAGCACCATCAACGGTGCTGGTCCGGGCACTCCCACCAACAACGTCAGCCGCAACTGCGACAACGACGGCTTCACCACGGCGACTTCGTGGGGCTACCGCGGTCGTGCGATCTGGGAATACAACGACGTGTTCGCCGGTGTGAACCTCAAGCCGAACGTGGCCTGGTCCCACGACGTAGACGGTTACTCGCCAGGCCCTGGCGGCAACTTTGAGGAAGGTCGTAAAGCGGTGAGCCTGGGTGTCGATGCCGAATACCAGAACACCTACACCGCGAGCCTGGCTTACACCAATTTCTTCGACGGCAAGTACACCACCGTAGATGACCGCGACTTCGTTGCGCTCAGCGTCGGCGTGAACTTCTAAGCACTGTTTTTTGAGGACGAACACACATATGAAAATAACAAAGAGTCTGTTCAAAGCTGGTGTTCTGGGGCTTTCGCTGCTGGCGACCAGCGTGATGGCGGCGGTCCCTGCGGCCGAAGCCGACAAACTGGGCAAGAGCCTGACCCCGATGGGCGCCGAGATGGCGGGCAACGCCGACGGTTCGATTCCGGCCTGGAAGCCAATGGCGAAAAATGCCGGCACCGTCGACAGCAAAGGTTTCCTGTCCAACCCGTACGCCAGTGAAAAACCACTGTTCACCATCACGGCGCAAAACGTCGACCAGTACAAAGACAAACTCGCCCCGGGCCAGTACGCGATGTTCAAGCGCTACCCGGAAACCTACAAGATGCCGGTTTACCCGTCCCATCGTGGCTCCACCGTGCCGGCTGAAGTGTTCGCCGCCATCAAGAAAAACGCCACCACGACCAAGCTGGTATCTGGCGGCAACGGCCTGGAAAACTTCGAAACCGCCATCCCGTTCCCGATTCCCCAGAGCGGCATTGAAGTCATCTGGAACCACATCACCCGCTATCGCGGTGGTAGCGTGACCCGTCTGGTGACCCAGGCCACACCACAGCCGAACGGTTCGTACAGCCTGGTGTACTTCCAGGATCAGTTCGTGTTCCGCGACAAGATGAAGGACTACGATCCGGCTAACCCGGGCAACATCCTGTTCTACTTCAAGCAGAAAGTGACCGCGCCGGCACGTCTGGCCGGTGGTGTGCTGCTGGTGCACGAAACCCTCGACCAAGTGAAAGAACCGCGTTCGGCGTGGGTCTACAACGCCGGTCAGCGTCGTGTGCGTCGTGCACCACAAGTGTCCTATGACGGGCCGGGTACCGCGGCGGACGGCCTGCGTACCTCCGACAACCTGGACATGTTCAACGGTGCGCCGGATCGCTACGACTGGAAGCTCGAAGGCAAGAAAGAGATGTACATTGCCTCGGACAGCTACAAGCTCGATTCGCCTACCCTCAAGTACGACGACATCATCAAGGCCGGTCATATCAACCAGGACCTGGCACGTTACGAGTTGCGCCGGGTCTGGCATGTAGTGGCGACCTTGAAAGAAGGCCAGCGTCATATCTACGCCAAGCGTGACTTCTACATCGACGAAGACACCTGGCAAGCCGCAGTGATCGATCACTACGACGGTCGTAATCAGCTGTGGCGTGTGGCAGAAGCTCACGCCCAGGATTACTACAACGTTCAAGTTCCGTGGTACGCCCTGGAAGCCCTGTACGACCTGCAATCGGGTCGCTACCTGGCGCTGGGTATGAAGAACGAAGAGAAGTCTGCGTATGACTTCGGCTTCACCGCTACCACCAGCGACTTCACACCGGCTGCGCTACGTCAGGACGGGGTTCGCTAACCTGTACTGAACAGAGGTCACTTCCTTGAAAAAACGCCCCGACTGGTTCGGGGCGTTTTTTTGTCCGCAATTTGCCCATGAATTTTCGGTGCCTTCGATGGCCCCTTCGCGAGCAGGCTCGCTCCCACAGGTTGATCTTCAGCAGGCATAAAACTTGTGGGCAACGCCGATCCAGTGTGGGAGCGAGCCTGCTCGCGATGCGGGCAACTCGGTCTAAAACGAAAGCGTCATCTCAGTCCCTCAGTATCTGCTCGGATACTTTTTTGTAGCCATTTGTAGCAATTACCTTCATTCCCTATCCGTTTACCGCTAGTCTGCGGACATCTGCAACGCCGCCATCCGCAATTCAAACAAGAGCCGGCCATGACTGATCTGTCCCCACTCCCGGGCCCTGCAAGCGTTTCCATCGCGGCATTGGACGGGCGCTTTTTTCGGCCCCCGCTGCCCGACGGCCATGTGCAGCGGCCTCGTCTGTGCGAGCGCCTGAGTGCCGGCCTCGGTGGCAGGCTGTTGCTGGTCAGCGCACCCGCCGGGTTCGGCAAGAGTTCATTGGCGGTGGAGTTCTGTCAGGGGCTGCCGGCCCATTGGCAAAGTCTGTGGTTGGGGTTGAGCCCTCGAGACAGYGATCCTGGGCGTTTCCTTGAGCGGTTGCTCGAAGGACTCCAGGATTACTTTCCGACACTGGGCAGCCAGGCGCTGGGACTGCTGAAAATGCGCCAGCGTCATCAACCGTTCGCCTTTGAAGAATGGCTGGACGGGTTGCTGGACGAGCTGACCATCTACCTGTCGCCGAGTACGCCTTTGCTATTGGTGCTTGATGACTATCACCTTGCGCAAGGCCCGGTACTCGATCGTTGCCTGCAATTTTTCCTCAATCATTTGCCCGATGGCCTGCTGGTCATGGTGACCAGTCGACAGCGTCCGGACTGGCATCTGGCACGTTTGCGCTTGTCGCGCCAACTGCTCGAACTGCATGAACAGGACCTTCGACTGACCCATGATGAAGCGCTCACGTTGCTTGATCGCCACAGCAGTTCCTTGCATGGCGAGGCGCTGGAAAGTCTGATTCAGCGCAGTGAAGGCTGGGTCGCGGGTCTGCGATTCTGGTTGCTGGCGGCCTCCGAGGCAGGCAATGACGGTGCGTTGCCGCAGTCGCTGCACGGCGGGGAAGGGCTGATCCGCGATTACCTGCTGGAAGAAGTCATCGATTGCCTGCCGGCCGAAGTGCAGCAATTTCTTTACGACACGGCGCCTCAGGAACGTTTTTGCAGCGAGCTCTGCGACGCGGTTCGTGAAGCTCATGACAGTGCCGAAATACTGCGTTTCCTTCAGGCACACCAGGTATTCCTGGTGCCGCTGGACGAGCACGGCCACTGGTATCGCTATCACCATCTGTTTTCCGACTTGCTGCGCACTCGGCCCACCGCTCACACGATAGTGCCGGCCGCCAGCCTGCATTTGCGTGCCTGTCGCTGGTTCAATGCACAGGGGCTGCTCGACGAAGCGGTGGAGCAGGCGTTGCGTGCCGGGCATCTGGACGTTGCGGCGAACCTGGTGCAAAACCTCTCGGAAGAACAATTGCTGGCCGAGCAGAACGCCGGCATGTTGCTGCGCTGGAAAATGGACTTGCCCGACAGCTTGCTGATCAGCACACCCAGGCTGATCGTGCTCTACAGCTGGGCGCTGGGGATGGCCTGTCAACTGGATGCGGCGGAGGAATTGGCAGCCCACTTGAGCCGCTTCCTGCCGGCCCCTTCGGCCACCGCGCAGAAGTCGATGCTCGCGCAGTGGCTGGCCCTGAAGGGCATCATCGCCCGGGGGCGTGGTAACCGCGAGCTGACGCTACTTTATTGCGCTGAAGCGCTGCAGAGCCTGCCGGCCAAACGCTACGGGCAACGTCTGATGTGCCTCTCGACCCTGTCCAACCTGGCCATCGCCGACGGCGACTTGTGGCGTGCGCGCAGTTTGAACCGTGAGTCGCTGGAATTGGCGCAGCGGGTGGGTAATCCGTTGTTTGAAGCACTGGCCCATTACGACCGTGCCCGAGTATTGCAGGCGCGCGGGGAAATCCTGCGCTCGTTGCAAGAGGTCCGTCAGGGGCTGCAACGCCTGCAAGGGTTATCCCAGCAACGGCTTTACGCTATACGCGCTCGTCTGACTTTGTATGAGGGGCTCTTGCTGGCCTTGCGCCTGCAACCGCAAGCCGCGCGAGTACGTCTGCAAGCCGGTCTGAGTGAGGCTCGTGCCTGTCGCGATATCAGCGTATTGATCGGTCATTGCGTGATCGCCCGGCTTGAAGGTAGCAGCGGCGAGTTCGCCAACGCCTTCGCCGAGCTGGCCGAAGCCGAGCGCCTGATGCATATCTGGGACGTGCCCCCCATTTACTATCTGGCGATGATTACCATGGTCAAATGCGAGCTCTGGCTGGCCCAGGGTCGCACCGATCTGGCCGAAGCCTGGCTTTCCCGGTTGGGGCAGACCTATAACGGCGAACACCCGGCAGCACCGCCCGAATTCCATCCACAGCTGCCGTTGCATATCGAATTGCAACAAGCCTTGCTGGACGTCATTCAGGGGCAGCCAATGCTGGCCGAAGGCCGATTGGATGCACTGCTTGAGCATGGGCAACAAACGGGACGACAGATGCTCAGTGCGATGGCGCTGACTCAGAAAGTGGCCTTGTTGCTCGTCAGTGGGCGTGAGGCCGAAGCCCGCAAGGCGCTGGCGCAGGCACTGGAAGCGTCGACCGGCGGCGCCTTGCAACCGTTCGAGGGGTTGCTGGCTGAACATCCGGACTGGCTACGTGGGCAATTGCAACTGGTTGCTCCGTCGGCTGTTTCGCAGAGTCTCGTAGAGCAACTGCCGGTCCTGATTGCTCGCCCGGTATTGGAGTCGTGTTCGGGGACAGAGCAGCTCAGTGTGCGTGAGCTGGCGGTTCTGCAACTGATTGCCCAAGGCTGTTCGAACCAGCAAATCAGCGATCAACTGTTCATTTCGCTGCACACGGTCAAGACCCACGCCAGCCACATCAACAGCAAGCTTGGGGTTGAGCGGCGCACGCAGGCGGTGGCACGGGCGAAAGAATTGGGACTGCTCAGATAGTATTTTCAAGATTGGCCCGGCGCTTAAAAGACCGTTGCAGTTTTGTGCCAGAATTGCCCATCACTGATTTTCGAGCTTGTCCTGATGACCCAGCAACCCAGCCTCATTCGCGAAACCTTCCCCGTCGGCCCTTTGCAGTGCAACTGCACCATCATCGGCGACCCGATCAGTAAAAAAGCGATCGTGGTTGATCCGGGCGGTAATCATGAATTGATTCTGGCGCGCCTCGATGCCCTGGGCTTGAAGGTGGTCAGCATCATCCATACCCATGCGCATCTGGATCACTTCCTGGCCTCCGGTCAGTTGAAGGAGAAAACCGGCGCCACCCTGCACCTGCATAAAGAAGATCAGTTCCTCTGGGACAATCTGGAGATGCAATGCCAGATGTTCGGTGTGCCTTACACACCCGTGCCACCGCCGGATCGCTGGTTGGCCGATGACGAAGAACTGGCCTGCGGTTGCGGCGTGGCGTTGCACACGCCGGGTCATACGCCGGGCTCCATGAGCTTCTGGTTTTCCGAGGCCAAGCTGCTGATTGCCGGTGACACGTTGTTTCGGCGTGGAGTAGGGCGCACGGATTTGTGGGGCGGCGATCAGGCGACCATCGTGCGGTCGATCAAGCAGCGGCTGTATACGCTCGACGAAGAGGCAACCGTGGTCACCGGCCATGGTCCGGACACGCGATTGGGTGATGAAATGCGCGAGAACCCTTTTGTGCGGGCCTGATTTGTAACACGTTTGTAATACGGGGAATTTTTGACCTGTGCGATGATCCAACCCCCGCAAAGGTCCAATGCTGAAGTCCGTTGCACCACAGAATGCAAAAAAGTAGGAGCTCTAATGTTCACCACGCGTCGTTTGATTATTGTCGCTACCGCAGTGGCCTTGCTGTCTGGCTGTGCCGCACCTGGCCCTTACGATAACCAGGGCCAAGCTAATGGCGGCTCTCAAGGTATGAGCAAAACCGCTAAATATGGCGGTCTCGGTGCTTTGGCCGGTGCTGTGGCGGGTGCCGCCATTAACCATGATAACCGTGGCAAGGGCGCGTTGATCGGCGCAGCAGTAGTGGGTGCTTCTGCCGCCGGTTACGGCTACTACGCCGACCAGCAAGAGAAAAAATTGCGTGCCAGCATGGCCAACACCGGCGTTGAAGTGCAGCGCGAAGGCGATCAGATCAAATTGATCATGCCAGGCAACATCACGTTCGCAACCGATTCGGCGAACATCGCTTCAGGTTTCTATCAACCGTTGAACAACCTGGCAGGCTCGCTCAAGGAGTTCAACCAGAACCAGATCGAAATCGTTGGCTACACCGACAGCACCGGCAGCCGCCAGCACAACATGGACCTGTCCCAGCGTCGTGCGCAAAGCGTGGCGACTTACCTGACTTCGCAAGGTGTGAGCGGTGCCAACCTCTCGGCTCGCGGTGCCGGCCCGGATAGCCCGATTGCCAGCAACGCTGATACCAATGGTCGCGCACAGAACCGTCGAGTTGAAGTCAACTTGAAAGCGATTCCGGGTCAGCAGTATCCTCAGTAATAACAGTTTTACCTTTACCAACCTGACTGAACCCCAGGCGTAAAAAAAGAGCCCGCCCGATCCTCAATAGATCGGGCGGGCTTTTTTGTATTGCCAGTCCGGGCCCCATCGCGGGCAAGCCCGCTCCCACAGGAGGAACGCGATCAACTGTGGGAGCGAGCCTGCTCGCGATGGGGTCAGTGCAGACAACTAAATCATTACCAATGAAAAAGCCCCCGGACAATCACTTGTCCGAGGGCTTTTGTACTGCGCGAAACCTGATTATTTCTTCAGGCCGTAATGCTCATCCAGCATGCCCGGCGCGTTCGGGGATTTTGGTGCGTAGTCGCGAGGCGGCTCCTGATTGCGCGGCGGCGTCAGGCGTTCGCGTGGGGCCACTGTCGCATCGGCGTGCAGGGAGGCCAGCAAGCGTTGGCGAGTCTGCTCGTCCAGGGCCAGACGGTTGGCACCCTCGGCGAGGTGATCCTGCACTTCCTGATAGCTCTGAGTCAGTTTCTTGACCAGGTTTGCAGTGCTGTTGAAGTGGGTGACCACCTCGTTCTGATAACTGTCGAAACGTTCCTGAATGTCATCCAGCTGACGTTGCGTGCTGCTGGGCGCGGCGTTCGGCACCAGGCGAGCGATCAGGAATCCAATGGCGACACCCACAACCAGGGCAAGAGTCGGTAACAACCAAACTAAGAGCGAGTGTTCCACGAGTCCTTCCTCTATAAACGGCTTTGCTTTACGTTAACGGCTCGAACCTGCGCTGTATACCGCGATTCACTCGCAATAGGTTGGCACAGACAATTTGCTAGACGAGTCGACCCGATTAGAGGTCACGGAGTTCCTTACTTGCTTATGCGCGAAACCCCTGTAGTGATTGATGGCCCGGTCGGGCAACTGGAAGCTTTGTATCTGGATAATGAGCAGCCCCGCGGCGTTGCGCTCATTTGCCACCCGAACCCGGTGCAGGGCGGCACCATGCTCAACAAAGTCGTCTCGACCCTGCAGCGCACTGCGCGCGATGCCGGCTTGATTACCCTGCGGTTCAACTACCGTGGAGTCGGTGCCAGTGAAGGCACGCACGACATGGGCACTGGTGAAGTCGACGATGCTCAAGCCGTCGCCGAATGGCTGCGGGTCAAGCACCCGGACTTGCAACTGACCCTGTTCGGTTTCTCCTTCGGCGGTTTTGTTGCAGCAAGTCTCGGCGGACGCCTGGAAGCCAAGGGCGAACAATTGAAACATTTGTTTATGGTCGCACCTGCGGTCATGCGCCTGGGCGATCAGGAGCAACTGTCGCAGCAGGGCGAGTTGACCCTGATTCAACCGGAAACCGACGAAGTCATCGATCCGCAGCTGGTTTACGACTGGTCCGAAAAACTCGAGCGCCCCCATGAGCTGCTGAAAGTGGCAGAATGCGGACACTTTTTTCATGGCAAGCTGACCGATCTCAAGGATCTGATCCTGCCGCGTCTTTCGAATTGATTGCAGTCTGACAAGCGATTACCCATGACGACTCGTACCCGTATCCTCACCGGCATCACCACCACCGGCACGCCACACCTGGGCAACTACGCCGGCGCCATCCGCCCGGCGATCGTTGCCAGCCGTGACAGCAATGCCGATTCGTTCTACTTCCTGGCCGACTACCACGCCCTGATCAAATGCGATGACCCGCAGCGCATCCAGCGCTCGCGTCTGGAAATCGCCGCGACCTGGCTGGCCGGTGGCCTGGATGTGGATCGCGTGACGTTCTACCGCCAGTCCGACATCCCGGAAATCCCCGAGCTGACCTGGCTGCTGACCTGCGTCGCCGCCAAAGGCTTGCTCAACCGTGCACACGCCTACAAAGCCTCGGTGGACAAGAACGTCGAGACCGGCGAAGACCCGGATGCCGGCATCACCATGGGCTTGTACAGCTACCCGGTGCTGATGGCCGCAGACATTCTGATGTTCAACGCGCACAAGGTGCCGGTCGGTCGCGACCAGATCCAGCACGTGGAAATGGCCCGCGACATCGGTCAGCGCTTCAACCACTTGTTTGGTCAGGGCAAAGAATTCTTCACCATGCCTGAGGCACTGATCGAAGAAAGCGTCGCCACGCTGCCGGGCCTCGACGGTCGCAAGATGTCGAAGAGCTACGACAACACCATCCCGTTGTTCAGCAGCGCCAAAGAGATGAAGGACGCGATTTCGCGGATCGTCACCGATTCGCGCGCGCCGGGCGAAGCCAAGGACCCGGACAATTCGCACCTGTTCACGCTGTTTCAAGCGTTTGCTACGCCGGAGCAGTCCGACGAGTTCCGTAGCGAACTGTTGCAGGGCCTGGGTTGGGGTGAGGCGAAAAATCGTCTGTTCCAATTGCTGGATAGCGAGTTGGGCGAATCCCGCGAGCGTTATTACCAGCTGATGGAACGTCCGGCCGATCTGGAAGACATGCTGCAAGTCGGTGCCAAAAAAGCCCGTGCCGTAGCGACGCCGTTCTTGAACGAGCTGCGTGAAGCGGTCGGCCTGCGTTCTTTCGTGGCGCAGACTCAAGTCGCCGCCACCACCAAGAAAAAAGCCGCAAAAGCCGCACGTTTCGTCAGCTTCCGCGAAGACGACGGAAGCTTCCGCTTCCGTCTGCTGGCGGCCGATGGTGAGCAACTGCTGCTGTCGCGCAACTTCGCCGACGGCAAAACCGCCGGGCAAGTGACCAAACAACTGCAAGCGGGCCAGCCTCTGGATGTGCGCAGCGAAGACCTGAGCTTCAGTGTCTGGCTCGAAGGCGAGTGCGTGGCAGATAGCCCGACATTCGCCGACAGCGCGGCTCGCGACGTCGCCATCGACGCCCTGCGCGTCGCGCTGACGCCGGTTCAGGAATAAATCAGCGGCTCGACCCGACCAAGGGCCGATTGCCATTCCCCCGGGCCGTCGCTACAGTGACGGCCCGTTTTTGTTGCCTTGCTAACGAATTATGACGCCCCTAGAACGATATCAAGCTGATCTGAAGCGCCCGGAATTCTTCCATGACGCCGCGCAGGAAACTGCTGTGCGCCATTTGCAGCGCCTGTACGACGATCTGGTCGCGGCCTCGCAGAACAAGCCGGGCCTGCTCGGCAAACTGTTTGGCAAGAAAGAGCAGGCGCCGGTCAAGGGCCTGTACTTCTGGGGCGGCGTGGGTCGCGGCAAGACTTACCTTGTCGACACCTTCTTCGAAGCGCTGCCGTTCAAGGAAAAGACCCGAACTCACTTCCACCGCTTCATGAAGCGTGTGCACGAAGAGATGAAGACCCTTGGCGGCGAGAAAAACCCGCTGACCATCATCGCCAAGCGTTTCTCCGACGAGTCGCGAGTGATTTGCTTCGATGAATTTTTCGTCTCCGACATCACCGATGCCATGATCCTCGGCACGCTGATGGAAGAGCTGTTCAAGAATGGCGTGACCCTGGTCGCGACCTCGAACATCGTACCGGACGGTCTGTACAAGGACGGCCTGCAACGCGCGCGCTTCCTGCCGGCCATCGCGCTGATCAAGCAGAACACCGACATCGTCAACGTCGACAGTGGTGTCGATTACCGCCTGCGTCATCTTGAGCAAGCGGAGTTGTTCCACTTTCCGCTGGATGACGCCGCTCAGGACAGCCTGCGCAAGAGCTTCCGTGCGCTGACGCCGGAATGCACTGCCGCGGTCGAGAACGACGTGCTGATGATCGAGAATCGCGCAATCCGCGCCGTACGCACGTGCGATGACGTGGCCTGGTTTGACTTCCGCGAACTGTGCGATGGCCCGCGTAGCCAGAACGACTACATCGAACTGGGCAAGATCTTCCACGCCGTGTTGCTCAGCGATGTCGAGCAGATGAGCGTCACCACTGACGACATCGCCCGTCGCTTTATCAACATGGTCGACGAGTTTTACGACCGTAACGTCAAGCTGATCATTTCTGCCGAAGTCGAGCTCAAAGACCTCTACACCGGTGGTCGCCTGAACTTCGAGTTCCAGCGCACACTCAGCCGTCTGCTGGAGATGCAGTCGCACGAATTCCTGTCCCGGGCGCATAAGCCGTAGACGATTCGAAAACATAAAAAAGGGCCTGCAAATTCAGGCCCTTTTTTATGTCCAGAATTCACCGCAAACCTTGTAGGAGTGAGCCTGCTCGCGATAGCGGTGTGTCAGTCATATCAATGCTGTATGGACGGGCGCGATCGCGAGCAGGCTCACTCCTACATGGGTTTTGTGTGTGGATAGAGAACTACGCAGCCTGCTGGAATTGCTGCCGATACTGGTTCGGCGACAATTCAGTGTGCTGGCGGAACAATCGTGCAAAGAAGCTCGCATCGTCGTAGCCGACCTCATAGCTGATGGTCTTGATGCTCTTGCGGCTGCCGGACAACAGGCCCTTGGCGGTTTCGATGCGCAGTCGTTGCAGGTAGTGCAGCGGCTTGTCGCCGGTCGCAGTCTGGAAGCGGCGCATGAAATTGCGGATGCTCATGCCGTGTTCGCGGGCCACGTCTTCGAAGCGGAACTTGTCGGCGAAATGCTCTTCGAGCCAATGCTGGATCTGCAGGATGATCACATCCTGGTGCAGCTTCTGTCCGCCAAAACCGATACGTCCCGGGGTATAACTGCGCTGTACTTCGTAGAGGATATCCCGCGCCACGGCTTGCGATACGTTGGCGCCGCAGAAACGCTCGATCAGGTAGACGTAGAGATCGCATGCCGACGTCGTGCCGCCTGCGCAATACAGGTTGTCGGCGTCGGTCAGATGTTTGTCCTGTTTGAGGTGAACCTGTGGGAAGCGCTCGGCGAAGGCGTTGAAGAAACGCCAGTATGTGGTTGCTTCCTTGCCATCGAGCAGGCCCGCCTCGGCTAGCCAGAACACCCCGGTCGCTTCGCCGCACAACACCGCGCCGCGGGCATGTTGCTCACGCAGCCATGGCAGGATCTGTGGATAACGTTTGCTGAGCGTGTCGAAGTCATCCCAGAAGGCGGGGAGGATGATGATGTCGGTGTTTTCCAGGCCACCGTCTACCGGGATGATGACATCGCTGAAGCTATTCACCGGTTCGCCGTCGGGACTGACGAGTCGGATTTCGAACGACGGTGTCAGGCCTTGGCCCAGTTGTTTGCCATGGCGCAAGCTGGCCATGTGGAAAAAGTCTTTGGCTTGCAGGAGGGTGGAAGCGAAAACTCGGTCGATCGCCAGGATGCTGACGCGCCGCAAGGGCGTGGAGACTTGCTTAGACATAATTCAACTTTATTTTTATAGGAGAAAGTGGTCATCAAACGGCTGGATCGTCTTATTTTTTGTCTGATGTGTCCAGTGTCCTGTGTTGAATGCGGGGCTTAGTCTCTGAAGATCAACTCCTCTAACAATAACGACAGGTGCCGCATGATCCCCAGAACCTTGTTCAGCTCCGATCACGAACTTTTCCGTGACAGCGTGCGAACGTTCCTCGAGAAAGAGGCTGTGCCGTTTCATGGGCAATGGGAAAAACAAGGCTATATCGACCGCAAACTCTGGAACAAGGCGGGGGAGGCGGGGATGCTGTGTTCGCATCTTCCGGAGGAATACGGCGGGCTGGGGGCGGACTTTTTGTACAGCGCGGTAGTGATCGAAGAGGTCGGGCGCCAGGGGCTGACCGGGATCGGTTTTTCCCTGCATTCGGACATCGTGGCGCCGTATATCCTGCATTACGGCAGTGAAACTCTGAAGCACAAGTACCTGCCGAAACTGGTGTCTGGCGAGATGGTCACGGCGATCGCCATGACCGAGCCGGGGGCCGGGTCCGATCTGCAAGGGGTGAAAACCACGGCGGTACTGGATGGCGACGAGTACGTCATCAACGGTTCGAAAACCTTCATCACCAACGGCTTTCTGGCTGATCTGGTGATTGTCGTGGCCAAGACCGATCCAAAGGCCGGCGCCAAGGGCACCAGCCTGTTTTTGGTCGAGGCCAACACCCCGGGTTTCGACAAGGGCAAGCGTCTGGAAAAGGTCGGGATGAAGGCGCAGGACACTTCGGAGCTGTTCTTCCAGGACGTTCGGGTGCCCAAGGAAAACCTGTTGGGGCAAGCCGGAATGGGCTTCGCTTACCTGATGCAGGAATTGCCGCAAGAGCGCCTCACCGTGGCCATTGGTGGGCTTGCGTCGGCTGAAGCGGCGTTGCAATGGACGCTGGACTACACCCGCGAGCGCAAGGCGTTCGGCAAGGCGATTGCCGACTTCCAGAACACCCGCTTCAAACTGGCGGAGATGGCGACCGAGATCCAGATTGGCCGGGTGTTTGTCGATCGCTGCCTGGAACTGCACCTGCAAGGCAAGCTGGATGTGCCGACGGCGGCGATGGCCAAGTATTGGGGCACGGACCTGCAATGCAAGGTGCTCGACGAATGCGTGCAGTTGCATGGCGGCTACGGTTTTATGTGGGAATACCCGATTGCCCGGGCATGGGCGGATGCGCGGGTGCAGCGGATTTATGCCGGCACCAACGAAATCATGAAAGAGATTATTGCGCGGTCGCTTTGACCTTGCAGTGACTGTTAGACCGCTATCGCGAGCAGGCTCGCTCCCACATTGGATTTTTGTCTGACCACCATTTTGTGATCGACACAGAACCATTGTGGGAGCGAGCCTGCTCGCGAAGGCTTTTTTTCAGGCGATCAAGGAGCCGGGTTCGGGTGATCCTTGTGAATCGCCTCAATCCCTTCCAGCACTTCGTCCGAAAGTTTCAGCTCGAAGCTGGCAATGTTGCTGTCCAGTTGCTCAAGCGTCGTTGCCCCAATGATGTTGCTGGTGACGAACGGCTGTTGATTCACGAAGGCCAGCGCCATCTGCGCCGGGTCCAGACCGTGTTCACGGGCCAGTGCCACGTAACGGCTGCACGCTGCTTCCGATTGTGGATTGAAATAGCGGCTGAAGCGGCTGTAGAGGCTCAGGCGGCCTTTCGGCGGGCGCGCGCCACCTTCGTACTTGCCTGACAGGAAACCGAACGCCAGCGGCGAGTAAGCCAGCAAGCTGCATTGTTCACGAATGGCAATCTCTGTCAGACCGACTTCGAAGCTGCGGTTGAGCAGGTTGTACGGGTTCTGGATCGATACGGCGCGCGGCCAGCCGCGGGCTTCGGCCAGGGCGAGGAAGCGCATGGTGCCCCATGGCGTTTCATTGGATAGGCCAATGTGGCGGATCTTGCCGGCCTTGACCTGCTCGTCCAGTGCTTCGAGGGTATCTTCCAGTGGAGTGAGGTTGGCTTCGCTCTTGTGTTTGTAGCCCAGTTGGCCGAAGAAATTGGTGCTGCGTTCTGGCCAATGCAGCTGG
Source organism: Pseudomonas sp. P4_C8 (assembly GCF_056401975.1). Lineage (NCBI taxonomy): Bacteria > Pseudomonadati > Pseudomonadota > Gammaproteobacteria > Pseudomonadales > Pseudomonadaceae > Pseudomonas > Pseudomonas sp. P4_C8. The sequence goes on along the minus strand of NZ_JBFUIH010000005.1, from coordinate 235,265 downwards.
TAAAGGTCGATGTAGTCGGTTTGCAGGCGCTTGAGGCTGGCGTCCACGGCTTGCGTGATGTGCTGGCGGTTGTGGCGCAGGTTTTTATCGCGGATGTAGTCGATGGTGTTGCCGGGGCCGGCGATCTTGCTGGCGAGGATCCAGTCGGTGCGATCACCACGACTTTTGAAGTAATTGCCGATGTAGCGCTCTGTGGTGGCGTAGGTATCGGCCTTGGGCGGCACCGGGTACATCTCGGCGGTGTCGATGAAATTGATCCCGGCACCTTTGGCCCGTTCAATCTGGGCGAAGGCTTCAGCTTCGCTGTTTTGCTCGCCCCACGTCATGGTTCCGAGGCAGATAGCGCTCACGTTCAGATCGGTTCGGCCTAGCTGTCGATAGTCCATCAGGTGCTCCTTGGGCAAAACAATCATAAAAGCAGGTTGAAATATTTTCCGCAATCTGCATAATTGCGCACCTCTTTCTGCAGTGGAAGTGATGCGCCGCCGCCGAAGAATCTTGCCGTTGAACGGACGCGCCGACCCGAGCCCCCGAAAGCGTCTGTATCCGGCTGCCTTTGACTTGTCAAAGTACGCACTATTCAGTAAGATCCGCCGTCTAATTTACAGGGCGGCCCCTGAGGCTATAAAGAATGAAAACTTTTACTGCTAAACCGGAAACAGTACAGCGCGACTGGTTTGTCGTCGACGCTGCAGGTCAGACCCTGGGTCGTCTGGCCACCGAAATCGCGAGCCGTCTGCGTGGCAAGCATAAAGCTGAGTACACTCCTCACGTTGACACCGGCGATTACATCGTCGTTATCAATGCCGAGCAGATTCGTGTAACCGGTGCTAAAACCACCGACAAAATCTACTACTCCCACTCCGGTTTCCCGGGCGGCATCAAGTCGATCAACTTTGAAAAGCTGATCGCCAAAGCCCCTGAGCGCGTGATCGAGACCGCGGTCAAAGGCATGCTGCCTAAGAACCCGCTGGGTCGCGACATGTATCGTAAGCTGAAAGTCTATGCGGGCGCTGTACACCCTCATACTGCTCAGCAGCCCCAAGAACTGAAGTTTTAACGGAATAGTTCATTATGTCGGCGACTCAAAATTACGGCACTGGCCGTCGCAAGACCGCAACCGCACGCGTTTTCCTGCGTCCGGGTACTGGTAACATCTCCATCAACAACCGTTCGCTGGATAATTTCTTCGGCCGCGAAACTGCCCGCATGGTAGTTCGTCAGCCGCTGGAATTGACTGAGACTGTCGAGAAGTTCGACATCTACGTCACCGTGATCGGCGGTGGTGTAAGTGGTCAAGCTGGCGCAATCCGCCACGGTATCACTCGCGCACTGATGCAGTACGACGAAACCCTGCGTGGCGCTCTGCGCAAAGCTGGCTTCGTTACTCGCGATGCTCGTGAAGTTGAACGTAAGAAAGTCGGTCTGCGTAAAGCGCGTAAGCGTCCGCAGTACTCGAAGCGTTAATTCGCTTTCACGTTCGAAAAAGAACGCCCAGTTTCCTCGCGGAGCTGGGCGTTTTTTTATACGTGCGATTTATCAAAGAATTGCGCTGTGACAACTTGCCACATCCGTAGAGCCCCTATACTACAAGGCTTGGCAGTGGAGCCCTTCGGTAATTACCTTGTCAGAATTGGGGCTTTTCATTACCATTCGGCAAAATTTTTATAAGCACATAGATTTACTTAGTAGATGCCTGATTTAACAGGCCACAAAGCTGATGGGAGAGGACTGAATGAGCAATGACGGCGTGAATACAGGCCGGCGTCGCTTCTTGGTAGCAGCCACATCCGTGGTGGGTGCTGCAGGAGCGGTGGGGGCTGCGGTCCCGTTCGTGGGGTCATGGTTTCCCAGTGCCAAGGCGAAAGCCGCAGGTGCACCGGTGAAAGTGAATGTCAGCAAAATCGAGCCAGGCCAGCAGATGATTGCTGAGTGGCGCGGCCAGCCGGTATTCATTGTCCGCCGTACTCCGGAAATCCTGGGGAATCTGAAAAAGATCGAAGGCGATCTCGCCGATCCTGATTCCAAACAATCGACGCAACCGGCCTATGTCAACCCAGAAACACGTTCGATCAAGCCAGAAATTCTGCTGCTGATCGGTATTTGCACGCACTTGGGTTGTTCGCCTACTTTCCGTCCGGAAGTGGCGCCGGCGGATCTTGGTCCGAAATGGGTAGGTGGATATTTCTGCCCTTGCCATGGCTCCCATTACGATCTGGCTGGCCGCGTCTACAAGTCGCAACCTGCGCCTTTGAACCTGCCAGTTCCCCCGCATTCCTATGAGACCGATGAGCTCATCATCATCGGCGTCGATACGGAGAAAGCGTGATGAGCAAGTTCATGGATTGGGTTGATGCGCGCTTTCCCGCGACCAAAATGTGGGAAGACCATCTCAGCAAGTACTACGCCCCGAAGAACTTCAACTTCTTCTATTTCTTTGGTTCCCTGGCGCTGCTCGTTCTGGTTAACCAGATCGTCACCGGTGTCTGGCTGACCATGAGCTACAACCCGTCGGCGGAAGAGGCGTTTGCTTCCGTCGAATACATCATGCGCGACGTCGAGTACGGCTCGATCCTGCGTCTGTTGCACTCCACTGGCGCTTCGGCGTTCTTCATCGTGGTTTATCTGCACATGTTCCGTGGCTTGCTCTACGGTTCGTACCAGAAGCCGCGTGAGCTGGTGTGGGTCTTCGGCATGCTGATCTACCTGGCGCTGATGGCTGAAGCCTTCATGGGTTACCTGCTGCCGTGGGGCCAGATGTCCTACTGGGGTGCCCAGGTGATTATCTCGCTGTTCGGTGCGATCCCGGTCATCGGTAACGACCTGACCCAGTGGATCCGTGGTGACTACCTGATTTCCGGTATTACCCTGAACCGCTTCTTCGCCCTGCACGTTGTTGCCTTGCCGATCGTGATCCTTGGCTTGGTGGTGCTGCACGTTCTGGCGTTGCACGAAGTCGGTTCGAACAACCCGGACGGCGTCGACATCAAGAAATACAAAGACGAAAACGGCGTACCGCTGGACGGCATTGCCTTCCACCCGTACTACACCGTGAAAGATATCGTCGGCGTTGTGGTGTTCCTGTTCATCTTCTGCTCGATCGTGTTCTTCTTCCCGGAAATGGGCGGTTACTTCCTCGAGAAGCCGAACTTCGAAGTGGCGAACGCCTTCAAGACCCCAGAGCACATTGCTCCGGTCTGGTACTTCACCCCGTTCTACGCGATTCTGCGGGCGATTCCGGACAAGCTCCTGGGTGTCATCGCCATGGGGGCAGCCATCGCCGTGCTGTTCGTCCTGCCGTGGCTGGACCGCAGCCCGGTCAAGTCGATGCGCTACAAAGGCTGGTTGAGCAAGATCTGGCTGTGGGTGTTCTGCATCTCGTTCGTGATCCTGGGTGTGCTGGGCGTATTGGCCCCAACGCCAGAGCGGACGCTGCTGTCGCAGGTATGTACGTTCCTGTACTTCGCCTACTTCATTCTGATGCCGTTCTACACCAGGCTTGAGAAGACCAAACCGGTTCCGGAAAGGGTGACTGGCTGATGAAAAAGCTATTTGCTGTATTGATTCTTGCTGCTATGCCTATGTTGTCTTTCGGGGCTGAGCACGGTGGTCCTGAGCTGGAAAAGGTCGACATCGACGTTTCTGACAAGGCGGCCTTGCAGGATGGCGCGCGTACATTTGCCAACTACTGCATGGGCTGCCACAGCGCCAAGTTCCAACGCTACGAGCGTGTTGCCGATGATATTGGCGTTCCCCATGATCTGATGCTCTCGAAGCTGGTGCTCACCGGCGCCAAGATTGGCGACCACATGAACATCGGCATGCAGCCGGCAGACGCCAAGGCCTGGTTCGGCGCGGCTCCGCCCGACCTGACGCTGGTGGCTCGTGTTCGTGGTACTGACTGGCTCTACGGCTACCTGAAGTCTTTCTACGAAGATCCGTCGCGTCCGTGGGGCGTGAACAACAAGGTCTTCCCGAACGTCGGTATGCCTAACGTGCTGGCTGGTCTGCAGGGTCGCCAGATTATCGGTTGCAAGCAGGTTCAGATCGTCGAAGACGGCAAGAAGCAATTTGACCCGTTGACTGGTACGCCTTTGACTCATGAAGCGTGCGATCAGATGACCATCGTGCCGAAAAGCGGTGCACTGACCGAAGAGCAGTTCGATGAGAAGGTCAAGAATCTGGTAACCTTCCTGGCTTACTCGGCTAACCCGGTTAAGCTGCAACATCAGCGCATCGGTACATACGTCTTGCTGTACCTGGCGTTCTTCTTCGTATTCGCTTATTTGCTCAAGCGTGAATACTGGAAAGATGTGCACTGATAAAGCTTCAAGCAATTGCTGTTAATCGCGCGCGCCCAAGGGCGCCTCTGAAGGTGTAACGAGCCTGGTGATCCAGGCGTTACGGGAGGCGCCCTCTGGGCGCGCTCGTTTTTCCGCTTCCGATAATTTCAACAAGCGAGGAGGACCGCCATGGGCGTGACCAATCGGTTGGCCTGTTACTCCGACCCCGCCGACCACTATTCCCACCGAGTGCGTATCGTACTTGCAGAGAAGGGTGTCAGCGCCGAGATCATTTACGTGGAAGCTGGTCGTCAGCCGCCTAAACTGATTGAGGTGAACCCTTACGGAAGCCTGCCCACCCTGGTCGATCGTGACCTGGCGTTGTGGGAGTCGACCGTGGTGATGGAATATCTGGATGAGCGCTACCCGCACCCGCCTTTGTTGCCGGTTTATCCAGTGGCGCGTGCCAACAGCCGTCTGCTGATTCATCGTATTCAGCGTGACTGGTGTGGCCTGGTGGATCTGATCCTGGATTCACGGACCAAGGAAGCTGCCCGCGTCGTCGCTCGTAAAGAGCTGCGCGAAAGCCTGACTGGCGTGTCGCCGTTATTCGCCGACAAGCCGTTTTTCCTCAGTGAGGAACAAAGTCTGGTGGATTGCTGCCTATTACCAATACTCTGGCGCTTGCCTATTTTGGGTATTGAACTGCCGCGGCCTGCCAAGCCGCTGCTTGATTATATGGAGCGCTCGTTTGCGCGTGAGGCATTCCAGGCGAGTCTGTCTGGTGTCGAACGCGATATGCGCTAAGGCTTAAGGAGCCGCTATGAACTCCAGTCGACCTTATCTGGTCCGCGCGCTCTACGAGTGGATTGTGGACAACGATTGCACCCCGCACATGCTGGTCAATTCCGAGTATCCGTCGGTGCAGGTGCCTCAGGGTTTTGCCAGTGACGGACAAATTGTCTTGAACGTGTCGCCGCAAGCCGTGCGTCATCTGCACATGGATAACGAAGCGGTCAGTTTCGAAGGGCGTTTCGGTGGCGTGCCGCACACCTTGTACGTGCCTATCGCCTCGATCCTTGGGATTTACGCCCGGGAGAATGGCCAGGGCATGGTGTTCGATCTGGAATCGCCTATGGAAGACGAGGAGGAGATCGAGCCGGATGATGATATTCCGCCACCCGACAGCGAGCCGCCGCGTCCCAGCGGTCGACCCAGTTTGAAAGTGGTGAAGTAATAAAAAAGGCGATCCGGATGGATCGCCTTTTTTATTACTTCCGTAGGAGCCGAACTTGCTCGCGATGGCGATTTCAAAGACGCCATCGCCGGCAAGCCGTGCTCCTACGCGATGGCGATTTCAAGGACGCTATCGCCAGCAAGCTGTGCTCCTACGGGATGGCGATTTCAAAGACGCTATCGCCGGCAAGCCGTGCTCCTGCAGGAGCAGGTGTCAGTCGATGTACTCAAACAGCTTCACAATCTTCTGCACACCGGAAACGCCCTGTACCAGGTTGGTAGCCTGAGTGGCTTCCTGTTTGGTCACCAGACCCAGCAAGTAGACGATGCCATTTTCGGTCACAACCTTGATGCGCGAGCCAGGAATGTAGGCGTCGGTGAGCATCTGGGTCTTGATCTTGGTGGTCAGCCAGGCATCGTTCTGGCGCGCCAGCAATGAGGAGGGCGGCATGATCTGCAATTCGTTGTGGACCGTTTTTACCCGTTGAACAGCGGCGGCAGCCTGTTCGGCTTTAGCCTTGAGGTCTGCGCGAGGCGTCTGTCCGGCGAGCAGCACCACGCCGTTGAAGCTGGTGACGACAATGTGCGATTCGTTGTCCAGGGCAGGGTCGGCCTTGGCCACGTTTACGCCGACTTTGGTATCGATCAGGGAATCGTCGATCTTGCTGCCAAAGGTGCGCGTGCCGCGGTCATCTTCAATCGGCGCTTCACGGCTGGCGTTAACCACCGAAGTGCAGCCGCTGATGCCAAGGCACAGGGTCAAGGCCAATAGGCCTAGGCGATTAGGGGTCATTCTTCACTCCCGAACAATTGGCTGTCGATCAAATCGCAAAGGCAATGGATCGCCAGCAGGTGGACTTCCTGAATACGTGCGGTGACATTGGCCGGTACGCGAATCTCGACGTCCTCGGGCAAAAGCAGTGACGCCATGCCGCCGCCATCGCGACCGGTCATTGCTACGACAACCATTTCGCGATCATGTGCGGCCTGGATCGCCTGAATTATGTTTGCCGAGTTACCGCTGGTGGAAATCGCCAGCAATACGTCGCCCGGTTGGCCGAGGGCGCGAATCTGTTTGGAGAAAATTTCGTTGTAGCTGTAGTCGTTGGCAATCGAGGTGATGGTCGAGCTGTCAGTGGTCAGCGCGATGGCTGGCAGGCTCGGGCGTTCGCGTTCGAAGCGGTTGAGCAGCTCCGACGAAAAGTGCTGGGCATCGCCGGCGGAGCCGCCGTTGCCGCAGGAAAGCATTTTGCCCTCATTGAGCAGGGCGTTGACCATCACTTGGCTGGCTTGCTCGATGTGCGGTGCAAGTACGTCCATCGCCATTTGCTTGGTGTCGATACTGGCCTGAAAAAGCTGGCGAATTCGGGATTGCATGTCCATCTGTGTGACCTTAATTAGCGCGGCTACTCGGCACATGAATGTGCAGCCCGCAATGCAAAGAGCAAAAGTGTTGGGTGAAAGTGTCCGGTTCGGGGCGCAAGCGATCAACTGTCGAAGGCATTCTGCAGCCAGTTCAACTGATCACGGTTGCTGTCGATGGCAACCACGTCGAAGCGGCAAGGGGAATTGGCCCAACGCGACTCGCGCTGAAGAAAATACTGTGCAGCGAAAATCAGTTTTTGCCGTTTGCGCTCATCAATGCTTTCGAGCGCTCCACCCCATTGGGTGTTTTTTCTGTAGCGGACTTCAACGAATACTACTGTATCGCCATCAAGCATGACCAGATCAAGCTCGCCGCGTTTACACAACCAGTTCTGCGCCAGCAGGTGCAGACCTTGTTGTTGAAGATGCTCGAGCGCATGGCGCTCGGCATCTTTACCGCTTTGCTGGCGTGACCTGTCAGGCATCAGTTCGGGGTGCCTGGAAGGCGTTGAACCTGGCCATTGACGAACTGAGCCCACGGCAGTTGACGCACGACGCGTTGGTTCTGAGTCAAGCTCAGGCTGCCCGACTGACCTTCGAGGCGGCTGTCCGGCAAGGCTTTGAGTTGCCCCAGGCGTGGCGCCAGGCGGTAAGCATCGACGCCCATGGCATACAGGCGACCGAGGCTGCCGGAGGCTTGTGGCCATTGAGCCGTAACCTGCCTGCGCAGCGGATCATTGGCGTCCAGCAACCACGGAGTTTCGCAGAAGCGAATGCCGTTCATATCGTTGTACTGATTCACGTCGCCGCTGGCGCTGTACACGTGAGAGGTGGCGTAAACCGGCACGTCACCTGCGTATTGGAAGTTCAGGGTCGGTTTGATCTGTTGAGCCTGCTGTGGAGTGGCGGCCAGGAAGATGAATTCAATGTCCTGGCGACGCGAGGGCTGGGCGGCAACCTGCGAGCCGACGGTGCTTTGCAGGCTTTTCGCGCGGCCTTCGCTCTGGCGCAGCTGGAACATGTCAGCAATCTGCTGGGCCAGTTGAACCGGTTGGTCTACGCGCTCGGTGACAACTATGGTGCCGCCGTTGGCTTGCCAGTCCTGGCTGAATGCGCGGAGTACGCGATCGCCCCATTCGCCTTTTGGCACCATGATCGCGGCGCGATGCAGGCCATCGGCGCGCGCGCGGCGAGACACTTCGCGGGCTTCGTCTTCAGCGGCCAGGCCAAACTGAAACAGTTGCGCCGGGCCTTGTTCGCCTTCGCTGTAGTTCAGCGCCAGGGTGGTGATCGGCAATTGCGGGCGGGCGCTAAGCTGTTTAACCAGTGGTTTTTCCAGCGGGCCGACCACCAGTTGCACGCCATCGGCCTGGGCCTTGCGGTAGAACTCGTCCATCGACGTCAGCTTCGAGCTGTCATAAAACTCGATGGCGGGTGGCTTCTGGCCGGTTTGTTGGGCCTGGTAGTAAGCGGCCATGAAGCCTTCGCGCAATGCTTTGCCGACCGATGCCAGCTGGCCGTCTTGTGGCAACAGCAGGGCAATCTTGCTCAGGGGTTGGCTGGCCAGGTCCTTGAGGTTGGTCAGTGCCAACGGCAGATGAATGGCGGCCGGGTGTTTAGGGTTTTGCGCGCGCCAGTTATCGATTGCTGCTTGTTGTTGCTCCAGCGTCCCGGCCGTTTTCACCGCCAGTGCCAGGCCCATCCAGCCGCCGAGGTCGTCGGAGGTGGTGGGCTGCAGTTGGTCGGTGGGCAGGGAAGCGATCAGGATCCAGATCGCATCGTGGTTTTTGCTGGCCGCTTCACCGCTCAGCATTGGCGCGATAAAAATACGCTCCCGTGCGGCAGCCAGCGTTTGGCCATCTGCTTCAAGGGCGCGGGCATGGACTGTGCCGGTGCGAACCTGTTGCTCAGCCGGCAGTTCGCTCAGGCGTTGCAAGCTCGGATGGCTCAAGGCCGTCAGCGCCGCTTTGGGCTGGTTGCGCACCATCGCCAGTTCCGCCGCCAGCGTACTGGCGAAGACTTGTGGGCCTGGCTTGAGTTGCTCGACCGGAACCTGCTGCAGGATTTGCGCGGACTGGCCGGCATTCCCTTGGCGGTAGGCCACGTCTGCGGCGCTCAGGCGCAGCAGGGCAGCTTCTTCCGGGTCTTTGCTTTGATTGGCCTGCCCGAGCAGTTGCTCGACGCTGGCATTCGGGGTCCGTGGAACTTCGCCAAGGCTGGAGGAGGGCGAGCTGGCGCAAGCCGCCAGCAAGGCAGCGAGGCAGAGGGCAGTAAACAGCCGCAGGCAAGCGATCATGTAGTGTTCCTGTTACTCGATCAAATTAGCGTGGAATTGTACCCAAGCACTGGCCGGGGCGCGATGTTACTGGCGTGAATCGATCAATTTAGCTCGTGTAAATGTTGCAACACTGCACAAAAGGCGGGAAAACCCGGGAAGGGCCAGGCGTATCGCGAGCGCCGCTACGCGCTACAATGTCACTTTTTACCGATCATGAGGTGTGCGCTTTGACTGCTCCAGGTGCTTTGAATTCCGCTGCTGGCTCGCTTTATGTGGTGGCGACGCCCATCGGCAACCTGGACGACATCAGTGCGCGTGCGCTGAAGATCCTTCGTGAGGTGGCGTTGATTGCCGCCGAAGATACTCGCCACTCCCAGCGATTGATGCAGCATTTCGGTATTCCCACGCCGCTGGCAGCGTGTCACGAACACAACGAGCGGGATGAAGGTAGCCGCTTTATCACGCGTCTGCTGGCAGGCGACGACGTGGCGCTGATATCCGATGCCGGCACGCCGTTGATTTCTGATCCCGGGTATCACTTGGTGCGTCAGGCTCGTGCTGCGGGGATCAATGTGGTGCCGGTGCCGGGAGCCTGCGCATTGATCGCGGCTCTGTCGGCAGCGGGTTTGCCATCCGACCGGTTTATCTTTGAGGGCTTTCTGCCGGCCAAGGCGGTCGGTCGCCGGGCTCGTCTTGAGCTGGTAAAGGAAGAGCCGCGCACGCTGATTTTCTACGAAGCTCCGCACCGCATTCTTGAATGCCTGCAAGACATGGAGCTGGTGTTCGGTGGCGAGCGTCAGGCGTTGCTGGCTCGTGAAATCACTAAAACCTTTGAAACCCTTAAAGGTCTGCCATTGGCCGAGTTGCGTGAGTTCGTCGAGTCGGACAGCAATCAGCAGCGCGGTGAATGTGTGGTGCTGGTGGCCGGCTGGGCTGCGCCTGAGACTGAAGATGCGGTCAGCAGCGAAGCGATGCGCATCCTCAACCTGTTGCTCGAAGAGATGCCGCTCAAGCGTGCGGCCGCCTTGGCTGCGCAAATCACCGGCGAGCGCAAGAATGTGCTGTATCAGGTTGCGCTGGATAAGCAGAAGGGCGAGTAAAACCCGACGTGCAGGGGGGGCAAAGGCGTTTAGCGCTTGTTCTTCGGCCGCTCTGCCGTTAACCTTTGCGGCGGAGAGTCGATCGGACAGTCGCTGCCCTCTATGAAAATTAGGGGGGGGAGGAAAGTCCGGGCTCCATAGGGCGAAGTGCCAGGTAATGCCTGGGAGGCGTGAGCCTACGGAAAGTGCCACAGAAAATAACCGCCTAAGCGCTTCGGCGCCGGTAAGGGTGAAAAGGTGCGGTAAGAGCGCACCGCACGTCTGGCAACAGTTCGTGGCTAGGTAAACCCCACTTGGAGCAAGACCAAATAGGGTCCCAAGGCGTGGCCCGCGCTGGGACCGGGTAGGTTGCTAAAGATGTCCAGTGATGGCCATCGTAGACGAATGACTGTTCAAGACAGAACCCGGCTTACAGATCGACTCTCCACCTTTTTTTCCTCCCTGTTTGAATCTTTGAGCAGGGCGCTGGTAGTGGCAAATTCCCTCCTTACCGAATCATCAGCAGAAGCACTTTCGTAATACCAAAAAAATCTTACTCTTAACAAACTACTTTAACTTTCGAGCGCAGCTCTCTGTGCTGACTCAAGTTATTGAGTGTGATGACACGTCGGATTTCCGTAACACCTCCTCCTACGCTCCTAAATCTCAGTTCTGTAAGGGTTTTCCTTTAATCCGCGCCTTGACGGTGCGGTGGCCGCATTCCTATAGTGTGCACAAGTGGCGGAAAGTGGCATGAAGTGGGTTTTTTGAACGTAAAACGCTAAAATTTGGAGAGACGCTGACGTGTTTCGCGGAGCTAACGCTATCAGTCTCGATGCAAAGGGCCGACTCGCCATGCCGAGCCGGTACCGTGACGAGCTCGTTTCGCGTAGTTCCGGTCAGTTAATCGTCACAATTGACGCCGTTGATCCATGTTTGTGTGTTTATCCCCTCGATGAGTGGGAAGTTATTGAAACCAAACTGCGCGCACTGCCTTCGCTTCGCGAAGAGAACCGCCGCCTGCAACGTTTACTGATTGGTAATGCCGTCGACCTCGAGCTCGATGGCAGTGGTCGTTTTCTGGTTCCACCGCGTCTTCGTGAATATGCCAAGTTGGATAAGCGCGCGATGTTGGTAGGCCAACTGAACAAGTTCCAATTGTGGGACGAGGATGCCTGGGATGCGGTTTCTGCCGCTGACCTGGCTGCTATTCAACAACCGGGCTCTATGCCTGATGAACTGCGTGATTTGATCCTGTGACTATTGATAGCGGCTTTAACCACATCACCGTACTGCTTGACGAAGCCGTCGAGGCTCTCGCCGTACGTCCTGATGGCTGCTATCTGGACGGCACGTTCGGGCGCGGCGGGCACAGCCGGCTGATCTTGAGCCAGCTGGGTCCCGATGGCCGGTTGCTTGGATTTGATAAAGATCCTCAAGCGATTGCCACCGGGCAGACGCTAGCGGCCGAAGACGGCCGCTTTGTCGTTGTGCAGCGCAGTTTTGCCGAGCTGGGTTCGGAAGTCGCCGAGCGCGGTCTGGCCGGCAAGGTCAGTGGTGTTTTGCTTGACCTCGGCGTGTCTTCGCCGCAGCTCGACGACCCTGAACGCGGCTTCAGTTTCCTCAATGACGGCCCGCTGGACATGCGCATGGACCCATCCCGCGGGATCAGCGCTGCGGAGTTCGTCAACACCGCACCGGTGGAAGAAATCGCTCGCGTGTTCAAGGAATATGGCGAAGAACGTTTCTCCGGTCGTATGGCCCGGGCCGTGGCCGAGCGTCGCGACATCAAGCCGTTCGAGCGCACCGCGGACCTGGCCGAAGTCCTGAAAGTCGCCAATCCGGCGTGGGAAAAAGGCAAGAATCCGGCGACCCGCGCGTTCCAGGGCCTGCGCATTCACGTCAACAACGAACTGGGCGATCTGGAAGCCGGCCTCGAAGCCGCACTGGAATGCCTGGAAGTCGGCGGCCGTCTGGTCGTTATCAGCTTCCACTCGCTGGAAGACCGCATCGTCAAACTGTTCATGCGCAAACTGGTTAAAGGTGAAGCCGACAACTTGCCGCGCAACCTGCCGGTACGTCACGTCGCTTTCGAACCGATCATCAAAATCCATGGCAAAGCCAAGTCCGCCTCCGAGGCCGAACTCAAAGCCAACCCACGTTCCCGTAGCGCCGTCATGCGCGTGGCGGAGAAGCTGCGGTGAGCAAGCTTTTCGCCAAGCCACTGCCCGGCGGAAGCTTTTTCATGCTGCTGTTGTTTGTGGGCGTGCTTGTTTCAGCGATCGGCGTTTCGTACAGCGCTCACTGGAACCGTCAGCTGTTGAACTCGCTGTACAACGAGTTGAGCGTGCGCGACAAGGCGCAGGCCGAGTGGGGCCGTTTGATCCTTGAACAGAGCACCTGGACCGCCCATAGCCGTATCGAAGTACTGGCCTCCGAACAGCTGAAGATGCGCATTCCCGGCGCAGCTGAAGTGAAGATGGTGGCGCCATGATGAAACTCGAAGGCGCAATGTTCCCATGGCGTTTCCGCGTGGTGGTGGGATTGCTCGGCATCATGGTTGCGGCGATTTCCTGGCGCATCATCGACCTGCAAGTCGTCGACCGTGCCTTCCTTAAAGGTCAAGGCGATGCGCGTAGCGTTCGTCATATTCCGATTCCGGCTCACCGTGGTCTGATCACCGACCGTAACGGCGAGCCTTTGGCCGTGAGTACCCCGGTCACCACGCTGTGGGCCAACGCCAAGGAAATGCAAACGGCCAAAGAGAAGTGGCCGGCACTGGCGGCTGCCCTGGGTCAGGACCCTAAAGCCCTGGCTGAACGTCTCGAAGCCCAGGCCAACAAAGAATTCATTTACCTGGTACGTGGGCTGACCCCCGAGCAGGGCCAGTCCGTGCTTGACCTGAAAGTACCGGGCGTCTACGGCATTGAAGAGTTCCGGCGTTTCTACCCGGCCGGTGAAGTCACCGCGCACATGGTTGGATTTACCGACATCGATGATCACGGTCGTGAAGGGGTCGAGCTAGCCTATGACGAATGGCTCGCCGGGGTCCCCGGCAAGCGTCAAGTCATCAAGGATCGGCGCGGAAGGCTGATCAAAGATGTCCAGGTCACCAAAAACGCCAAGGCCGGCAAGCCCTTGGCGTTGTCCATTGACCTGCGCCTGCAATATCTGGCCAACCGCGAACTGCGTAACGCGATCATCGAGAACGGCGCCAAGGCGGGCAGCCTGGTGATCATGGACGTGAAGACCGGCGAAATCCTGGCCATGGTCAACCAGCCGACCTACAACCCGAACAACCGTCGCAATCTGCAGCCGGCGATGATGCGTAACCGCGCGATGATCGACGTGTTCGAGCCGGGTTCGACCATGAAAGCCGTCTCTATGAGCGCCGCGATTGAAACCGGGCGCTGGAAGCCGAGCGATACCGTCGAGGTGTATCCAGGCACCTTGCAGATTGGTAAGTACACCATCAAGGACGTATCGAAGTCCGAAGGTCCGGTACTCGACCTGACCGGCATCCTGATCAATTCCAGTAACGTCGGCATGAGTAAAGTCGCGTTCGATATCGGCGGCGAGACGATTTTCCGTCTGGCGCAAAAACTCGGCCTCGGCCAGGACACCGGTCTCGGCTTCCCGGGCGAACGTGTCGGCAACCTGCCGAACTACCGCGAGTGGCGCAAGGCTGAAACCGCCACGCTGTCCTACGGCTACGGTGTTTCCGTGACCGCGATTCAGCTGGTCCACGCCTTCTCGGCGCTGGCCAACAACGGTCGCCTCGCACCCTTGACCCTGATCAAAACCGACAAGGCGCCGCAGACCACGCAAGTGCTGCCGGAAGCCGTCTCGAAAACCATGCAAACCATGCTGACCCAAGTGATCGAGGCACCGCGCGGTGTATTCCGTGCGCAAGTGCCGGCGTATCACGTGGCCGGCAAGTCGGGTACTGCGCGCAAGACGTCGGTGGGCACCAAAGGCTACGCCGAGAACTCTTACCGCTCGCTGTTCGCAGGCTTCGGGCCGATGAGCGATCCGCGTTACGCGATCGTCGTGGTCATCGATGAACCGACCAAGGCCGGTTACTTCGGTGGTCTGGTCTCGGCGCCAGTGTTCAGCAAAGTGATGTCCGGGACACTGCGCCTGATGAACATTACGCCGGACAACCTGCCGCCGACTGAAACCGCGAATGCAACCCCCGTCGTACCGCTGAAAGCCAATGGAGGGCGCGGCTGATGTCTCTGAGTCTGAACAAAATTTTTGCCCACGCCGGTCGCGATCTGTTGATCCGCGAATTGGCACTCGACAGCCGCAACGTGCGCGCTGGCGATCTGTTTCTCGCCGTCCCGGGCGGGCGCTTCGACGGTCGCGCGCACATCGCCGACGCCCTGCAACGCGGCGCTGCCGCTGTGGCTTATGAAGTCGAAGGCGCAACCGTATTGCCGATCACCGAAGTGCCGCTGATTCCGGTCAAAGGCCTGGCGGCGCAGCTGTCGGACATCGCCGGGCGTTTTTATGGCGACCCGAGCCGTCACTTGAATCTGATTGGCGTGACCGGCACCAATGGCAAAACCAGCGTGACTCAACTGGTGGCCCAGGCGCTCGATCTGCTGGGCCAACACTGCGGCATCGTTGGCACGCTGGGCTCCGGTTTCTACGGCGCGCTGGAAAGCGGTCTGCACACCACGCCGAACCCGATCGCCGTGCAAGCGACCCTGGCCGACCTGAAAAAGGCCGGCGCCAAAGCCGTTGCCATGGAAGTCTCCTCCCACGGTCTGGATCAGGGCCGCGTGACCGCGCTGGCGTTTGATGTGGCGGTGATGACCAACCTGTCCCGCGATCACCTCGATTACCACGGCACCATGCAGGCCTACGGCGAAGCCAAGGCCAGGCTGTTTGCCTGGAACGATTTGAAGTGCCGGGTGATTAACCTCGACGACGAATTCGGCCGCCAACTGGCCGCCGAAAAGGGTGAGTCGCGTTTGATCACCTACAGCCTGGAAGACACCAGCGCCTACCTGTATTGCCGTGAAGCGCAATTCGACGACGAAGGTGTGCGCGCCACATTGGTGACGCCTCAGGGCGAGCACCATTTGCGCAGCGCCTTGCTCGGTCGTTTCAACCTGAGCAACGTACTGGCCGCGGTCGGCGCCTTGCTCGGTCTGGATTACGCGCTGGACGAAATCCTCCACGTCCTGCCGAAGCTCGAAGGCCCGGCCGGTCGCATGCAGCGCCTGGGTGGCGGTACTCAGCCGCTGGTGGTGGTCGATTACGCGCACACCCCGGACGCGCTGGAAAAAGTCTTGATGGCCCTGCGTCCACACGCCAAAGGTCGCTTGCTGTGCCTGTTCGGCTGCGGCGGCGATCGTGATCGCGGCAAGCGTCCGCTGATGGCTGAAGTGGTTGAGCGTCTGGCCGACGGTGTGCTGGTGACCGATGACAATCCGCGCACCGAAGACCCGGCGGTGATCTTCGATGACATCCGCGCCGGCTTCAAGGCTGTGGATAAAGTGACTTTCGTGGCAGGCCGGGGCCAGGCGATTGCCCAGTTGATCGCCAGCGCTTCGGTGGATGACGTGATTGTTCTGGCCGGTAAAGGTCACGAGGACTATCAGGAAATCAACGGCGAGCGTCACGCCTTCTCCGATCTGGTCGAGGCCGATCATGCCCTGACCGCGTGGGAGGTGGCCCATGCTTAAAGCCTTGAAGTTGAGCGAATTGACTGGCGCGCTGAATGCTCGCCTGATCACTGCCGACGCCACGTTCGACGGCGTCAGCATAGACAGCCGTGCGATCAAGCCCGGCCAACTGTTTATTGCCCTGACTGGCCCGCGTTTCGATGGTCACGACTATTTGAACGATGTCGCAGCCAAAGGCGCCGTCGCAGTGTTGGTCGAGCGCGAAGTCGCCGACAGCGCACTGCCACAGCTACTGGTCAATGACACCCGCCAGGCTCTCGGCCAACTGGGTGCACTGAACCGTGCGGCGTTCACCAACCCGGTCGCGGCCATCACCGGTTCCAGCGGCAAGACCACGGTCAAGGAAATGCTCGCGAGCATCCTGCGCACGCGCGGTCCGGTGTTGGCCACCCGTGGCAACCTGAACAACGACCTCGGCGTACCGCTGACCTTGCTCGAACTCGCGCCGGAACACACCGCTGCCGTGATCGAGCTCGGTGCTTCGCGCCTTGGCGAAATTGCCTACACCGTGGGCATGACCAAACCTCACGTGGCCATCCTCAACAACGCCGGGACCGCCCACGTTGGCGAGTTCGGCGGGCCGGAAAAAATCGTTGAAGCCAAAGGCGAAATTATTGAAGGGCTCGAGGCCGATGGCATCGCCGTTCTTAATCTCGACGACAAGGCGTTTGAAATCTGGAAGGCCCGCGCGGCCGGGCGCAAAGTGCTGACATTCGCCCTGAGCAACCTCAGTGCCGACTTCTACGCCAGCGACCTGGACCGCGATGCTCGTGGTTGCCCGGCGTTTAACCTGCACACGCCTGAAGGGGTGGAGCGCGTTCAATTGAACCTGCTCGGCACGCATAACGTCGCAAACGCCATGGCTGCCGCCGCTGCCGCTCATGCCTTGGGCGTGTCGCTGTTCGGCATCGCCACGGGGCTGGCCGCCGTGCAACCGGTCAAAGGGCGCACCGTCGCGCAACTGGCCACCAATGGCATGCGCGTGATTGATGACACGTACAACGCAAACCCGACCTCCATGTGTGCCGCCGTTGATATACTCGCCGGCTTTTCCGGTCGCACCGTCCTGGTGCTCGGAGACATCGGCGAGTTGGGCGATTGGGCGGAGCAGGGGCACCGCGATGTGGGTGAATACGCCCGCGGCAAGGTGTCCGCGCTGTATGCCGTCGGACCCAACATGGTTCACGCCGTAAACGCTTTCGGTCCACAGGCCTTTCACTTCAGCACTCAGGCTGAGCTGATCAAGGCCCTGGGCGCCGAGCAAGACACCAACACCACCATTTTGATCAAGGGCTCGCGTAGCGCTGCGATGGAAAACATCGTCGCCGCTTTGTGCGGGTCCAGTCTGGAGAAACATTAATGCTGCTGCTGCTAGCGGAGTATCTGCAACAGTTCTACAAAGGCTTCGCGGTCTTTCAGTACCTGACCCTGCGCGGGATTCTCGGTGTGCTGACTGCGCTGGTCTTGTCGCTGTGCTATGGCCCGTGGATGATCCGCACCTTGCAGAACCGTCAGATCGGTCAATCCGTTCGCAACGACGGTCCACAATCGCACTTGTCCAAGTCGGGTACTCCGACCATGGGCGGCGCGCTGATTCTGTCGTCCATCGGCGTCAGCACCTTGCTCTGGGCCGACCTGAGCAACCGTTATGTCTGGACTGTGCTGCTGGTGACCTTGTTGTTCGGCGCCATCGGCTGGGTCGACGATTACCGCAAAGTGATCGAGAAAAACTCCCGTGGCTTGCCGAGCCGCTGGAAGTACTTCTGGCAGTCGGTGTTTGGTCTGGGCGCAGCGGTCTTCCTTTACATGACCGCTGCTACTCCGGTGGAAACCACCCTGATTCTGCCGATGCTCAAGGATTACAGCATTCCGTTGGGCGCAGGCTTCATCGTGCTGACCTACTTCGTGATCGTCGGCTCGAGCAACGCCGTCAACCTGACTGACGGCCTCGATGGTCTGGCCATCATGCCGACCGTGATGGTCGGCGGTGGTCTGGGGATCTTCTGCTACCTGTCGGGTAACGTGAAATTCGCTGAATACCTGCTGATTCCCTATGTACCGGGCGCGGGTGAACTGATTGTGTTCTGCGGCGCGTTGATCGGTGCGGGCCTCGGGTTCCTGTGGTTCAACACCTACCCGGCACAGGTTTTCATGGGCGACGTCGGCGCACTGGCGCTGGGCGCGGCCCTGGGCACCATCGCGGTGATCGTCCGTCAGGAAATCGTCCTGTTCATCATGGGCGGTGTGTTCGTGATGGAGACCCTGTCGGTCGTCATCCAGGTTGCTTCTTTCAAGATGACCGGTCGCCGTGTGTTCCGCATGGCACCGATTCACCACCACTTTGAACTCAAGGGCTGGCCTGAGCCACGCGTGATCGTCCGTTTCTGGATCATCACCGTGATTCTCGTCCTGGTCGGCCTTGCCACCCTGAAGCTGAGGTAGAAACTCGTGTCTCTGATCGCTTCTGACCACTTCCGCATCGTTGTCGGCCTCGGCAAGAGCGGCATGTCCCTGGTTCGCTTCCTGGCGAACCGGGGCACGTCGTTTGCTGTCGCCGATACGCGGGAAAATCCACCGGAACTGGCCGCGCTCAAGCGTGACTATCCGCACGTGGAAGTGCGTTGTGGCGAGCTGGACGTCGAGTTCCTGTGCCGTGCCGACGAGCTCTACGTGAGCCCTGGCCTGGCGCTGGCGACCCCGGCCCTGCAGGCTGCCGCTGCCCGTGGCGTGAAATTGTCCGGCGACATCGAGCTGTTCGCGCGTAACGCGAAGGCACCGATTGTCGCCATCAGCGGTTCCAACGCGAAAAGCACCGTCACTACCCTGGTCGGCGAGATGGCGGCCGCGGCGGGCAAGCGAGTTGCCGTCGGCGGCAACCTCGGTACGCCGGCACTGGACCTGCTTGGCGATGACATCGAGCTGTACGTGATGGAGTTGTCGAGTTTCCAGCTGGAAACCACCGATCAACTTAACGCCGAAGTGGCGACCGTACTCAACGTCAGCGAAGACCACATGGACCGTTACAGCGGTCTGCCGGCCTATCACCTGGCCAAGCACCGTATCTTCCGTGGCGCCAAACAGTTTGTGGTCAACCGTCAGGACGCCCTGAGCCGCCCGTTGATTGGCGAGGGCCAGCCATGCTGGACCTTCGGGTTGAGCAAACCGGATTTCAAGGCCTTCGGTATCCGCGAAGAAGATGGCGAGAAGTACCTGTCCTTCGAATTCCAGAACCTGATGCCGGTGCGCGAGTTGAAAATCCGTGGTGCCCACAACCAATCCAATGCCTTGGCGGCCTTGGCGCTGGGCCACGCTGTCGGTCTGCCATTCGACGCCATGCTCACGGCCCTGCGCTCCTTCGCCGGGCTTGAGCATCGTTGCCAGTGGGTCCGTGACCTGGATGGCGTCGGCTATTACAACGACTCCAAAGCCACCAACGTCGGCGCCGCGCTGGCAGCCATCGAAGGCCTGGGTGCGGACATCGGTGGCAAGATCGTGCTGATCGCCGGTGGCGACGGCAAGGGTGCCGAGTTCAATGATCTGCGTGATCCGGTGGCGGCCAACTGCCGCGCCGTGATCCTGATGGGCCGTGATTCCGACAAGATCGGCCAGGCCATCGGCGAAGCCGTACCGCTGATTCGCGTCAGCTCACTGGTTGAAGCCGTGGAGCAATGCCGCGCTGTTGCCGAACCAGGTGACGTGGTGCTGCTGTCACCTGCCTGCGCCAGTTTCGACATGTTCAAGAACTACGAAGACCGTGGTCACCAGTTCGTCCAAGCCGTGGAGGAACTGGCATGAGCCTGAAAAACATCATCAAGCCTTATCCGTCGCCGATCATCACCGGGCGCGGTATCGACCTCGATTTCCCGATGCTCGCCGGTTGCCTGGCATTGATCGGCCTGGGGCTGGTCATGATTGCATCGGCATCGACCGAAGTGGGGGCGGTGCAGTCGGGCAGTGCGCTGTATTACATGATTCGCCACCTTATTTACGTGGTGCTGGGCCTGGGGGCCTGCATCGTCACCATGATGATTCCGATTGCCACCTGGCAACGCTTGGGCTGGATGATGCTGCTGGGTGCGTTCGGTTTGCTGGTGATGGTGATCGTTCCGGGGATCGGCCGTGAAGTGAACGGTTCGATGCGCTGGATCGGCTTCAGTTTCTTCAACGTTCAGCCTTCCGAGATCGCCAAGGTGTTCGTGGTGATCTACCTCGCCGGTTATCTGGTGCGTCGCCAGAAAGAAGTGCGTGAAAGCTGGATGGGCTTCTTCAAGCCGTTCATCRTGCTGTTGCCGATGGCAGGGCTGTTGCTGATGGAGCCGGACTTCGGTGCCACTGTCGTGATGATGGGGGCGGCTGCGGCGATGCTTTTCCTTGGCGGGGTCGGGCTGTTCCGGTTTTCCTTGATGGTGGTCCTGGCCGTCGCGGCGGTGGTGTTGTTGATTCAAGTGCAGCCATATCGAATGGCGCGCCTGACCAACTTTGCCGATCCGTGGGCCGACCAGTTCGGTGCCGGCTATCAGTTGTCGCAAGCATTGATCGCGTTCGGCCGCGGCGAGTGGCTGGGCGTTGGCCTGGGCAACAGCGTGCAGAAACAGTTCTACCTGCCTGAAGCTCACACTGACTTCGTGTTCTCGGTACTGGCTGAAGAACTGGGTGCCGTGGGTTCGTTGTGCACCGTGGCGCTGTTCACCTTTGTCTGTATTCGTGGCATGTACATTGGTTATTGGGCCGAGAAGGCCAAGCAATTCTTCGCCGCCTACATCGCGTACGGCCTGTCGTTCCTGTGGATCGGTCAGTTCCTGATCAACATCGGCGTGAACGTCGGTCTGCTTCCGACCAAAGGCCTGACGCTGCCGTTCCTCAGTTATGGCGGCAGTTCGCTGGTGATTTGCGGTGCCTGTCTCGGCTTGTTGCTACGCATAGAGTGGGAGAGTCGAACCCACCTGGGCAGTGAAGAGATGGAGTTCCATGAGAGCGACTTCGCCGAGGAGCCGACCCATGGGCGCTAACGTATTGATCATGGCGGGCGGCACCGGGGGCCACGTGTTCCCTGCGCTGGCCTGTGCTCGTGAATTCCAGGCCCGCGGTTACACCGTGCATTGGCTCGGAACACCGCGTGGCATCGAGAACGATCTGGTGCCGATGGCCGGTATCGAGCTGCATCGGATCAACGCCAGCGGTCTGCGCGGCAAGGGCAAGCTGTCCTTGCTCAAGGCACCGTTCATGTTGCTCAAATCCGTCTGGCAGGCGCGGGCGATCATTCGTCAGCTGCAGCCGGTGTGCGTGGTCGGCTTCGGTGGTTTTGTGACCGGCCCTGGTGGTGTTGCCGCCAAACTGTCTGGTGTGCCGGTGATCGTTCACGAACAAAACGCCGTGGCCGGTACCGCCAATCGGTTGCTGGTGCCGTTGGCCGCCCGGGTCTGTGAAGCGTTCCCCGACACCTTTACCCTGTCGGACAGCCGTCGGACCACCGGTAACCCGGTGCGCACCGAGCTGTTCCTCGAAACAGCGCGACCAGCCCTGGCTGGTCGCAAGGCGCGTTTGCTGATCCTGGGCGGAAGCCTGGGCGCAGAACCGTTGAACAAACTGCTGCCTGAAGCCCTGTCGCAAGTCGACCCCGACCTGCGTCCGGAAGTGTTTCATCAGGCCGGAAAAAACCACGATGAAGTGACTGCAGAGCGCTATCGCGCGGCTGGCGTCGAGGCGCAAGTGCAGCCTTTCATCAAAGACATGGCCCAAGCCTATGGCTGGGCCGACCTGGTGGTGTGCCGCGCAGGCGCGCTGACCATCAGTGAACTGGCCGCCGCCGGTCTGCCTTCGATGCTGGTGCCTTTGCCCCACGCGATCGACGATCACCAGACCCGCAACGCCGATTATTTGGCCCGTGAAGGCGCTGCCTTCCTGATGCCGCAAAGAACGACTGGCGCAGCGGATCTTGCCGCTCGCCTGACAGAGGTCCTGATGCAACCACAACGACTCAACGATATGGCCTGCGCGGCACGCCGCCTGGCCAAACCCGATGCCACCCGTAACGTGGTCGATACCTGCCTGGAGGTGGCCCATGGTTGAGAATCAGAAAGCCATGCCGCAACCGGAAATGCGCCGCATCCGTAAAATCCACTTCGTCGGTATCGGCGGCGTGGGCATGTGCGGCATCGCTGAAGTGTTGTTGAACCTGGGCTATGAAGTGTCCGGTTCCGACCTGAAAGCGTCGCCAGTGACCGAGCGCCTGGAGTCTTTCGGCGCGCAGATCTTTATCGGCCACCGCGCCGAGAACGCCGCGTCTGCCGATGTGTTGGTGGTGTCGAGCGCCGTCAACACCTCCAACCCGGAAGTCGCGACTGCGCTGGAACGCCGTATTCCGGTGGTGCCTCGCGCCGAGATGCTGGCCGAACTGATGCGCTACCGTCACGGTATCGCCGTCGCCGGTACGCACGGTAAAACCACCACCACCAGCCTGATCGCTTCGGTGTTCGCGGCCGGTGGCCTGGACCCGACGTTCGTCATTGGTGGCCGTCTGAATGCCGCGGGCACCAATGCCCAGCTCGGCACCAGTCGTTACCTGATTGCCGAAGCCGACGAAAGCGACGCCAGTTTCCTGCACTTGCAGCCGCTGGTGGCCGTGGTCACCAACATCGACGCCGATCACATGGCGACCTACGACGGTGACTTCAACAAACTGAAGAAAACCTTCGTCGAGTTCCTTCACAACCTGCCGTTCTACGGTTTGGCTGTGGTGTGCCTGGACGATCCGGTGGTGCGTGAAATCCTCCCGCAGGTCAAACGCCCGACCGTCACTTACGGCTTTGGCGATGACTGCGACGTACGCGCCATCAATGTGCGTCAGCAAGGCATGCAGACTTTCTTCACGGTGCTGCGCCCTGATCGCGAGCCGCTGGATGTCTCGGTGAACATGCCGGGCAACCACAACGTATTGAACGCGCTGGCCACCATCTGCATCGCCTCTGACGAAGGTGTCAGCGATGAAGCCATTGTCCAGGGCTTGTCCGGGTTCCAGGGTGTCGGTCGTCGCTTCCAGGTCTACGGCGAACTGCCGGTCGAAGGCGGCAACGTGATGCTGGTCGACGACTACGGTCACCACCCGACCGAAGTCGCCGCGGTTATCAAAGCCGTGCGTGGTGGCTGGCCGGAGCGCCGCCTGGTGATGGTTTACCAGCCGCACCGTTACAGCCGCACCCGCGACCTGTACGACGATTTCGTCAATGTACTGGCTGACGCCAACGTCCTGCTGTTGATGGAAGTCTATCCGGCTGGCGAAGAGCCGATCCCGGGCGCCGACAGCCGCAAGTTGTGCAACAGCATCCGTCAGCGCGGTCAGTTGGACCCGATTTACATCGAGCGCGGTGTCGATCTTGCGCCGCTGGTCAAGCCACTGCTGCGTGCCGGCGACATCCTGCTGTGCCAGGGCGCCGGTGATATCGGTGGCCTTGCACCCAAACTTTTGAACAGTCCGTTGTTCGCTGGCGCCGTTGCCGCGCCAAGCGTGGGGAAGTTGAAATGACTGCTGCTTACGCCAACCTCGTCTCCACTGTCGCGCCGACAGACTTCGGCCGCGTTGCCGTGCTCTTCGGCGGCAAGAGTGCCGAGCGGGAAGTTTCCCTGAAATCGGGTAACGCGGTCCTCGCAGCACTGCAAAGTGCCGGTGTGGACGCGTTCGATCTCGACGTCGGCGATGACCTGTTGCAGCGTTTGCTCAACGAAAAGATCGACCGCGCCTTCATCATCCTCCACGGTCGTGGTGGCGAAGACGGCAGCATGCAGGGCCTGCTCGAATGCCTGGGTATTCCGTACACCGGCAGCGGCATTCTGGCTTCGGCGCTGGCCATGGACAAGCTGCGCACCAAACAGGTCTGGCACAGCCTGGGTATTCCGACGCCGCGTCACGCCGTATTGAGCAGCGAAGCCGATTGTATTTCGGCAGCGACGGAACTGGGCTTCCCTTTGATCGTCAAACCGGCGCATGAAGGTTCAAGTATCGGTATGGCCAAAGTGAGTTCCGCGTCCGAATTGATCGACGCCTGGAAAGCGGCCAGTACCTACGATTCGCAAGTGTTGGTCGAACAATGGATTCACGGTCCGGAGTTCACCATCGCCACCCTGCGTGACCAGGTGTTGCCTCCGATTGCCCTGGGCACGACGCACAGCTTCTACGACTACGACGCCAAGTACATCGCCAACGATACCCAGTACCGCATTCCGTGCGGGCTGGACAGCACCAAGGAAAAGGAACTCATGGACCTCACGGCGAAAGCCTGCGAGGCGCTGGGTATCGCCGGTTGGGGCAGGGCAGACGTGATGCAGGATTCCGACGGGCAGTTCTGGTTCCTGGAAGTGAACACCGCACCGGGTATGACCGATCACAGCCTGGTGCCGATGGCGGCCCGTGCTGCCGGTCTGGATTTCCAGCAACTGGTTCTGGCCATTCTGGCAGCCAGTTTCGAGGTAAGAGGTTAAGACCATGCAAGGCGCGCAGCTAAGACATCAGCCTCCTCCAGCACCCGGCCGCAAGCCGGTGCCACGGGGTGCCAGCCGAATGGTGGCCAAAGAGCCGATGTCGATGCGCCTGCCGAAAGCCAATTTTGGTTTTCTCAAAGCCTTGTTCTGGCCGGTGCTGTTGGTTGCGCTGGGGTTTGGTACTTACGAAGGCGCGCAGCGTTTGCTGCCTTACGCCGACCGGCCGATTACCAAGATCAACGTGCAGGGCGATTTGAGTTACATCAGCCAGCAAGCCGTGCAGCAGCGGATCGCCCCGTACGTGGCGTCGAGCTTCTTCACCATCGACCTGGAGAGCATGCGTACCGAGCTTGAAACGATGCCATGGATCGCCCACGCCGAAGTGCGCCGGGTGTGGCCGGATCAAGTAGTGATCCGCCTGGAAGAACAACTGCCGGTGGCCCGTTGGGGCGATGAATCGCTGTTGAACAACCAGG
The DNA here is from genome assembly GCF_056401975.1 of Pseudomonas sp. P4_C8. Taxonomy (NCBI): domain Bacteria; kingdom Pseudomonadati; phylum Pseudomonadota; class Gammaproteobacteria; order Pseudomonadales; family Pseudomonadaceae; genus Pseudomonas; species Pseudomonas sp. P4_C8. The sequence goes on along the minus strand of NZ_JBFUIH010000005.1, from coordinate 210,377 downwards.
GCCAGGCATTCACCCCGCGTGAGCTGGCGAACTACGAACACTTGCCACAGCTGTTCGGCCCACAACGGGCTCAACAGCAGGTGATGCAGCAATACCAGGTGCTGAGCCAGATGCTCAGGCCGCTGGGCTTCTCGATTGCACGCCTGGAGTTGCGTGAACGCGGCAGCTGGTTCCTGACCACCGGCGCCGGCAGTGCCGGTCCCGGGATCGAACTGCTGCTGGGGCGGGGCAAGCTGGTGGAGAAGATGCGCCGTTTCATCGCCATCTATGACAAGACGCTTAAAGAACAGATTACGAACATTGCGCGCATCGATCTGCGCTACGCCAACGGCCTCGCTGTTGGCTGGCGGGAACCTGTAGCGCCCACGATAGCCCAACCCGCTGTCGCGAAGAATTAAGAAGAGGCAGGACCCATGGCAAACGTGCAAAGCGGCAAAATGATCGTCGGTCTCGATATCGGCACCTCCAAGGTGGTGGCGCTGGTCGGCGAGGTTGCGGACGACGGCACGCTGGAAATCGTCGGGATCGGTACCCATCCGTCCCGTGGCCTGAAGAAAGGCGTGGTGGTGAACATCGAATCCACCGTGCAGTCGATCCAGCGCGCCATCGAAGAAGCGCAGTTGATGGCCGGTTGCCGCATTCACTCGGCGTTTGTCGGCGTGGCCGGCAATCACATCCGCAGCCTGAACTCCCACGGCATCGTCGCCATTCGTGATCGCGAAGTCAGCCCGGCCGACCTTGAGCGCGTCCTCGACGCTGCCCAGGCTGTGGCGATCCCAGCGGACCAGCGCGTGCTGCACACCTTGCCGCAGGATTACGTGATCGATAACCAGGAAGGCGTCCGTGAGCCACTGGGCATGTCCGGCGTGCGTCTGGAAGCCAAGGTTCACGTGGTCACTTGCGCCGTCAACGCCGCACAGAACATTGAAAAATGCGTGCGTCGTTGTGGCCTGGAAATCGACGACATCATTCTCGAACAACTGGCTTCCGCGTATTCGGTCCTGACCGACGACGAGAAAGAGCTCGGCGTATGCCTGGTGGACATCGGCGGCGGCACCACCGACATCGCCATCTTCACCGAGGGTGCGATCCGTCACACCGCAGTGATCCCGATTGCGGGCGATCAGGTGACCAACGACATCGCCATGGCGTTGCGCACCCCGACCCAGTACGCCGAAGAAATCAAGATCCGCTACGCCTGCGCCCTGGCCAAACTGGCCGGTGCCGGTGAAACCATCAAGGTCCCAAGCGTTGGCGACCGTCCACCGCGCGAGCTGTCCCGTCAGGCCCTGGCCGAAGTGGTCGAGCCGCGTTACGACGAGCTGTTCACGCTGATCCAGGCCGAACTGCGTCGCAGCGGTTACGAAGACCTGATCCCGGCCGGCATCGTGCTGACCGGCGGTACGGCGAAGATGGAAGGCGCCACCGAACTGGCCGAAGAAATTTTCCACATGCCGGTGCGCCTGGGCGTGCCGCATGGCGTCAAGGGCCTGGACGACGTGGTTCGCAACCCGATTTATTCCACAGGCGTTGGTCTGTTGATGTACGGCCTGCAAAAGCAGTCCGACGGGATTTCGTTCTCGGGCATCAGCAGCCGTGACAGCTACAGCAATGACGAACCGAAAGCCGCCTTGCTCGATCGCATCAAGAGCTGGGTACAAGGCAACTTCTAAAGATTTACCGCGGCACCGTTGTAGAAACAGGCAGTAGGCGAAAAAACTAGAGAATGTAAAGGAGAGGGAAAATGTTCGAACTCGTAGACAACATCCCCGCAAGCCCGGTTATTAAAGTTATCGGTGTTGGCGGTGGCGGCGGAAACGCTGTGAATCACATGGTCAAGAGCAACATTGAAGGCGTTGAATTCATCTGCGCCAACACTGATGCCCAGGCGCTGAAATCCATCGGCGCGCGGACCATCCTGCAACTGGGTACCGGTGTGACCAAAGGTCTTGGCGCCGGCGCCAACCCTGAAGTGGGTCGTCAGGCCGCTCTCGAAGACCGTGAGCGTATTGCCGAAGTCCTGCAGGGCACCAACATGGTGTTCATCACCACTGGCATGGGCGGCGGTACCGGTACCGGTGCGGCGCCAATCATTGCCGAAGTGGCCAAGGAAATGGGGATCCTCACCGTTGCGGTGGTGACTCGTCCGTTCCCGTTCGAAGGTCGCAAGCGCATGCAGATCGCCGACGAAGGCATCCGTCTGCTGTCTGAAAGCGTCGACTCGTTGATCACCATTCCCAACGAGAAACTGCTGACCATTCTTGGCAAGGACGCAAGCCTGCTGTCCGCATTCGCCAAGGCTGACGATGTGCTGGCCGGTGCCGTTCGCGGTATCTCCGACATCATCAAGCGTCCGGGCATGATCAACGTCGACTTCGCCGACGTACGTACCGTGATGAGCGAAATGGGCATGGCGATGATGGGCACTGGCTGCGCCAGCGGTCCGAACCGCGCGCGCGAGGCCACCGAAGCGGCCATTCGCAACCCGTTGCTCGAAGACGTGAACCTGCAAGGTGCACGCGGCATCCTGGTGAACATCACCGCCGGTCCTGATCTGTCTCTGGGTGAGTACTCCGACGTGGGTAGCATCATTGAAGCCTTCGCCTCCGAGCACGCGATGGTCAAGGTCGGTACCGTTATCGATCCGGACATGCGCGATGAGTTGCACGTGACTGTGGTTGCTACTGGTCTGGGCGCTAAAATCGAGAAGCCTGTGAAGGTCATCGACAACACCGTTCACACCTCGATGGCCTCCCAGCCGCAACAATCGGCTCCCGCTCGTCAGGAACAACCGGCGGTAAACTACCGTGACCTGGACCGTCCGACCGTCATGCGCAACCAGGCTCAGGCCGGTGCTGCGACTGCCGCGAAGATGAATCCGCAAGATGATCTGGACTACCTGGACATCCCGGCATTCCTGCGTCGTCAGGCTGATTGATGGAATGTATCAGGGCTATGAAGTTGATTGGTGTTCAGCAAAGGTCTGGTCTGCTATCATCGCCAGCCTTTGTTGATACCAGTTCGCAATTTGCGCTGAAGCGGCCCAAGCCATGATTAAACAACGCACACTGAAAAATATTATCCGTGCCACAGGTGTAGGCCTGCACTCCGGGGAGAAGGTATACCTGACCCTCAAGCCCGCGCCTATCGACACCGGCATTGTGTTTTGTCGTGCTGACCTCGATCCTGTGGTGCAGATACCTGCTCGCGCAGAAAACGTTGGCGAAACCACTATGTCGACCACACTGGTCAACGGTGACGTCAAAGTGGACACGGTGGAGCACTTGCTCTCGGCCATGGCTGGCCTGGGCATCGATAACGCCTACGTCGAGCTCTCCGCGTCCGAAGTACCAATCATGGATGGTAGCGCTGGACCTTTCGTATTCCTGATTCAATCGGCTGGCCTGGAAGAGCAGGATGCCGCCAAGAAGTTCATCCGGATCCTGCGGGAAGTGACAGTGGAAGACGGCGACAAGCGCGCCACTTTCGTCCCTTTCGAAGGTTTCAAGGTGAGCTTCGAGATCGATTTCGATCACCCGGTTTTCCGTGACCGCACACAAAGTGCAAGCGTGGATTTTTCCAGCACTTCGTTCGTAAAAGAAGTCAGCCGCGCCCGTACCTTTGGTTTCATGAGTGACATCGAGTACCTGCGCAAGCACAACCTCGCACTCGGCGGCAGCGTTGAAAACGCTATTGTGGTCGACGCGGATGGTGTACTGAACGAAGACGGCCTTCGCTATGAAGACGAATTCGTGAAGCACAAGATCCTCGATGCAATTGGTGACCTCTACCTGCTGGGCAATAGCCTGATTGGTGAGTTCAAGGGCTTCAAGTCCGGACATGCATTGAACAACCAGCTGCTGCGCAAGTTGATTGAGCAGACAGATGCTTGGGAAGTCGTGACTTTCGAAGACGCCAGCACTGCACCGATCTCTTACATGCGTCCTGTCGCGGCCGTGTAAGCAAAAAACCTCTCTAGTTTTTAAAGGCTGCCTTCGGGTGGCCTTTTTTTATCTCTCAAACTTTGTGGCGCCATACTGGCCCTATCGCGAGCAGGCTCGCTCCCACAGTAGACCGAGTACCCCTGTAGGAGCGAGCCTGCTCGCGATAGGGCCGGCCGCCGCAACGCAGGATTCACTGCGCAGCCACCACCCGATTTCTCCCCCCTGCCTTGGCCTGATACAACGCCTTGTCCGCCGCAAACAGCAACTGTTCCAGGCTGATTTTTTTCTCCGTCGTCCAGGTACTGATCCCGATACTGACAGTAATCGGCGTTTCAGCGCCCGCCATCAATGGCATCTGCTCCACCGCCCCCCGGATTTTTTCAGCAATCAGCCCGGCCCCCGCGCTGTCCGTTTCCGCCAGAATCACCGAAAACTCCTCTCCGCCATACCGCGCCACCAAATCTCCAGGCCGCCGGACATTGGCGCTGATCACCTTGGCCACTGCCCGTAGCGCATCGTCGCCGCCCTTATGGCCATGGCGATCGTTGAACGCCTTGAAGTGGTCGGCGTCGATCATTAGCACCGACAGTGGCTTGCCCGAACGTTGGGCGCGAAACCACTCATGGCGAAGGGTTTGATCCAGGGTCCGGCGGTTGGCGACTCCGGTCAGGGCATCGGTGGCAGCCAATAGCACCAGCTCCTGCTCGGCGTGATGGCGCAGGCGAAGCTCGCGGCATAGCAACCAGGTCAGCCAGAGCAGACCGATGCACAGCACGCCGGTGGCACCGCTGATCACCACCGCCGTGCGTTTCCAGGTGGCGAACACTTCGTTGCCCGAGAGGGCGACGATAACCGTCAACGGCAGGTTGCCGACCCTCGAAAAAGTGTACAGGCGTTGTTGATGATCGACGCTCGACACGCTGTCGAAGCTGCCCGCGCCCTCTCGCAGGATGCGCTCGACATTGGGCCGACTGGCGAAGTTCTTGCCGATGGGGTCGTTGATCAGGTGAGGCTTTTGCGCCAGCAGAATGCCGTCGTCATTGAGGATGCTCAGGGTACTGTCGTTGCCGATGTCCAGGCTGTTGAATAATTGTTCAAAGTACGCGAGGCGCATCGATGCCACCGCCACGCCTAAAAACTCGCCACTGGACGAGGAAATGCGTCGGCTAAAACTGATACGCCACTCCTCGCTGTCATCGCAGTCGCAGCGCGGCTTGAACGGACGGCTGATGAACATGCCTGTGTCACGGTTGAAAGCATGGGCGAGGAAATAGTCGCGATCGGCGAAGTTACCGGGCTTGGGCTCGATCAGCGATGAATCGGCGAGCACTTCACCGTGCTTGTCCAGCAACAAAATATCGCCCTTGAAGCGCGCCGTGGTGGAGCGGTCGAACAGCACCAGATGGCGTATCTGCGCCGAAACCTGTTTCAGGTCTTCCCGTTGCGAGGCCGCAATCAGACCTTGCAGGGTCAAGTCGTAGAGCTCGACGGTGCGCAACACGTCAGCGTCAATCAACTGCGCAATGGTCGTCGCGCTACGGGTGGCGGCCTGCTGGGCGTTGGCGTGTTCGCGAATCAGGAGGAAGCCAACGATGCTGAGAATCGCAATCACCGTCAGCGAACTGCCAAGCATCACCATCAGCTCAGGTCGACCGGTCTTGCCTGGAGGGGGAGGAGGGCGGCTCACGGGCATGGGCTGATGTCTGGTTGAGGCGCATAAAAAAGGCCAGCAAAACGCGCCGGCCTTTACTTGTTCAAGCTTAGAAGACATTGAGCGGGAACGCACTTGCGGTAGTCCCAATGAAAAAAGCCGCTGATAGCAGCGGCTTTGAAGACAACTTTTCAAAGGGAAGAGCCGATGAAAAGTGTCGAGGGAAACAGAGTCGTTCGATGAATCAGCTGTCTTTCTCAATCCGTGACTGGCTTGCAGAAATCGATGTTTGAGGGGGTTGCGCAGCGTCCTGAGCCTTGGCAGTCATTTCGCTCTGATATTGATCGTACGCTGTGGCGCGCGTGGCATTTTGCGTGACGAACGTCTGCGATTCTTCCGCCATGGCGAACGAAGACAGGAACAATGAGGACAAAACGAAAGCGCTGGCAATACCCTTGATGTTGGACATCTTTAAAACCTTCTTGCTTGGCAAGTGCTGTTTGGTGCGGGCAAAGATAAGGATCTTGGCCGATGGGAAACAGAGCCAGTTCAAGAAAGGACTATTGCGGTAAAAGCAATAGTAAGAAGAGCAACGCCGCACCTGTAGCAGCTGGCGAAGCCTGCGTCCGGCTGTGCAACAGTCGTAAATGCGGCACATGCGGTTTTTCTGACAGACCGAGGCGGCTGATTTCACGACTGCTGCGCCCGAGCGCGGACCGGCCGACGCAGGCTTCGCCAGCTGCTACAGGATCCGGTCGCATCAGGGCTAGACGGGGAGATGAATCCCGAAGGTATTCATCCCGTGGTCACTGCGCACAAACACATCCCCGCCATGCATCAGGGCAATCGCCTTGACGATCGCCAGCCCCAACCCGTGATTGTTGCCGCTGTTGCTGCGCGACGCATCCACTCGATAAAACCGCTCAAACAGCCGCGGTAAATGCTCGCTGGGAATCGGTGATCCGGGGTTGGCGACGCCAATACTCACCTGATGCTCCTCGACCTCGATCCGCACCTGAATCATTTGCCCTGGCTCGGTGTGCTGCACCGCGTTGCTCAGCAAATTGATCAACGCCCGGCGCAGATGGGCGATCTCGATCCGCACCTGTGCATCACCGCTGACCTGCACCTGAACCTGCGCATCCTCAAGAATGAAATCCAGGTACTCCAGCGTCGTCGCCACTTCATCGGCGAGCGAGGTGGACGTCAGTTTGGTGGCCTTGCTGCCTTGATCGGCGCTGGCGAGGAACAGCATGTCGTTGATGATCGAGCGCAGCCGTTCCAGTTCTTCGAGGTTCGATTGCAGCACTTCAAAATAGTGTTCGGCGGAGCGCCCACGCGTCAGCGCGACTTGAGTCTGGCCGATCAGGTTGGTCAGCGGCGAGCGCAATTCATGGGCGACATCGGCGTTGAACGATTCCAGCCGTGAATACGCCTGTTCAACCCGTTCCAGTGTGGAGTTGAACGAATTGACGAACTGATTCAGTTCCGGCGGCAGCGACGATAATCGCAGTCGCCCGGAACGCAGCGGCGGCGCCAGGCGCTGGGCCTCCTGAGACAATTTGATCAAAGGCTTGAGGCCAATGCGCGCCACCCAATACCCCAGCGCAGAAGCCAATAACACACCGACAATCGCCAGGCTGATCAAAGCGATCAGCAAGTGATGCTGAGTCTCGAAAAATGTCTCAGTGTCGATGCCGATCATGAAGCGCAGCGGCGGGCGTTGATCCTTGGCCGGGAACTGGCTCACCAGTACTTTCAGCGGGTAGGGATGGTCCGGCAGCTGCAAGTCACGCATCCCCAGGGACCCTTCGGAAAAGGCACGGATCTGCGGTGTGAGGTCGCCGTATTCGTAGTGCGGATCACCGCTGACGATCCAGAAACGGATGCGTTTGTCTTCTTCGCCAAGCAGCTTGAGCTTGTTGTTGATCTTCACCCAATGCTCGGGCGTGCCGTAACGGCCGACGGTGGATTCGAGCACGCTGTAGCGCGCATCCAGTTCGGCCTCGGGAAGCAAACCCAAGCCTTTATCGACCTGCTGATACAACGCCCAGCCGATCAACAAAAACACTAAAAGCGCCACCAGCGTAAACATCCCGCTCAGGCGAAGCGCGATGGAGTTACTGGACACCGCGGCTCTCCAGCACATAACCCATGCCACGAATCGTGTGCAGCAGTTTCTCGTCGAACGGCCCGTCGAGCTTGGCCCGCAGGCGCTTGATCGCGACTTCGACGACGTTGGCGTCGCTGTCGAAATTGATGTCCCAGACCATCTCGGCAATCGCCGTTTTCGAGAGGATTTCACCTTGCCGGCGAGCCAGCACACTGAGCAGCGAAAACTCTTTGGCGGTCAGGTCCAGCCGTGTGCCGGCGCGTGTAGCCTTGCGGCTGATCAAATCTATCCACAGGTCGGCGATGCTCACTTGCACGGGTTCGTGCCCACCGCTGCGCCGGGTCAACGCTTGCAGACGCGCCACCAGTTCAAGGAAGGAAAACGGCTTGCCCAGGTAATCGTCGGCGCCGTCGCGCAGGCCTTTGATGCGGTCTTCGACACGCTCGCGGGCAGTGAGCATGATCACCGGGGTTTGCTTGCGCGCACGCAATGCGCGCAACACGCCGAAGCCGTCGAGGCCCGGCAGCATGACGTCAAGGACGATCACCGCGTAGTCACTTTCCAGCGCCAGGTGCAGGCCTTCCACGCCGTCCCGCGCCACGTCCACGGTGTAACCCTGTTCCGTCAGGCCGCGGTGCAAATAGTCCGCGGTTTTTTCTTCGTCTTCGATAATCAGAACGCGCATGACCCCGCCTCAGTCTGTGGTCGCCAGCGCCGAAATCGGTGCAGGTTTAGGTCGATGGAATAGCCGCTCAAGCCACAAGTATATGACTGGAGTGGTGAACAGCGTCAGCGCCTGGCTCACCAGCAGGCCGCCGACCACCGCGATGCCCAATGGCTGGCGCAGTTCGGCGCCGGTGCCGTAACCGAGCATCAACGGCAGTGCGCCGAGCAGTGCGGCGAGGGTGGTCATGATGATCGGGCGGAACCGTGTAATACAGGCCTCGAAGATCGCTTCTTCAGGCGGCAAGCCACGGTTGCGCTGGGCGTCGAGCGCGAAGTCGATCATCAAGATGCCGTTTTTCTTGACGATACCGATCAGCAGCACCAGCCCGATCAACGCCATGATCGAAAAGTCCTGGCCGCAAATCCACAGCATGATCACCGCTCCGAGCCCCGCCGAGGGCAGCGTCGAGATAATGGTCAGCGGATGCACGAAGCTCTCGTAGAGCACGCCGAGAATGATGTACACCGCCACCAGCGCCGCCAGAATCAGCCACGGCTGGCTGGCCAGTGAGCTCTGGAATGCCTGCGCCGCACCCTGGAAGTTGCCGCTCATGGCCGCCGGCATGCCGATGTCGACCTTGGCCTGGTTGAGCATGATCACCGCATCGCCCAACGCCACGCCGGGCGCGAGGTTGAACGACAAGTTGGCGGCCGGGAACATGCCGTCATGGGCAATGGACAGCGGGCCGACCGTGGGTGCGTCAAATTTTGCCAGTGCCGACAGTGGCACCATTTCCCCGCTCAACGGCGAGCGCAGGTAGAAATAGTTGAGGCTTTCGGCCTTGCCGCGTTGCTTGGTGTCCAGTTCCAGAATCACGTTGTATTGGTTGATCTGGGTCTGGAATTCATTGACCTGGCGCTGACCAAACGCATCGTACAGCGCTTCGTCGACATCACTGGCGGTCAGGCCGAAACGCGCCGCGGCGCTGCGGTCGATGCTGATGTGGGTGATGCTGCCGCCCAGTTGCAGGTCGTTGGAAATGTCGCGGAACGCCGGGTTGCTGCGCAGTTTTTCCGTCAGCCGCTGGGTCCAGGTGCTGAGGGTCGCGCCGTCGTTGCTCTTGAGCACGTATTGGTACTGCGCACGGCTCGGGCCTGAGCTGAGGTTGATGTCCTGGCCTGCGCGCAGGTACAACACGATGCCCGGAACCTTCATCAGTTGCGGACGAATCCGGTCGATGAACTGACTGGCCGAAACGTCGCGGTCGCCGCGCTTTTTCAGGGAGATCCAGAAGCGGCCGTTGGCGATGGTCTGGTTGCTGCCGGACACACCGACCGAGTGGGAAAATGCCGCGACTGCGGGATCCGCCGCGACGATTTCGGCCATCGCCAAGTGTTTTTTCACCATGTCGCCGTAGGAAATATCGGCGGCAGCTTCGGTCGTACCGAGGACAAACCCGGTGTCCTGTACAGGGAAGAAGCCCTTGGGAATGAAGATGTAACCGGCGATGGCCAGGCACAGGGAAAGTCCGAACACACCGATCATCAATTTCTGATGGGCGAGGGCGCGGCGCAGCAATTTTTCGTAGCCGGCCAGCAAGCGTTCGCCGAACGTGGGTTTGCTGTGGGCGTGATGCACCGGCGCACGCATGAACAGCGCGGCCAGGGTTGGCGCCAGCGTCAGCGACACCACGACCGAAATCATGATGGTTGAAGTGGCGGTGAGGGCGAATTCCTTGAACAACCGCCCGACCACGCCGCCCATGAACAGCAGCGGAATAAACGCCGCCACCAGCGAGAAACTGATCGAGACCACGGTAAAACCAATCTCGCCGGCGCCCTTGATCGCCGCTTCGCGCATGCCGTCGCCGGCTTCAAGATGTCGGTGAATGTTCTCCACCACCACAATCGCATCGTCGACCACAAACCCCACCGCCACCACAATCGCCACCAGGGTCAGGTTGTTCAGGCTGAAGCCCATGATGTACATCAGGGCGAAACTTGCGATCAGGGAAACGCCCAGCACTGCGGACACAATCAGGGTCGCCGACCATTGGCGCAGGAACAGCGCCATCACCGCCACCACCAGCAGGATCGCGATCAGCAGGGTGATTTCCACTTCATGCAAGGACGCACGGATGGTCTGGGTGCGGTCGACCAGCACGTTGACCTGAACCGAGGCGGGGAGCATGGCTTTCAGTGTGGGCAGTGCGGCTTGAATGCGGTCCACGGTCTCGACGATGTTCGCCCCCGGTTGCCGGAAAATCACCAGGTTCACCCCGGGCTTACCGTCGGCCCAGGCCTGAATGTAGGCATCTTCCGAACCGTTGACGACTTTGGCGACATCCCTCAGATGAACCGGGGCGCCGTCCTTGTAGGAAACGATGAGTTGGCTGTATTCCTCGGGGTGAAATAGCTGGTCGTTGGTCGACAGCGTCGAAATGCTCGACTCGCCGTATAACGCACCTTTGGCCAGGTTGAGGCTGGTGTTCTGGAGGGCCAGGCGAATGTCGGCGAGGGTCAGGCCGATGGCCGCCAGTTTGTCCGCCGAGGCTTGAACGCGAATCGCCGGACGTTGCTGACCGGTAATGTTGGTTTGGCCTACGCCTTCGATCTGGCTGATCTGACGCGACAGCAGGGTTTCCACCAGGTCGCTGAGCTCGGTGCCGGGCATTTGCGTGGAGTTGACGCTGAGGATCAGCACCGGGCTGTCAGCCGGGTTGACCTTGCGCCAGGTCGGCAGGTTGGGCATGTCCTTGGGCAGTTTGCCGGCAGCGGTGTTGATCGCGGCCTGGACTTCCTGGGCGGCGGTGTCGATGCTTTTGTCGAGGGTGAATTGCAGGATCAGGATGGTCGAGCCCAAGGCGCTGCTCGATGTCATTTGGGTCACACCGGGAATGGAACTGAATTGCACTTCAAGCGGCGTGGCCACCGACGACGCCATGGTTTCCGGGCTGGCACCGGGTAGTTGCGCGGCCACCTGAATGGTCGGGAATTCGGCTTCCGGCAGCGGCGCAATCGACAGACGCGGAAAGGCGATGGCGCCGAGCAGCACCAGGGCAAAGGTCAGCAGGAGGGTGGCGACCGGGTGATCGATGCACCAGGCCGAGATCGAGCCGTGGCCCTTCATGGCTTCGACTCCGATTGCACCACCTGTGGCGGTTCGGTCAGCACCTGCACGGTCGACCCCGGCTTGAGCCGCGACTGGCCATCAGTGACCAGCACATCGCCCGGTTTTACGCCTTTGATGATGTCCTGGCCGCTGCCTTGCGAAACCACCTGCACGGTGACGGCTTCAACCCTGTCACCGTTGACCCGGTACACGAAGTGTTGATCGAGACCCCGTTGTACGACGGTGGGCGGCACCACCAGGGCATCTTTCTCCAGGGCTGTCTGAATTTTTACCGTCACCAGCAGGCCCGGCCAGAGTTTCTGCCCTGGGTTGTTGAATTCGGCCTTGGCGCGGATGGTCCCGGTGTTGGCGTTGATCTGGTTATCGATCAGGGTCAAGTGACCTTCGCCCAGCAGGTTGCCGGTTTCACCGTCGGTGTCGGCGCCAATGTAGGCTTTTACCTTTGCGCGTTGCGGGTCGCCGATCAGCCCTTGGAGGGTCGGCAGCATGTGCTGCGGCAGGGAGAACTCGACGGCAATCGGGTCGATCTGCGTCACGGTGAACAGGCCTTGGGCATCGGTCATGCGCAGGAAGTTGCCTTCATCCACTGTACGAATACCGACGCGACCACTGACCGGGGAGTGAATCTGCGTGTAGGAGAGTTGCACCTGAGCGGCGTCGATTGACGCCTGATTGCCTTGCGCGGTGGCCTTGAGTTGATTGACCAGCGCTTGTTGCTGGTCGTAGGTCTGTTTGGAAACCCCGTCGTCGACACTCAGCAACTTGTAACGCTTGAGGTTGACCAGTGCCACTTGCAACTGCGCCTGGTTTTCGCCCAGTTGAGCGCGGGCCTGATCGAGGCTGGCGCGGATCGAGCGGTCATCGATGGTGGCCAGCAGGTCACCTTTGTTCACCAGTTGGCCTTCCTTGACCAGGATTTTGGTGAGAATGCCGTCGATCTGCGGGCGCACCACGACGCTGTGCAAGGACAGCACCGAACCGATGCCGCTGATATAACGCGGCACGTCTTTTTCAACGACATTGACCACGCGCACCGGAATCGCGGTAGGGGCGGCGAGTTTGGCTGTGGCGGGCTTGGTGACATACCACGTGCCCAGCGCTGCCAAGGCAATTAGCAGACCTGCGATCAAGGCGGGTTTTTTTTGAATTCGCATGCGAGTGGGGCGCCGGGCTAAAGGGTTTGGGTATTTTCAGATTTATACCCTCTTTATAACCCTGTCAGCCCGTCAGGAGGGTGACTGGTAACTGACGGGGTTGTCAGTTTGGGCGTTTGGATCCGTTGCGGACGGTTTCTTCAGGTTGACGGTGTTATCGTTCATCGTCGGAACGCCGCCCGGAGCAAGCTCGGCTCCTACAGGTACAGCGCTGTCTTTGTAGGAGCTGAGCTTGCTCGCGATGGCGGTGTACCAGTCAACACAAAACCCGACGGACTCACTTGTCGCGTGAAGCTTGCAGCTCTCGACACAGGTATACTGCCGCCTTTCGCGGCTCGCTGACCGGGCCCGACTCTATTGCATCACCCGGAGCTTTCATGACTTCCCCGACACAACCGCCGGTTGCCGACGCTTTGAGCGACGACCAGGCAGACCTGCCAGACAGCGTCGACTCCAGCGCAGACAGCGAAACCAAAGCCGCGATCCCGGCGTTCAAGTTCCCGTTCAAACCGGGTGAGTTGGCCGCGGCGAAGAACGCTAGCCAGCCTTGGTACAAGAATGGTGCGAAGAATGGCCATACCAAGACCCCGGGCGCAGCACCTCCGGGGACTCGTCGTTCGATGGGTAAGCGCTGAGTTTCAGTTTCTCCGGTGCCTGATCGATCGTCATCGCGAGCAGGCTCGCTCCCACAGTGGATCTTCGTCGTACACAACATCTGTGACCTGTGAATTTCAACTGTGGGAGCGAGCCTGCTCGCGATGGGGTCATACCCGACGACATCTCTCTTGAATCAAGCCGCCCGCAACGAAATAAACGCATAGTTCTCCGGCGCATCAGTCGCCACTTGCGCCCCCGCAGCCTGAACTTTCCCGGCAATGTCTTCCCCCGAAACATGAAACAACCAGTCACTTTCCGATGCCGCCAGCGGTTGCGTTGACACCTGGTCGATGACCGTGGCAAACACCGTCATGTCAGGCAGATAAGCGGTAAACCCATCTCCCTTCAGCGCTGTCGTCCGAATCCCCAGCAACCCGCAAATCGCATCCTTGGCCCGAACGTCATCGCGATCCGCCTGACGAGAACGCTGGATCAACCCCGCCAGTTCCTGATCCACTAACTCGCCGCTGATGATCAAGTCCGGGCCTTGTTCCCATGACTCAGGCGGGCAGTCCTTGATCGCTGTGTTCAGCATGATGTGCGGGTTGATCTCCGCGGGGTATATGCGGCACACCAACGGTCGGCGTTCGTAGATGCGGCACAGGTTGTCTTCGTCAAGATTCCGGCAGGGACCGACGTTATAAGCGGCAAAGGTGATCGCTACATACGCCTCGGACGTGCCGCTTCGAACCACTACCGAACGGCGTTCGGCGTGTTCGCGTTGCTGCACGGGCAGGCCCAGGCCGTTACCCAAAAAGCCCTCGACCAGCACGATCACTTGACCTCCATCGGCCGCCCACATCCGGGCTTCCGCCAGGGTCAGGGGGACATGATGGTCATTGCAGCATTTGCCGCAACCTACGCAGGAAAACGTTGTATTCATTGATCGCCGGGTCATATGTGGAGGCGTAAAGCGGCGACAGAATGTCACCGCACCGCTCAGCGTTGAAGCTGGGTCTTGGCGGTCGAGCGGATGGAGTCCCATTCGGTCACGTAGGCGGTTTTTGTCTGCTTGTTGTAGAGGCACAGCTCTGTGCCTTGCTGGCCTTTCATGTGTTTTTGCGGGTATTGGCCTTGCAACAGGAGGGCGGTGTAGCCGACCCGATCATCGAACTGCGCAGCGTTGCCGATCGGTTTGGCATTTTTCAGACCGCTTGCCTTGGTGCAGCTGGCGAGCACCGCTTTGTCGTAGGTCGCCCAAGCGTCAGGGCTGGAGGCTTGGGCCTGGGAGGCGAGGGCTGTGACGCAGAGGAAGGTCAGCGTAGCGGCTTTCATGGTTCAGGCATCCGTTGGGCTTTTATGGGCCGAGTATGCCTGAGGGTTTGATGTGGGTATTGCGGGCCTCATCGCGAGCAGGCTCGCTCCCACACTTGATCTGCGTACAACATAGATCCACTGTGGGAGCGAGCCGGCTCCGGGCGGCGTTCCGACGAAGGCGGTGTATCAGGCTGGAACCGGTTCCCGGCGGACGATATACATCCCGGCACGTTCATACAACCGCTGCGCCCGAAGGTTGTCTTCCAATACTTTCAAATCGACAAATCCTTCCCGGCGTTGCTTAAAGACGTTGAACGCCTGTAGCAGCAATGCGCGGCCAAGCCCGAGGCGTTGCGCCCGCGGATGCACCACCAGGTTTTTGATGTAGGCGCTGGTCCAGCACTGGCACACACCGACGATCCCATCGGCATCCAGCGCAATGAAACAAAGGGTGGGATCGTATTCCGGGTCGGTTTCAAACCGCTGTTGCCACACCTTCAGCACTGGCACGCGGCCGCCACCGTCCTGAAACCCCTGTTCCATCAAACGATGAATAGCTTCTGCCGATTCAGGGCGGTACTGGGTGAGGACAATCCCTTGAGGCCAAGTGATCTCTGGCACAGCCTCCGCGAGGTTGCGCCGCATCAAAAAACAAAAGCCCTCGGCCATCTCTCAATGACCTTGTTCAGCGACGGCCTTGGCCGCCTCGATCAGGCATTTGGTCAATTCTGGCGAAGAGAATTTGGTCAGCACTGCGTTAGCCCCGGCCAGGCGTGCTTTTTCGCTGTTCATCGTGCTGTCCAGGGATGTGTGCAGCAGCACATACAGGTGCGAGAAGTCTGGCGTTTCGCGCAGGGTGCGGGTGAAGGCGTAGCCATCCATCTCTGACATTTCGATGTCCGAGACGATCAGGTTGATCTGTTGGGCCGTGCCTTGCAGGTCGAGCAGGCAGTCGATCGCTTCCTTGGCGCTGCGCGCGGTGTGGCATTGCAGGCCGAGGTTGCGCAGGGTGTGCACGGATTGTTGCAAGGCGACCTGGCTGTCATCAACCACCAGAATGCGGGCACTGCCCAAGATTTCGGCGTCTTCCATGCTCAGTTCGGTCGGGGCGGTTTCGATCTGTGCTGGCGCGATGCCGTGGATGACTTTTTCGATGTCCAGCACCTGCACCAGAGTGCCGTCGACCGAGGTCACGCCGGTGATGTACGAGCGCACGCCGCCGGAACCGAAGGGTGGCGGGCGAATGTCGGAGGTCAGGCAGTGAACGATCTTGCTCACGGCTTGAACATGCAGGCCCTGCTTCGAGCGACTGACGTCGGTGACGATCAGGCAGCCACCGTTCGGGTCTTCCAGCGGGCGCTCGCCGATGGCACGGCTCAGGTCGATCACCGACAACGACGCGCCACGCAGGGTGGCGATGCCTTTGACGTGGGGATGCGACTCCGGCAGCCTGGTCAGCGGCGGGCAGGGGATGATTTCGCTGACTTTCAGCAGGTTGATCGCCATCAGCTTGCCGCTGCGCAAGGTAAACAGCAGAAGCGAAAGTGAATCTGCGCGGGCTTTGGTGGAAGACATAAAAACCTTCTGTGGAAAAGGTGATGGGTGGTTGCGGGATGGCCCACAACTACCGATATCGGGTTATCGACTTGTAGCGGGCAGGCTTTAGGGGCTTTGCGTCGCACACCGGTGAATGCATGCTTTGTAGCAGCTGCCGAGCCTGCGAGGCTGCGTCCGGTTGCGAAGCAGCCGTAAACCCTGAATCCCGGATGTATCAGATACAACGCAGCCGATGGATTGGCGAGGACTGCGTCCTCGAACGCAGCCTCGCAGGCTCGGCAGCTGCTACAGGGACCGAGTTATTTCATCCCCAGTCTTTTGGCCATGCGCCCGAGATTCGCCCGATCCAGGCCCAGCTCACGCGCCGCACTCGCCCAGTTGTTGTGGTGCCGCTCCAGGCAAGCACTGATCAATTGCCGCTGGTAGTTCTCGGTGGCTTCACGCAAATCACCAGACACCAGCACCACAGGGCTGGCCACTGGCTGCTCGCTAATGGCCTCGACGTGGCCCGTGGGCAAATCCAGGTCCGCAGCGCTCAAGCTGAGAATCTTCGGTCGGTCCTTGCAGTTGCCCAGCGCTTTGAGCGCACTTCGGCCAATCAAATGCTCCAGCTCCCGCACATTCCCCGGCCAGTTGTAGGCCATCAATGCGGCCTGTGCATCGCTGTTCAAGCGCAGGCTGTTGAGGCCCATGCGCGAGCGGTTTTGCTCCAGGAAGAAGCCGCTGAGCAGCAATACATCCCGTCCGCGATCGCGCAGCGCCGGTACCAGCAAGGGGTAAACGCTCAAACGGTGGTAGAAGTCGGCACGGTAGCGCCCATTACGCACTTCCTCGGCCAGGTCGCGATTAGTCGCCGCGATCAGGCGCACGTCCACTTGGTGTTCCTTGTCCGAACCCAGTCGCTGCAATTGCCCGCTTTGCAGGACGCGCAGCAGCTTGGCTTGCACCGTCAGCGACAGTTCGCCGACTTCATCGAGAAACAGCGTGCCGCCGTTGGCCAGTTCGAACTTGCCGCGACGATCATTCGTCGCGCCGGTGAACGCGCCACGCACGTGGCCGAACAACTCACTCTCGACCAAGGTGTCCGGCAGGGCCGCGCAGTTAAGGCTGATGATCGGTTTGTCGGCCCGCGCAGAAGCGGCATGAATCGCCTGCGCAACCAGTTCCTTGCCGACTCCGGTTTCACCGGTGATCAGCACCGTCAGGTCACTGCCGCCTACCAGGCTGATTTCTTCCACCAAGCGTTTGTGCGCCTTGCTCTGGCCGATCATTTCACGGTCCTGCTGACCGCTGGCCTGACGGTAAACCTCGGCGCGCTGGTGTTCGTCTTCGGCGCGATTGGCCAGGCGCTCGATGCGCTCGGCGGCATTCACCGTGGCCGCAGCGAGGCTGGCAAAGGCTTGCAGCGCATCCAGTTCGATGGGCTGAAATTGTTCCGGGTTGAGGGCATCGAGGGTCAACAAACCCCATGGGCGCTCGTCGATAAACAGCGGGCAACCCATGCAGTCGTGGACTTCCAGATGATCGTCGAGGCCTTCGACCAGTCCGTCGTAAGGGTCCGGCAGGTCGCTGTTGGCGGCGAAGCGGGTCGGGCCTTGGCTGCTGAGCAATGCTTCGAAGCGCGGGTGTTCGCTGACTTTGAAGCGCCGGCCCAGAGTGTCTGTGCTCAACCCGTCGACTGCCAGCGGCACCAGCCATTCGCCATCAAGGCGCAACAGGGCAGCAGCATCACAGGGAAGCAGGGCGCGCATGGCTTCGAGCAGGCGTCGATAGCGCTCGCCTTCAGGCAGTTCGCGGGACAGGTCCGAGACCAGAGGCAGCAGGGCGGTGAGCAAGGGTTTTGCAGTCATAGTGACTCCATGTAGTCGTTAAGACTATAAAACAGCCCGTGTCGATATGACTACTATGTTTTTAAATTATTGATTTATAACGATTATAGTTTTGGCATGGAAACTGATATGTCTAAGGAAATACACATAAAGCTCCGGAGTCGTCCTTATGCTTAGCGTTCAAGACCGTGCCATCGTCAAATCCACCGTGCCACTGCTGGAAAGCGGCGGCGAAGCGTTGATTACGCACTTCTACCGCATGATGCTCTCCGAATACCCTGAAGTCCGCCCGCTGTTCAACCAGGCTCACCAGGCCAGCGGTGATCAGCCACGCGCACTGGCCAACGGTGTCTTGATGTACGCACGGCACATCGACCAACTCGACCAGTTGGGCGACCTGGTGGCCAAGATCATCAACAAGCACGTGGCCCTGCAAATCCTGCCGGAACACTACCCGATTGTCGGCAGCTGCCTGCTGCGCGCGATCGCCGAAGTGCTGGGCGAAGAAATCGCCACCCCTGAGGTTATTGCGGCCTGGGGTGCCGCGTATGGTCAACTCGCCGAGATATTGATCGGCGCTGAAGGCAGCATTTACGACCAAAAAGAACAAGCGCCCGGTGGCTGGCGCGGGGCGCGGGAATTCATCGTCGCGGCCAAGGTCGAGGAAAGCGCGGAAATCACCTCGTTCTACTTCGAACCTGCCGACAAAGGCCCGATCCTTGCGGCGGAGCCTGGCCAGTACATCGGCATGAAACTGATCCTTGATGGCGAAGAGATTCGTCGCAACTACTCGCTGTCGGCGCTGGCGAACAAGGGCCACTACCGCATCAGCGTCAAACGTGAAACCGGTGGGCGTGCGTCTAATCACTTGCACGATCACCTGCAGGTCGGTTCGAGCATTCAGTTGTTCCCGCCATCGGGCGACTTCACCCTGACGGCCAGCGACAAACCGCTGGTGTTGATCAGCGGCGGCGTTGGCATCACCCCGACGCTGGCAATGCTCGAAGCTGCATTGGCCACCGAGCGCCCGGTGCATTTTATCCACTGCTCGCGTAACGGCAGCGTGCACGCTTTCCGCGACTGGATCGATGGGTTGGCTGAGCGTCATCCGCAACTCAAGCGCTTCTATTGCTATGACGAAGATGACGGTGTCAGTGCTGCTGCGCACAAGGTCGGGTTGTTGAGTCAGGAACAATTGGGCGAGTGGTTGCCCGAGCAGCGTGACCTGGATGCTTACTTCCTGGGGCCTAAAGGGTTCATGGCCGCGGTCAAACGTCACCTCAAGGCCTTGGGGGTTCCGGAGAAGCAAAGCCGCTATGAGTTCTTTGGGCCGGCTGCGGCGCTGGAGTAACTGTGTGTGGCGACTCGGGAGACCGAGTCGCCTTCATCGCGAGCAGGCTCACTCCTACAGGGGATTTGGGTGCACACAAATTGTGTGTTCACACCAATCCTATGTAGGAGTGAGCCTGCTCGCGATGGCCGCACCACGATCTCAATTCTTGATTACAGTTCGAAAAGTTAATCCCTTCTTAACCGGTTTATCGTTTATTCCCCCAAATCCACCGGCACGCGCCAGGCTCTCAAACCTCAGAGCCTGCGTGTAGACTGGCGGCAACTGCTATCTAAAAGGGAAACGCGATGAGCGAGGAAACAATGCGATTGGGGCGCGAACGGCGCTATCTGGTGTTACTGGGCATCATCTGCCTGGCACTGATTGGCGGTGCGTTGTACATGCAAATTGCGCTGGGCGAGGCTCCGTGCCCACTGTGCATCCTCCAGCGCTACGCGTTGCTGCTGATCGCGGTGTTTGCCTTTATCGGCGCGGCAACGCGCACCCGTCGCAGCATCACGCTGTTCGAGACGCTGGTGGTCATCTGTGCCATTGCAGGCACAGCGGTCGCCGGGCATCACGTCTACACCCAGTTCTATCCTGCGGTCAGCTGCGGCATCGACGTGTTGCAACCGATAGTCGATGGTTTGCCGCTGGCGAAGATCTTCCCGCTGGGCTTCCAGGTGGATGGTTTCTGTTCCACGCCGTACCCGCCGATCCTCGGTTTGTCGCTGGCGCAATGGGCGCTGGTGTCGTTCGTGCTGATCGTGATTCTGGTGCCGTTGCTGACCTCGCGTAACCGTAAAACGCTGCGCTGAGGCGGTTCGCCGCACCGCTGCGTCATCCATAAAAACGCCCCGGCCCTCGTTGAGAGGGTCGGGGCGTTTTGCATTTTAGAGGTCAGGTAAAAAGACCGGGATGCGCGGCAATCAGGGGTGCGACACGTGTGCGACACGTTGTCACAGCGGGAGTGTCGCAAGGCGTTTCAAGAGGATTAATTGACGCAGGACAAGACAACAAAATTGGACTGTTTCGGTGGTTCATCATGTCACCCTGAAAATGATGAAGCAGGCAGTTTTAACAGGGGCTGGCGAATCGCCAGAGCCCTTGTCGCATAGGGGGTTGCGCAATGATGGCGCCGGGGGTGGGGGCCTCGAAGCTGTCTGAACTGCGCAAGGTAGACCTACTATTTTTGGTGTTTTTGTTGAGAATCAATTTCTATAACATGCCGCGTTTTTGCGAAATGGGTTAATGATTGTTGCTGGAATGGATAGAAATTATTTCGAGATGAGACATGGTTTATGAATCGTTACATATCTACAATCGCCCGCACTGAAATCCCGGCACTGCTCACCCTTACTCAGGTGCATGAGCAGAAAGTAGGGCGTCGAGGGGCTTGAACGCTTCATGCGACTCCCTGGTGTCGGAGCCTTCCAACTATCCGCACCAAATGGAATTGGTCTGTAACAAGGCCTTTGACCACGAAATCGAATAAGAACTTACCGCTGGCCCAGGATTTGTCGAGCAGCGTCTGACGCGCGACGGGCAGCCCTTATTCAATCCAAGAAAAATGCCAACCCTTGGCAGGGTGAAGTGTTGGCGATCAAAACCCAACTGCATTGCGCAAGCTGCTTTAGAGGTCGTGAGATGAGTAAAAACAGGTACCCCAGACTACTAGGCTTATTGCCGCTGCTCGGCACACTGTTGCTGGGAGGCTGCAACATGACCTTGCTCGATCCCAAGGGCCAGGTTGGCCTGGACGAGCGAAACCTGATCATCACCGCAACGCTGCTGATGCTTCTTGTCGTGGTACCGGTCATCGTCATGACCTTCCTGTTCGCCTGGAAATATCGCGCCTCCAACACCGACGCCGTGTACACGCCGAAGTGGTCGCACTCCACCAAGATTGAAATCGCGGTGTGGGCAATTCCAGTGCTGATCATCATTGCCCTGGGTTATGTCACCTACAAGTCGACCCACGCCCTGGACCCGTACAAGCCACTGGAATCCGACGTCAAGCCGGTCACCATTCAAGTGGTATCGATGGACTGGAAGTGGCTGTTCATCTATCCCGAGCAAGGGATCGCCACGGTCAACAAGATCGTATTCCCGGCCAACACGCCAATTAACTTCCAGATCACCTCCGACACCGTGATGAACTCGTTCTTCATTCCGGGTCTGGGCGGCCAGATCTACGCGATGGCGGGCATGCAGACCAAACTGCACCTGATCGCCAACGAGAATGCTGAATTCGACGGGATCTCCGCCAACTACAGCGGCGCGGGTTTCACCGGCATGAAGTTCAAAGCAATCGCCACCTCTCAGGCGGACTTCGATGCCTGGGTCAGTGATGTCAAGAAGGCACCTAAACAGCTTGAAAAAGCTGAATACGAAGCCCTTTCCAAGCCAAGCCAGAACAATCCAGTAGAGCTCTACTCCTCGTTCACGCCGAACCTGTTCCAGACCATCGTCGACAAGTACGAAGGCATGAAAGCGGGTCCGAAAGTGGATCACGAGAAGAAAGAGAAAGAAGTGGCCCAGATGGAAGGGATGGACATGAGTTCGCATTCAGCTGCCGGGGCAGAGGAGTAAACGATGTTTGGTAAATTAAGTTGGGAAGCGGTCCCGTTCCACGAACCGATCGTGATGGTGACCATCGCCATGATCGCGCTCGGCGGTCTGGGCGTGTTCGGTGCAATCACCTATTTCAAGAAGTGGACCTACCTGTGGTCCGAGTGGCTGACCTCGGTCGACCACAAGAAAATCGGCGTGATGTACATCATCGTCGCCATGGTCATGCTGCTGCGTGGTTTTGCCGACGCCATCATGATGCGTACCCAGTTGGCCATGGCCACCGAAGGTTCGCCTGGCTACCTGCCGCCTGAACACTATGACCAGATCTTCACCGCTCACGGTGTGATCATGATCATCTTCATGGCGATGCCATTCTTCACCGGCCTGATGAACCTTGCAGTGCCTCTGCAGATCGGCGCGCGTGACGTGGCCTACCCGTTCCTGAACTCCCTGAGCTTCTGGCTGCTGATGTCTGGCGTGGTGCTGGTCAACGTGTCCCTGGGTGTCGGCGAATTCGCCCGTACCGGTTGGGTTGCGTATCCACCACTGTCGGAACTGGGCTACAGCCCTGGCGTGGGTGTGGACTACTACATCTGGGCGCTACAGCTTTCCGGGCTGGGTACGACGCTGACCGGGGTCAACTTCCTGGCCACCGTGCTGAAAATGCGTACCCCGGGCATGAAACTGATGGACATGCCGATCTTCACCTGGACCTGCACCTGGGCCAACGTTCTGATCGTCGCTTCCTTCCCGATCCTGACCGCTACCCTGGCTTTGCTGACGCTTGACCGTTACATGGATTTCCACATTTTCACCAATGAACTTGGTGGCAATCCGATGATGTACGTGAACCTGTTCTGGGCCTGGGGTCACCCCGAGGTTTACATCCTGATTCTGCCGGCGTTCGGGATCTTCTCCGAAGTCATCTCGGCCTTCTCCGGCAAGAAGCTGTTCGGTCACCACTCGATGATCTACGCCTCGGGCGCGATCTCGATCCTGGGCTTCATGGTCTGGCTGCACCACTTCTTCACCATGGGTTCGGGTGCCAACGTCAACGCCTTCTTCGGCCTGGCGACGATGCTGATTTCGATTCCGACGGGGGTGAAGCTATTCAACTGGCTGTTCACCATTTACCAGGGCCGTTTGCGCATCACCAGCCATGTTCTGTGGACCCTGGGCTTCATGGTGACCTTCGCCATCGGCGGCATGACCGGCGTACTGCTGGCCATCCCGGGTGCTGACTTCGTTCTGCACAACAGCCTGTTCGTGATCGCTCACTTCCACAACGTGATCATCGGCGGCGCCGTGTTCGGCTACATCGCCGGCTTCGCCTTCTACTTCCCTAAAGCGTTCGGCTTCAAGCTGCACGAAGGTTGGGGCAAGGCAGCGTTCTGGTGCTGGATCACCGGCTTCTTCGTCGCGTTCATGCCGCTCTATGTACTGGGCTTCATGGGCATGACCCGTCGTCTGAACGCCACCACCAACCCTGAGTGGGTTCCGTACCTGTACGTTGCAATGTTCGGTGCGGTCATGATCGCCTGCGGTATTGCCTGCCAGCTGATCCAGCTCTACGTCAGTGTTCGTGACCGTAACAAACCGGAAAACATGTGCGAAGCCGGTGACCCGTGGAATGCCCACACGCTGGAATGGTCGACCTCCTCGCCACCACCGTTCTACAACTTTGCCGTACTGCCAAAAGCCGATTGCATCGACCCGTTCACTGAAGCCAAGGAAGACGGTACCGCGTACCAGACTCCGGTCAAGTACGAGCCGATCCACATGCCAAACAACACCGCGACCGGTCTGGTCATGGGTGCTCTGTTGACCGTGTTCGGTTTCGCGATGATCTGGCACATCTGGTGGATGGCCATCTTCGGCCTCGCCGGCACCGTGATCTACTTCGTGATCCACGCTGCTCGTGATGACCAGGGCTATATGGTGCCGGTCGACGTGATCGAGCGCACCGAAGCCGAGCAGCGCAAACGTCTGGTAGCAGCCGGGAAAATCCCAGCCACCGCCACCCGTGTTGAAACCTCGTTGGAACAGGCTTAAACCATGTCGAACTTAGTGACCAATGCTGGACACACCCATGTCGATGGACATGGGCACGATGACCATCACCACGACTCGGGCGAGATGACCGTATTCGGTTTCTGGCTCTACCTGATGACCGACTGCATTTTGTTTGCATCGATCTTCGCGGTGTACGCGGTACTGGTTAACAACGTAGCGGGTGGCCCGTCGGGCCACGACATCTTCGAGCTGCCATACGTGCTGGGCGAAACGGCCCTGCTGTTGTTCAGTTCGATCACCTACGGCTTCGCCATGCTGGCGTTGTTCAAGGGCAAGAAGACGCAGGTACTGGGCTGGCTGGCGATGACCTTCCTGTTCGGTGCCGGCTTCATCGGCATGGAGATCAACGAGTTCCACATGCTGATCTCCGAAGGCTACGGTCCTAACCGCAGCGGCTTCCTGTCCGGGTTCTTCACCCTGGTCGGCACCCACGGTCTGCACGTGACCAGCGGTCTGATCTGGATGGCGATCATGATGTATCAGGTGCAGAAAAACGGCCTGACGGCGACCAACAAGACCCGTCTGAGCTGCCTGAGCCTGTTCTGGCACTTCCTGGACGTGGTGTGGATCTGCGTATTCACCGTTGTTTACCTGATGGGGACCCTGTAATGGCTAATGCACACTCCCACGATGGCCACGGCCACGACGACAGCCACGGCAGCGTCAAGTCTTACGCCATCGGCTTCATCCTGTCGGTGATCCTGACGATCATTCCTTTTGGCCTGGTGATGTACCCGTCGCTGCCAAAAGCCATGACCCTGTGGATCGTACTGGCCTTCGCAGTGATCCAGGTGCTCGTGCACCTGGTGTACTTCCTCCACCTGGACCGCTCCGCTGCCCAGCGTAACAACGTGATCGCGTTTGTCTTCGCTGCATTGGTGATCGTTCTGTTGGTTGGCTTGTCGCTGTGGATCATGTTCAGCATCCACACCGTCATGATGGCGCACTGAGGAAAGTCCGGATGTCCTTTAAGCACTTTATCCAAATCACCAAACCGGGGATCATTTTCGGTAACGTGCTTTCTGTGGCGGGCGGATTTTTCCTGGCCTCGAAAGGGCATGTCGATCTGGCCATATTCCTGGCCGCCATGATCGGCACGTCCCTGGTGGTGGCTTCCGGTTGTGTGTTCAACAACTGCATCGACCGCGACATCGACCTGAAGATGGAACGCACCAAGAACCGGGTGCTGGTCCAGGGCTTGATCTCCCTGAAACTGGCCCTGGCCTTTGCGACCGTCCTGGGTGTTGCCGGCGTTGCGTTGTTGTACAAGGTGGCAAACCCGCTGGCCGCGCTGTTCGCGGTGATCGGTTTCGTCATCTACGTCGGCTTCTACAGCCTGTACCTCAAGCGCAAGTCGGTTCACGGCACGCTGGTGGGCAGTCTGTCGGGCGCCATGCCGCCGGTGATTGGCTACGTCGCTGTGACCAACAGCTTCGACATGGCCGCACTGACGTTGCTGGTGATGTTCAGCCTGTGGCAGATGCCGCATTCCTACGCCATCGCGATTTTCCGCTTCAACGATTACCTGGCTGCATCGATTCCGGTGTTGCCCGTGAAGCGCGGCATCGAAGTGGCCAAGAAGCACATTCTGCTCTACATCCTGGCGTTCCTCGTGGCGACCTTGATGCTGACCTTCAGCGGTTACGTCGGCATGAGCTACCTCGCCGTCGCCGCGGCCATGGGCATGTACTGGTTGTACATGGCCTGGACCGGTTACAAGGCAGTGGATGATACGGTCTGGGCACGCAAGCTGTTTGTGTTCTCGATTTTCACCATTACCGCGTTGAGCGTGATGATGTCCCTGGACTTCAAAGTGCCGACCGAGCTGCTGCTGACGTACGCGCCTTAAGCGTCGGACGCTGTAAAAAAAAGCCCCGCCTTCGAGAGAAGGGCGGGGCTTTTTGTTGGGGGCTGTCTGGTGGACCGTGTTGCCCCCTTCGCGAGCAAGCCCGCTCCTACACAAGACCGCGTTCCTCCAAGTGGAATGCGGTCAAATGTAGGAGCGAGCCTGCTCGCGAAAGCCGCACCTCGGTTTATCAGAAAAACTCAGCTATCGAGCAGTCGGAAAAACCGCTCTCGCACCTGCGGATCATCACTGTGCGCGACATTGAAGCGCAGAAAACTATTGGCGTCGGCAGCTTTGCTCAACATGGTGCCGGGCGTTAGCACCAGGTCATTTTTGAGGCCTTTGTTGGCGAGGGTTTCGGCATGCAATCCGTTGGGCAAACGGGTCCAGATGAACAGTCCTTCACCCGGCACCGACGACACCGAGCATCCCGCCTCCACCAGCCAGCGCGCCACGCGACTGCTCGATTCATATAAACGATCCACTGTGCGGCGGATGTGTTTGGCGTAGCTGCCGTTGCTGAGCATGGTGCAGGTGATCTGCTCCGCCAATTCCGAGGTCACACCGCCGATGCTCATCTTCAGGCTGATCATTCGGGCCGCCAGTTGTGGTGACAACACGGCGTAGCTGACCCGGCTGTTGGCTGACAGGGTCTTGGAGAAACCGGACACGTAGCTGACGGTGTCCAGCCCACTCGCGGCCAGGCGTGGGGTGCGTCTTTGCTGGAGGTCGCCGTACAGATCGTCTTCAACAATGTGGAAGCCGTATCGGTGACTCAACTCCAGCAGGCGATAAACCTGTGCCGCGGAAAACGAGTGCCCGGTCGGGTTATGCAGGGTGCTGTTGGTCATGTAGAGCACGGGGCGATGGGCGATCAGCAACTGCTCTAAAGCTTCCAGATCCAGACCATTGCAATCGCGGGGCAGGGTGATGATCCTGGCACCGTGCAACGCCAGATTGGTGTGCAGGTTGAAGTAGCACGGGTCGTCGAGCAGCACCGTATCGCCAGGTTTTATCAACAGGCGCATCAACTGGTCGATGGCCTGCATGGTGTTAGCGGTGGTGATGATTTGTTCCACCGGCACTTCGATGCCGAAGCCCGACAACTTCACCCGCAACGCCTCACGTAGCGGCCGGTAACCACCGACCTCACCGTATTCACCCATGCGCAATGACGTCGCGCGAAGGGTGCCGCGCACCGCTTTGAGCAGATCTTCGGCGGGCAGCCATGAACTGGGCAGAAATCCACAGCCGGGACGCAGCGCGCCGTTGTCGAGCAGCACTGCACGGCGAACCCGGCTGAGGGTGTCTTGTGGTTGCAGATCCGGGCCAGCAGCGGCTAGGGTTTGCGAGCTCGCTCGGTGGACGTAATGCCCCGAGCCCTGGCGCGAGACCACCAATCCCTTGGCACGCAATCGGTCGAGGGCGTCGACCACGGTGGATTTACCGACGTTCATCAATTCAGAGAGTTCGCGAATCGGCGGCAACTTGGCCCCGTGCGGCAGGCCACCCTGGCTGATCGCCACGGACAGCTGATCGACAATCTGCTGCACCAGCGGCGCTCCCGGCTGGAACTCGATGGCGGCGATCACGGCGCGCTGAGCCTGCATTTTATTGGTCTCCCTGGCAGTAAACTTCGCTGGATTCTATACGAACTTGCCCTGATCAGGAGAAGCGTCTGTCTCTACCATCAACAGGTGGTTTGCATGATGGATCAAGAGGGGCAGTAGATGATTAAGCAAATAACCCGCGACGAACGTTTTCTCGCGATGGCCCAAGAACTCGGCTTCGATGTCTACGACGAAAACCCGGCCGGCGGGCATTACGCGCCGCTGCTTCGGCATGACGATGAGCTGTATGTCAGTGGCCTGGTGCCAAGAATGAACGGCAAAATCCAGTACCCCGGCCGAGTGGGGCTGGAACTCAATTTGGCCGATGCCCAGGAAGCCGCGAGTATCAGTGCGATACGCGGGCTGGCACTGATTCGCGACGCCGTCGGTTCACTGGAAAACGTCAAGGCAGTGCTTCGTGTCACTGTTTATGTGAAATCCACGTTCGACTTTGTCGACCTCAGTGAAGTGGCCAACGGTGCGTCGGATGTCTTCACCCATGTGTTGGGCGACGCCGGCAGGCATACCCGGACGACGGTCGGTGTTTATCAATTGCCGAAAAACGCACCGGTAGAAGTGGACATGATCGTGGCTCTGAATCCCTCGATGGTCTGAATCGTGCAGGCAATAAAAAGCCCCGCTTTCACTCGTAGGCGGGGCTTTTTGATATTGAGCTATCAATTCAAACAGCTTGGAGTCGCTCGACCATATCGGGGAATTTCTCCACCAGCCTGATCAATAATGCCGCTTGAGCATTTGGCTTGGATTTTTCCTGCTCCCAATTTCTCAGGGTGCTGGGGCTGGTTCGAATTCGCTTGGCAAAAACGGCCTGGGACATATGCAACTTAGTACGTAGCGCAACGATTTCTTGTGCGCCGACCTCAGGAGCCGGGTTGTCTTCCACCGTTGTATTTCGCAGCGTGATCTTGCCTTCTCGCTGAGCAGCCATCTCGTCAACGCCCTGCATCAACTCTGCAAACAGGTCGCGCTTTTTCATGGGGTACCTCGTGCCTTTAACTCTGTGCCTATGGCTTTCTTGAGCGCCTTCTCTTGGTCGGCAGTCATATTCTCAAGCTCATCCTTGTCATAAATTGCAAACATCCAGAACTGGCCATCATTCATAAGCCCCAGCGCAGTTTGCGGAAGCCACCTGTACGAGGCATGACATCGCCTGCCTGTGGGTTCGACTGCATATACGTTTGCAGCGAACGATACTCATCGTCCGTCAGATAATCGCCAACGGTGGCAGTGAACGAAGAGGTTTCAAAGAATTGGGTTCGCATCACGAAACTATAGGCAACTTGATTATAGTTTCGCAAGCGGCAATTCCTTCACCTGACGAAGGGGACGACAGGATCTACCAAAAAACATCAGGCACAAAAAAGCCCCGCTGCAAGGGCGGGGCTTTCGGGTGAAACGTGTTACTGCGCGGCGATGCTATAGCCGTCGAACGCGGTTTGCTGCTGCAGTGCGGTGATGATGTTCTTGCGGTTGACCGCTTGTTCGGCCCCGGAATTGTCCAGGAACGTCTCGCTTTCCAGCTCCGCTTCATCGCCTTCGCCGACGAAGGTAAAGCCGAGGAATTCCAGCGCTTTGCGGTCAACGTTCAGGCTTGAACGCGGGGTCCGCAGCGGCAGGGTGACGCTCATGCCATCTTTGCTGATGGTGAACACTTCGAGATCTTTCTTGGCGCGAGCCACTTTGCTTTTGCCACTGCTCGGGTTGCTGATGGCCTGGTGAGTCTGGTTCAGCACTTTCAGCGCCAGGCCGTAGACGATTTCCTGAAACGCCGGGTCATCCTTGAAGCTGGAGAGAATCCGGCTGATCGAAAATTTGCTGCTCAGGTCTTCCAGAGCCGCAATGTCGGCTGCTTCCGCGTCCTTGAGTTGCTTGAGTTCGCCCATCAGTTCATAGGCTTTATCGTCGTCGAAGCTGTCATGAGCCTGGCGAATCGCGGCGCGCAGCTCGCGGATCTGGTCGCTTTCCCGGGTGGATTGAAAAGCGTCCAGGACCATCTCGCTGATGATCTTGGCCTGAGGCACATGCTGTGAAAGATTGATGGAGTTTTCGTATTCCGCTTTGGACGACAAGGTGATTACGGATTCAGCGGTGTTGGAATCGGACATTGAAATTTCACTACTTCTTTTAACTTGAATTGAGGCGAGAAAGCACAGGGCCTTTTCAGGTCGCCTAATCTATTGGACCGCGGCAGCGTTGTCACGGATGAACAGGCGGTTGGTCATGATTTTTGCGTGAGGACATTTGTGGGCATTGCCGGAACGTGTGCTACGGGCTATTTCCCCATCGAATTCAGATTCATCGAGTGAGCCGCCCATTGTTCCGCCGTTTGCTGATCCACCGGCAAGGAGAAGCGAAAGGTCGCACCGCGCCCGGGCAGATCGATCAGCTGTATCTCGCGGCCATGCAATTGCAGGATCCGATGCACGATACGCAGCCCCAACCCGCCATCGCGCCGAGCACCGCCAATGTTGAAGGGGCGCAGGAACAGACCTTCGCGCAACGGCGTAGCAATGCCTGGCCCGGTATCGCTGACAGTGACTTCGATAAACGGTCCTTGGGGGCGCAGGCTCAGTTCGATTTCTCCACCTTGAGGGGTATCGCGCAGGGCATTGTCGAACAGGTTGGTCAACACCCGCTCGATCAGCCCCAGGTCGGCGCAGACCGCAGAAACGTTGGGGGCGAAGGTGGCCTTCAGCTCAATCTGGCGCGCTTCGGCGGTCAATTCGAATTTCTGAAAAATATCCTGCACCAGATCGGTCAGCGAGAAGCGCTCCAGTACCGGTTGTACGAATCCGTGTTCCAGCCTGACCAGTTCCAGCAGCGATTGCGCCAGCCCACCCACCTTGCGGCTTTGATCCAGGGCGATGCCCAGATAGCGACGCCGGTCAGCAGGGGATAGCGTGGCGTCCTTGAGCGACAGGGTTTCCAGGTACCCGTGCAGCGAGGCCAAGGGCGTTCGCAGGTCGTGGGAAATATTCGCCACGAGCTCTCGGCGCTCCTGGTCCTGACGCGTCAGCGAGCGCCACTGTTCATTGAGGCGGGTTTGCATCTGCCGGAAGGCGGCGTCCAGCACGGCAATTTCATCGTGACTGGCGGCTTTTTCTAGCGGTTCCGAGGCCGGTGGTGTGGAGGGAACGCCATCGATGTCGAACTGGCTGACCCTTTCGGTCAAGCGCCGCAACGGTCGGGTAATCAGGGCAAAGGCCGTGAGGCCTGCGATCAGGCACAACAACGCCACCAGACCGATGGACATCAGGGCAGTATTGAGCGCGGCGCTGGTGGCACCTTGTTCGGCGAAGCGGTCGTGTTCTTCGCTGAGCAGTACCACATAGAGATAGCCGACCGGTTGACCGTTGACCCGCAATGGCGCGGCGCTGAACACTTTGCGGCCATCGATGCTGCGCGGGTCATCGCCGAGAATCGGCAGGGCATCGCCTTTGAGCAAGCGCTGGATCGGTCCCAGATCGATCCGCTCCCGACGTATCCGGCCTTCCGGTGCGGCACTTCCGACAATCTTGCCCTGGGTGTCCAGCAGATAGACCTCAACGCTGGGATTGACCTGCATGAGTTTGCTGAACAATTCACGAATGGCATTGGGCATCAGGCCGCTGCTGTCCATCAGCACCGTGTCATGGGTGATGTGTTGCGCCAGATCGCGCGACAGCCCCTGGACCACTTCCAGTTCATGCATCCGGTTGGAGCGCACTTGCATCCATGCCGATGTGCCGCAGCACACCAGTAACAGAATGGCGAACACCAGGGACAGGCGTTGTGTCAGGGTCAGCCTCATGGCTGCTCCTCCTTGACGGCGAATTTGTAGCCACGACCCCACACCGTGAGGATGCGCGCAGGGAGCGCCGGATCGGCTTCGATCTTGGCCCGCAGCCGGTTGATGTGAGTGTTCACTGTGTGCTCGTAACCTTCATGGCTGTAGCCCCAGACCGCATTGAGCAAATCCATGCGCGAGAACACCTTGCCGGGTTGGCGGACGAAGAAGTACAGCAAGTCGAATTCCCGTGGTGTGAGGTCCAGACGCCGACCGTCGAGAGAGACATCGCGGGTGATCGGGTCGATGGACAGACCGTCCGTCATCAGGCTGCCCGAGTCCATCTTCAGGTTGCGGGCCATGGCGTCGACCCGGCGCAGCAAGGCTTTGACCCGGGCGACCAGTTCCAGCATCGAAAAGGGTTTGGCGAGGTAGTCGTCGGCGCCGAGCTCCAGCCCCAGGATCCGGTGCATTTCGCTGGAGCGCGCACTGGTGATGATGATCGGGGTGTAGCGGGCCATCGCCCGGGCACGGCGGCAGATTTCCAGGCCGTCGACACCGGGCAACATCAGGTCGAGGATCAAGGCGTCCCAGCTTCCTTGCTGCAACAGGCGCATGCCTTCATCACCGTCGGCGCAGTGCACCACCTCGAACTGCTCATCGCGAAGATGCAGGCAGATAAGGTCGGCGATGTGCAGGTCGTCCTCTACCACCAGGACGCGTTTGGTCTGTTCCATAAAGCTCAATCCTTTGTAGCGCAATGGGCACATTGTGCGGGTTTTCCTCAGTCCGAGTTATCACGAATTGTTTAACTGCTCGTGAGGATTTGGCGATCAACCCAAGCCTAGGCTGTGTTCTATATCAGGCACCTGGAATTTTGGAGAAGGCCATGTTTTCACGGCGGCAGTTTCTTGTAGCGGGCGGCGGGCTGGGCGCTGCAGCCCTGGTGATCGGTGTGTTGCCAAAATTTGCCGCCAGTACCGCACTGGTCAGTGAGGTCCGTGCGGCAGAGGTGTTCGAGGTGACCCACAGCGACAGCGAATGGCACGCCATGCTCAGCGACGAGCAGTACGAAGTCCTGCGTAAAGAGGGCACCGAGCGGGCCTACAGCAGCCCGTTGAACAATGAACATCGCGAGGGCGTTTTCGCCTGCGCCGGGTGTGATTTGCCGCTGTTCTCATCCGACACCAAGTTTGACAGTCGCACCGGCTGGCCCAGCTTCTGGGCACCCCTGGACAAAGCGGTGGCCACTCGTCAGGACCGGTCCTTTGGTGTGTTGCGTGAAGAAGTCCACTGCCGGCGATGTGGCGGTCATCTGGGCCATGTCTTCGACGACGGGCCGAAACCCACCGGTCTGCGTTACTGCATGAACGGTCTGGCGCTGAAGTTCCAGCCACAGGCGGCTTGATCCATGGGCATTTCCTTTCACTCACTTGATGCAGGTCGACGCTATGTGGCTTTTGGTTCTCGCTTATCTCGGTGGTGTGCTGACGATAGTCAGCCCCTGCATTCTGCCGGTGCTGCCCTTTGTCTTCGCTCGATCCGGGCAGTCGTTTATGAAAAGTGGCTTGCCGCTATTGGCAGGGATGGCGCTGACCTTCGCCTTGGTCGCCACG
Source organism: Pseudomonas sp. P4_C8 (assembly GCF_056401975.1). NCBI lineage: Bacteria > Pseudomonadati > Pseudomonadota > Gammaproteobacteria > Pseudomonadales > Pseudomonadaceae > Pseudomonas > Pseudomonas sp. P4_C8. The sequence continues at coordinate 177,580 of NZ_JBFUIH010000005.1, read as the reverse complement.
TTGGCGGCGGTGGGCGGCGGTTGGGTGGTGCAAGTCAATCAGTACGGTCGCTGGCTCGCGTTGCTGTTCGTTGCCCTGTTCGGGCTGACGCTGTTGCTGCCTCGATTGGCCGAGCGACTGACGCGGCCACTGGTGGCGGCCGGCAGCCGATTGTCGGAAGTCGCTGGCGCCGATACCCGGCCGCGTCCCGGAGCTTCGTTCCTGATCGGCGTCGCCACGGGCCTGCTCTGGGCACCTTGCGCCGGGCCGATTTTGGGTCTGTTGCTGACAGGGGCGGCGCTGCAAGGGGCAAGCATCGAAACCACGTTGTTGCTGCTGGCTTACGCGGCAGGTGCCGCCACGTCGCTCGCGGTGGCGTTGCTGCTTGGCGGTAAAGTTTTCGCAGCAATGAAGCGTTCAATAGGTGCTGGCGAATGGCTACGGCGCGGTCTGGGAGCGGCAATGCTGGCGGGTGTCGCCGCGATTGCGTTGGGGCTGGATACGGGAATTCTGGCACGGGTTTCAACCGCGTCCACCGGCGGGATCGAGCAAGCCTTGGTCGGCCGTTTGGCCGGTAAGTCTGCGAATAACAGCGGGGCGATGATGGCCGCGGGTGGCGCGATGAAAGCGAGTGCCAAGGCAGCGGGCGGCTTGCCGATTGAAGGCAACCTCCCATCGCTGGATGGCGCGGTGCAATGGCTCAATTCGCCACCGCTCACCACTCAGGCCCTGAAGGGCAAAGTCGTGCTGGTGGATTTCTGGACTTACTCCTGCATCAACTGCCTGCGCACCTTGCCGTATGTGAAAGCCTGGGCCGAAAAGTATCGCGATCAGGGATTAGTGGTGATCGGTGTGCATGCACCGGAATTCGCCTTTGAACGGGATGTCGGCAATGTCACCAAAGCCATGAAAGACCTGGGCATCAACTACCCCGTGGTCATCGATAACGACTACAAAATCTGGCGTGCCTTCAACAACGAATACTGGCCGGCCCATTATTTTGCGGACGCACAGGGGCGCATTCGTTATCACCACTTCGGTGAAGGCGAGTACGCCGAGTCGGAAAGGGTCATTCAGCAACTGCTGCGTGAAGCGGGAGCGGTGAAGGTCGCTGACGGTCTGATCACTGCGGATGCGACAGGGGTTCAACTCGCGCCGGACATGAACGAAGTGCAATCACCGGAAACCTATGTCGGTTTCCAGCGTGCCGAGCATTTCGTCCCCGAGACAAGTCTCGTGCCTGACAAAGTGACCGCGTACACCTCACCCGCCGAACTGGCCCTCAACGATTGGAGTCTGGACGGAAAATGGAATGTCGGTTCAGAGCGTGCGACTTCCAGCGCGCCAGCCAGTCGCATCGTCTATCGCTTCCATGCACGCGATTTGCACTTGGTGCTGGGTCCCGGTGCCGACGGTAAACCGGTGCGATTCAAAGTGCTCATTGACGGCAAAGCCCCTGGTGACGCCCACGGCACCGATGTGGCGCCCGATGGCAGCGGCAGTGTGAACTCACAGCGTTTGTATCAGTTGATACGTCAGAGCGGCAGCGTCACGGACCGGACGTTTAGCATCGAATTTCTCGATCCGGGTGTGTCGGCTTATGCGTTTACGTTCGGTTGAAATCATTCCATTGGTTGAGGAGTCTGCCCCATGAAAACCCTGTTCACCTGGCGCCGCACCCTGTTGGGAATGGCCGCTGCCGGCGTTATTAGTCAGTGCTCGGCATTTTCGTTCGGTGCCGAAGAAGCCGTCGTCATCCCCCCGCCAGCTGTGGATGAAACAACCCAGGCCCACAGCGAAAAAGTGGTGTTTGCCGGCGGATGTTTTTGGGGCGTCCAAGGTGTTTTTCAGCACGTTAAAGGTGTGAAAAAAGCTATCTCTGGTTACGCCGGTGGTGCCGCCAACACCGCCCACTATGAACGGGTCAGCGAGGGCAATACCGGCCATGCGGAATCCGTCGAAGTCACTTACGATCCGGCTCAGGTCAGCTACGGGACGTTGCTGCAGATCTATTTTTCGGTGGCCCATAACCCCACAGAACTGAACCGCCAGGGCCCCGACAGCGGCACTCAATACCGGTCGGCGATTTTCACTGAGAACACCGAACAGCAACGCATTGCCCAGGCTTACATTGCCCAGCTTGACGCTGCTCATTCGTTCAACAAACCCATTGTGACCAAGCTGGAAACCTACAACGGTTTCTACCCGGCAGAGGAGGAGCATCAAGATTTTCTGACCGAGCACCCGACCTATCCGTACATCGTGATCAACGATCTACCGAAAGTGGCGCAGTTGAAACGGTTGTATCCCGATCGGTATCAGGAGAAACCGGTGTTGGTGAAGGCAGGGATGTGAATGGTCGTCTGGCTATTTACGACGCGGGCGCTCCATTGCGATGGTCGACGTTTCAAAGCCCATGCTTGAAAAGAACGCCGAGGCGCCTTCCCGGCCAGCTCGCAACACCCAGGTGATATCGGCGTTCTGTCCCATGACGTGTTCAACCAGTGCCCGGCCGATACCTTCACGCCGATGTTGTCCATTCACGACCACCATCGATAGATAACCGTTGGACAGACCGTCAGTGATACCACGGGCAAACCCAACGATTTTGGTGCCCTTCAATGCAAGCGCTGTACGTTGGGAGTTAGTGATCAATTGCGCAAAATGTTCAGTTGAACCGGTGCGGTGGGCCCATCCATTTTCGCCAAGAAAGACTCGTACGGACTCCACTTCCGAGGGGAGTACATCGCGGATGTGCAGGACGTCACTCACCCCGAAATCACATTCTTGCCCGCCACCTTCGACCGATACAGCGCCTGGTCGGCCCGGGCCAGCAATCCGGTCTGTTGTTCTTCTTCGAAGCGCTGGACCACGCCGAAACTCATGGTCACTTGAAACTCGCCCACCGGTGGCAAGCTCAACAGGCCATCGCGGATTTTTTGAGCGAGGATCCTGGCATCAGTCAACGAGGTAGCGGGAAGGATCATGATGAACTCGTCACCCCCCCATCGCGCCAGCAGATCACCTTCGCGCACGCAGTGCTTCACGCTCTCGACCACCTGCACTATTGCCGCATCACCCAAGGCATGGCCGTAGTGATCGTTGATGATCTTGAAGTCGTCGATGTCCATGGCGATCAGGGACAGGGGGCGTCGAAAGCGTTGTGCTCGTTCGCATTCCTGAGGCAGGGTTTTTTCCATCAGGTAGCGATTGGCAATGGCGGTCAGCGTATCGGTTTCTGCCAGTTTGCGGTTTTCTTCGAGTTGAACCTGAAGCTGCTGGTTGACCTGAGACAACTCCCGGGTTCGCTCTTCAACGGTCGCTTCAAGGGAGTGAGTGCGTCGTTCCAACTCTTCGAGCAGACGTCGCTTGTCGTCGATGCTGCGGTGCGCACCGACCATCCGCGCTACCGTGCCGTCGGCGTTGCGGGACAGCACATAGCCGCGATCTTCGATCCAGGTGTAACTGCCGTCCAGCATGCGGCAGCGATATTCGGCCTGATAGGTGGGCGCGCGCTGTTGCAGGTAATCATCAAACACGGCCATGACTGAGGGGTAATCTTCAGGGTGGATGAGGTTCTCCCAAGTCAACGCAGTGTTGTCCAGGGAATGAGGCTCGTAACCGAGCATCTTGTACCAACCAGGGTTGCGGTAGACAAAACCTGTGTTGGCGTTCCAGTCCCAAATACCGTCGCTGACCAGTTCCAGAATAGTGTGGAGCAGGTCTTCGCTAAAATCTGACACATTGAGTTTCAATGGCTTGATATTTGTCGCTTCCCCCATCACCACTCTCCCTGACGCACAGCTTTCATTTGATTCGCCTGGCGTCGAGATTAGTGCATGGCGCATTGCCATGCCTAGTACTTGCCCCATAACTGCATAGCAAAGTCGACGAAATGGCGTAATTTCGGTAAGCGGTAGCGATCCTGAGCGTACACAAGGTGCATCGGCCGGCTCGGCAGTTGATAGTTCTGCATCAACGCCACCAGTTTTCCATTGAACAGGTCCTGTTCGACCAGTGCATCAGGCAACATCACGATGCCCATCCCGGTTCGAGCAGCCTGATGCAACCCTGCGGAGCTATTGATCAGCATCGGACCACTGACGGCCACCATCACATCGCCTTCCGGCCCGCTCAGACGCCATTGTTTTGCGACCGATTGCCAGTCATCCCCGACCGGGTAGGCAAAGGACAAACAATCGTGATGTTGCAGATCTTCGGGTTTTTCCGGCGTGGTACGGCGTGCCAGGTATTCCGGTGATGCGCACATGGTCAGGGTGTAGTCGATCAGCGGGCGGGCGATCAGGTTGGACGGCTCAATGGCGCCCAGGCGAAACGCCACATCGAGGCCGTTTTCGAGTAGATCGGGGCGCCCGTTAGTGAGCACCACGTCCAGTTTGACCTGTGGACATTGCAGAGAAAATTCGCTGAGCGCTGGCGCAAGCTTTTCCGTGCCAAAGGTCAGCGGTGCCGTGATGCGCAAGATTCCACTCGGCGCGTCCTGACTCTGTTCGGCCAGACGTTCGGAATCGGCCACCAACCCTAATACTTCGAGACAACGCAGGTAATACGCGGAGCCGAATTCCGTCAGGCGCTGGCGCCGTGTCGTACGGTTGAGCAAGCGCACGCCCAGACGTTGCTCCAGTGCGCGCAGGTGATTGCCGACCATGGTCGTGGACATTTCACACTGCTGCGCGGCGGCCGTCATGCTGCCAGCCTCCACCACGCGTACGTAAACGGTCATTGCCTGGAACAAATCCATTATCAAGCTCGGCTTTAAGATGATTGAAGTATTACGGCGTTTATCCAGCTCAGGTGGCTAACCATACTGCAAAAACACCGACCATTGATGGAGCTTGATGCCATGACCGCCGCCTGCCTGATGAGCACTTACCAACCGCTGGCCCTGAGTTTCAGCAGAGGGCTGGGTACGCGCCTTTGGGATGAGGCCGGTCGTGAATACCTGGACGCGGTGGCGGGCGTGGCGGTGACCAACGTTGGCCACTCCCATCCTCGAATCGTCTCGGCGATCAGCGAGCAGGCTGGTTTGCTGTTGCACACGTCCAACCTCTACAGCATCGATTGGCAACAGCGGTTGGCCCGGAAACTGACGAATTTGGCGGGCATGGACCGGGCGTTCTTCAACAACTCCGGGGCTGAAGCCAATGAAACCGCGCTGAAACTCGCACGGCTTTACGGCTGGCACAAAGGTGTCGAACAACCGCTGGTGGTGGTCATGGAGAACGCTTTTCATGGCCGAACGCTGGGCACTTTATCCGCCAGCGATGGCCCGGCTGTGCGCCTGGGCTTCAATGAGTTGCCGGGGGATTTCGTCAAAGTGCCGTTCGGTGATCTCAGCGCACTGGATCACGTGCAGCAGGCCTACGGCCAACGAATCGTGGCGATCCTGATGGAGCCGATCCAGGGCGAAAGCGGCGTCCAGTTGGCGCCGCCCGGTTATCTCAAAGCGGTGCGCGAACTGTGCAACAAACGCTCTTGGTTGATGATGCTCGACGAAATCCAGACCGGCGTCGGCCGCACCGGTCAATGGTTCGCGTTTCAGCACGAAGGCATCGTCCCGGACGTCATGACGTTGGCCAAAGGCCTGGGCAACGGCATCCCTATCGGCGCCTGTCTGGCCCGAGGAAAAGCCGCCGAACTGTTCACCCCCGGCAGCCACGGCAGCACCTTTGGCGGTAATCCATTGGCCTGTCGTGTCGGTTGTACCGTGCTGGACATCATTGAAGAGCAAGGCTTGATTGAAAATGCCAGGCTTCAAGGCGAACGTCTGCTGGCCAGATTACGTAGCGAATTGGCGGATGATACGAACGTCCTGGCGATCCGTGGTCAAGGCTTGATGATCGGTATTGAACTCAAGCAACCAATCCGCGACCTGACCCTAATCGCCGCGCGGGATCACGGTCTGTTGATCAACGTTACACGGGGCAAGACCATTCGCCTGCTGCCGCCGTTGACGATTGATGAGCGGGAAGTGGAGATGATTGTCAGAGGGGTTGGTCGGGCCGTGAATGCGGTTTGATACACAACTGATCGTTCCCACGCTCTGCGTGGGAATGCCTCTTGTGACGCTCTGCGTCACACTTTTGTGGACGCGGAGCGTCCCTGGCCGCATTCCCACGCGGAGCGTGGGAACGATCAATACATATCCTTGTTAAACAGTGTGAGAGGAGTCGGTGAAAGCCGTGATTTCGGCTCGATCCATGAGTTTGATTTTTGAGCCGTTGAACCCTTTGAACAATTGCCGGTGCGCGGTAAATCCACTGGAGTCCTCGCGCATCCGATAACTGGCGGCCCATTCCAGCAACGCCATCAGCAACACGTCATTGTCCGGTCTTTGTTCTCGCTGACGAATATTGGCAACACAGTTTTCGTCATCAACACACAACCAGATCAGCGCCGTTGCCCGGTGCATAAGCTCGCTGACGATCCAGCCATAAACGCCTTCGATAACCCACTGTTCTTCATCGGCCGCAACCCGCGCTATGTCCAGTGCTGCAGCATACGGTCGGGCGATGCTGTGTTCGTCCGAGATCCAGTGAATCTTGTCGAGATCGATCCATGGCACCTTGAGTTGTGCTGCCAATCGTTCCGCCAGCCAACTTTTGCCAGAGCCAGAGTTGCCGATGATCAGCGTTCGGGTGAGGTTCATGGTCAATCGCCATTTCAGTCGTCATGTTCAGGCGCAACCATCCGGGTTTTGGGCGAGCCGTTTGAGTTGTGCTGATAAATGTCCTGGGGTTGTCCTTTCTCATTGAAGAACACCTGGCCGATGCCCGCCGAGTTCCATAGCCGTTCGCCGGCCTCGGCATGTTCGGGGGTATGCGGGACGATGCGCATGCGGCGGCGTTTGGTCAGCCAGTTAAGTGGCGAGCGCGGCGAATAGAGCCAGCGATTGAGGCGGTCGAACCATTCGAGCAGTCGGGGCGGGAATTCGTTTTTGATGCCGCTGCTGGTGATCTGCCAGATTTTCGGGCCGGCCTTGCGGTGTCGGATAAACACTTCGTAGACGAAGGAATAATGCACATCACCGGACAGCACCACGTAGTTACCCGGTGTGCGCGAGTGTCGGAAAATGTTCAGGATCACTTGGGCGGCGCCGCGATGCGCCATCCAGTTTTCGGCGTCCACCAGCAGTGGATAACCGAACCAGCTGAAGACTTTCTGTACGGTTTCGATCAGTTTGACGCCGAAGATCGGCGCGGGTGAAACGATGATCGCCGATGGATGGTCGAGCAGTTCCTGTTGCAGTTCGCTGAGGGCTTCCCAGTCCAGCAGCCCCGAGGGTTGCTTGAGGTTCATCTCGCTGCGCCAGCGCCGGGTGCGGGTATCGATCACCACCAGTGCGGGCGTGGTGGGCAGCACGTACTGCCACTGCTGAAATCTCAACAGTGCATCGATCAAGTCATCTTGCACCGGGCTATCGAGATAACGGTCGCCCCCGGTGGCGCTGAATAAGCGGGTTTTTTCCAGTACCTCGCCAAACGCATCCGGGTTGTTGCCCCAGCCCTGGCACAGCATGTAGGCGATCAAGGCGTTGCCGATGATGCGCTTGGAGAACGGATGGCCGTAGGCCGTTTCCTCCCATTGCGCGGACAGATTCCAGTCGTCGGTAATGTCGTGGTCGTCGAAGATCATCAGGCAAGGCAGATGCGCCATTGCCCGTGCGGCACCACCCAGGCCCGACTGGAAGTCATCAATATGCGTTTGTTCAACGGCATACAGTTTGTGTCGTGTGAGCGTCAGCGCGGGAGGTTGCGGATTGATCAGTGTCCAGGGCGTCGGCGACCACACCAGCAGGTACATGGCCATCACCTCGGCGAAGGTCATCAGGTGATTGTCGGCACTGCTGCTGGTGAAAATCGGCTTACGCGCGCCGCCGAAAAATCGATCACGCAGGGTTTCATTGCTCTTGAGCGCTGGTAACAAATCCGCACGGTGGTAGTAACTGGCCGGGTGTTCGTAGAGTTTTGCGCTGTCGCTGACCACTGCGCCTTCGAGGCGTTCTTCAAACAGGCCCAGCCGTTCGATCAAGGCATGGATCGCCCGCAACATCGGTCCCGCAACGTCGTCGGCGTAAATCTGGTCGCCGCTCATCATCAACAACGCCGGCCGCTGCGAGGCGTCATGTTCCTCGGCCAACAAACGGTCGACACAGAGCAACCCATCGGTGGCCGGGTGATGCGGTTTGCGGCAGGAACCATGCAGCAACTGATCAATGCGCGAGCGCAGGACAAAGTTTGGGTAACGCGCGTCGCCGTAGAGCAGATGCGGGGCCCACTCGGCGATGCCGGTCATCGCGTCATCGATCAACAGGTCGTATTCGATCAGTGTGTCGCAGGGCAGGGCAGTCGCCAGCGGCACATCAATCAAGTGGATAAACGCGTGAGTGCCGATGGGGATGACAGTGCACTGCTCGGCATCCAGGCGGATGTCGTCGCAGTTTTGCAGGCGCAACGTCAGCGACAGCGCGCGGGATCCGACGAGCCACATGACCAGCCGTGCAGGTTCCAGCCGCCGTAACAGCGGGCCGACCAGCACCGGAGGCAGTGAGTTGCAATCGTCAGGCAATGGCAGAGATACGGACATCCGGGTTCAAGGCTCTTGGCACACAGGTCGGCGATGATAGCTCAAGTGGTCGCCTTTTCCTGTTAAGCGGGAGCCGCGATTCCTCACGACCCCACGCCCAAGGGTTCCTGTGACCCTACGCCTCCCAGCCCGCCCCACTGACGGCTGCCTGCGCCAGTGGGTGCATGTCCGCCCCTTGATGCTCCGTCTGCCAGGCCAGCAATTCCTTGCGCATGCCGGGCGTCCAGTACATTTTCAGGTGATTACGCACGCCGAGCACTGCCTGTTGTTGGTCCGGTTCGCTGGCGAAGTACTGGGCGATCTGGTTGACCATTTTGATCAGGTTTTCAGTGCTCATCGGCGTACCTCGGCTTTAGTGCCACGCGCCTGACGGCGTTCGTTGAGCAGACGATGCTGTTCGTCGCTGAACTCCTGATAGCGTTTTTGCCACTCGGAAGGGTGGTAGACGCGGCTGACCTCCACGGCGGTGACCTTGTACTCCGGACAGTTGGTGGCCCAGTCGGAGTTGTCGGTGGTGATGACGTTGGCCCCCGATTCAGGGAAGTGGAAGGTGGTGTACACCACGCCTGGGGCTACCCGCTCGGTGACCCGCGCGCGCAGCACGGTCTGTCCGGCGCGGCTGCCGATGCCGACCCAATCACCTTCGTTGATGCCACGACTTTCGGCGTCGCTCGGGTGGATTTCCAGGCGGTCTTCGTCGTGCCAGGCGACGTTTTCGGTACGGCGGGTCTGGGCACCGACGTTGTACTGGCTGAGGATGCGTCCGGTGGTCAGCAGCAGGGGATAGCGATTGTTGACCTTTTCCTCGGTGGGCACGTAGCCGGTGAGCATGAACCGCCCCTTGCCGCGCACGAATTCATCGATGTGCATGGTCGGCGTGCCGTCCGGTGCCTCGGCGTTGCATGGCCATTGCAGGCTTCCGTGGCTGTCCAGTGCGGCGTAGCTGACGTTGGTGAAGGTCGGCGTCAGGCTGGCGATTTCATCCATGATTTCAGATGGGTGCGTGTAGTTCATCGGGTAACCCAGCGCGTTGGCCAGGGCCACCGTGCCTTCCCAGTCGGCCTTGCCGCCCAGCGGTTCCATGACCTTGCGCACTCGGGAGATGCGCCGCTCAGCGTTGGTGAAGGTACCGTCTTTTTCCAGGAACGAGCTGCCCGGCAAGAACACGTGGGCGAACTTGGCGGTTTCGTTGAGGAAAATATCCTGCACCACCACGCACTCCATGGCCGATAGCGCCGCGGTGACGTGCTGGGTATTGGGATCGCTCTGGGCGATGTCTTCGCCCTGGCAATACAGGCCCTTGAAACTGCCGCCCAAAGCGGCCTCGAACATGTTCGGAATGCGCAGGCCCGGGTCGGGTTGCAAGGTGACGTTCCAGGCCTGTTCGAACTGCGCCCGTACCACTTCGTTGGAGATGTGCCGATAGCCGGGCAGCTCGTGGGGGAAGGAACCCATGTCGCAGGAGCCCTGAACGTTGTTCTGCCCCCGCAGCGGGTTCACGCCCACACCTTCGCGGCCGATGTTGCCGGTGGCCATGGCCAGGTTGGCGATGCCCATGACGGCGGTGCTGCCTTGGCTGTGCTCAGTGACGCCGAGGCCGTAGTAGATCGCCGCGTTGCCACCGGTGGCATACAGACGGGCGGCGGCTCGGATGTCGGCAGGGTCTACGCCGCAGATGGCGCCGAGCACTTCCGGCGAGTTTTCCGCGCGGCTGACGAACTCGCTCCAGCGGGCGAAATCGCTGCCCTCGCAACGGGCGTCGATAAAGGCCTGATTGAGCAGACCTTCGGTGACGATGACATGGGCCAAGGCGTTGAGCATGGCGACGTTGGTGCCCGGGCGCAGGGCCAAATGATATTCAGCGCGGGCATGCACCGAGTCCACCAGATCAATGCGTCGTGGGTCGATGACGATCAGTCGCGCGCCTTCACGCAGACGGCGTTTGAGCTGGGAGGCGAACACCGGGTGAGCATCGCTGGGGTTGGCGCCCATCACCAGGATCACGTCGGCCTGCATCACCGAGTCGAAACTCTGGGTGCCGGCGGACTCGCCCAGGGTTTGTTTCAGGCCATAACCGGTCGGCGAGTGGCAGACCCGTGCACAGGTGTCGACGTTATTGTTGCCGAACGCGGCGCGCACCAGTTTTTGCACCAAGTAAGTTTCTTCGTTGGTGCAGCGACTGGAGGTGATGCCACCAATGGAATCGCGGCCGTATTTTTGCTGGAGCCGGCGGAACTCGCTGGCGGCGTAGGTCACCGCTTCATCCCAGCTGACTTCCTGCCAAGGGTCGTTGATGTGCTGGCGGATCATCGGTTTGGTGATGCGATCCGGGTGAGTGGCGTAGCCCCAGGCAAAGCGCCCTTTGACGCAGGAGTGGCCGTGGTTGGCGTGGCCGTTCTTGTCCGGAACCATGCGCACCAACTGGTCGCCTTTCATCTCGGCACGGAACGAGCAGCCCACGCCGCAATAGGCGCAAGTGGTGATTACGCTCCGTTCGGGCTGACCCAATTCGACCACGCTTTTTTCCATCAGGGTCGCGGTGGGGCAGGCTTGCACGCAGGCGCCGCAGGACACGCATTCCGAGTCGAGGAAGTTCTCGCCACCGGCAGCGGCTACGCGGGATTCAAAACCGCGCCCAGTAATGGTCAGGGCAAAAGTACCCTGGGTTTCTTCGCAGGCACGCACGCAGCGGTTGCAGACGATGCACTTGCTCGGGTCGTAGTCGAAATAGGGGTTGGAAGTGTCCTTCACGTCGGCCAGATGGTTATCGCCTTCATAGCCGTAACGCACCTCACGCAGGCCGACTTGGCCAGCGACGGTTTGCAGCTCGCAGTTGCCGTTGGCCGAGCAGGTCAGGCAGTCCAGCGGGTGATCGGAGATGTACAGCTCCATGACGTTGCGGCGCAGGGTCGCGAGTTTCGGCGTCTGGGTGTGCACGCTCATGCCTTCGCTGACCGGCGTGGTGCAGGACGCCGGGTAGCCGCGCATGCCATCGATCTCCACCAGGCACATGCGGCAAGAGCCGAAGGCTTCCAGGCTGTCGGTGGCACACAGTTTCGGAATGGTGGTGCCCAGCAGCGCGGCGGCGCGCATCACCGAAGTGCCTTCGGGCACGCTGATGCTGCGGCCATCGATGTTCAGGGTGACTTGCACCTGGCTGTCGCGGGCTGGTGTGCCTAAATCGATATCGGTGTTCGGGTCGAAGAGAGTGATCATTGGTCGGCCTCCGAGGACTGCAGACCGAAGTCGGCGGGGAAATACTTGAGGGCGCTGGCGACCGGAAAGGAAACCATGCCGCCCAAGGCGCACAGCGAACCGTATTGCAGGGTGTCACACAGGTCCTTGAGGATGATCACCTGCTCATCGCGACCGCTCTGATCAGGCGCGGCCAGCAGCCGGTCGATCACCTCCACGCCGCGGGTCGAGCCGATGCGGCATGGCGTGCATTTGCCACAGGATTCCTCGGCGCAGAACTGCATGGCGAAGCGCGCCATATGGGCCATGTCGAGGCTGTCGTCAGCCACCACCACACCACCGTGACCGAGCATCGCGCCGATGCCGGCGAACGCTTCGTAATCCAGCGGCGTGTCGAATTGCGAAGGTGGCACCCAGGCGCCGAGCGGGCCACCGACCTGTGCGGCTTTCAGCGGTCGGCCACTGGCGGTGCCTCCGCCGTAGTCTTCAACCAATTCCCGCAGCGTTAGGCCGAAGGCCCGTTCCACCAGACCGCCACGAAGAATATTGCCCGCCAGTTGGAAAGGCATCGTTCCGAGGGAACGGCCCATGCCGTAATCGCGATAGAACTGCGCACCCTTGGCCAGAATCAGCGGCACCGAGGCTAGGGTCAGCACGTTGTGCACCAGCGTCGGCAGGCCGAACAGCCCCTTCAAGGCTGGAATCGGCGGCTTGGCGCGGACGATCCCGCGTTTACCTTCGAGTGAGTCCAGCAGCGCAGTTTCTTCGCCGCAGATGTAAGCGCCGGCACCGACACGAACTTCCATATCGAAGGCCTGGCCGCTGCCGCCGACATTGGCGCCGAGGTAACCGGCGGAGCGGGCGATGTCCAATGCCTCGCGCAGAGTGGCCACGGCAGCCGGGTATTCCGAGCGCACATAGATGTAGCCGTAGCTGGCCCCAACGGTGATGCCGGCAATGGCCATGCCTTCGATCAGCAGGAAGGGGTCGCCTTCCATCAACATTCGGTCGGCAAAGGTGCCGGAGTCGCCTTCGTCGGCGTTGCACACAATGTATTTCTGCGCCGCTTGAGTGGCTCGCACCGTGCGCCATTTGATCCCGGCGGGGAAGGCTGCGCCGCCACGGCCACGCAGGCCCGAATCGAACACCGCGGTCGCGGTTTCATCACCGCCAATGGTGACGGCCCTGTTCAAACCCTCGAAACCGCCGTGGGCACGGTAATCGTCTAGCGATAGCGGACGGGTAATGCCGGCGCGGGCGAACAGCAAACGTTGTTGAGACTTGAGATAAGGCAACTCTTCTACAAGCCCCAAGGCCAGCGGATGAGAAGACGGATTGCCTTGCAGGGCATCGAGCACGGACGGCACATCGGCAGCGGTCAGTGGGCCAAAGCCGATACGACCTTGCGGGGTATCCATTTCCAACAGCGGTTCCAGCCAGTACAGGCCGCGAGAGCTGGTGCGTTGCAGGTCTTGGCTGGCGAGGGCCGAGGCCACCTCATCGGCACCGACGGCACGGGCCAGGGAATCACAGGACAGATAGAGGCTCATACGTCCTCCCGGCAAGCGTCGAGCAGGGCATCCAGACGCTCGGCACTGAGCCGCGCATGCACCTGACCATCAAGCTCCAGAGCCGGCGAACAAGCACAAGCACCAAGGCAATACACCGGACGCAAACTGATGCTGCCATCGGCGCTGCTGCCGTGATCATCCAGTTGCAGGCGATCACGCAACTGCGCGGCAAGCTGCTCGGCACCGCGACTCTTGCACGACTCCGCCCGACACAGACGCAGGATATGCCGGGCCGGCGGCGCGGTGCGGAAGTCATGGTAGAAGCTGATAACGCCGCGAATCTCGGCCTGACTCTGATTGAGGGCGTGGGCAATCTCGGGGATGGCGGCATCGGGGATGTAACCGATACCGGCCTGAATCTCATGAAGGATGGGCAACAGAGCGCCGGGAATGCCTTTGTGGCGCTCCAGCAGGCTGTTGACCATTGGCAGGTGCAACATCTCATCAGGCATTCAGCAATCCTCACGGTCACGGACAAACCAGTCGGTTGTCGGTCGTCCGAAAGTGTCGGCTGCGGCATTCACACCACGTCACGGTATCGTGGCATTGTCAGGCCGTTGGCCAGGGCACCCTGTGCGGGCATCTTGTTGTGCCCGGCGCGGTCTTTGCCGCACCTTTTATAGGGCATTAAGGCAGCTTGCCACGCTGGTATTGATTCGACTGCACCAAAGCGACGTGTTTGGTTCTTTCTACGACTACCCGTTAAGTCTAGACGAGGCCCAGCCCAAGGCGCCGTACGCAACCCGCACTCGGGATATACATTCAAAAAACAGGGAATGACAGATGATTGACTTCAACAACAAAGGCTTCTTCAAACTCAAGCAAAACGAAGAATACGCCGAACGCGTCAGCGCGCTGCTGCTGGAAGGGGAGCAGGTCATCGACGCCTACAAATCCATGCGCGATGGCGTGGTGTTCACCAACAAACGCATCATCGCCGTCAACGTACAAGGCATCACCGGCAGCAAAAAAGACTTCACCTCGCTGCCCTACAAAAACATCGTGGCGTACTCGGTGGAAACGTCCGGCACCTTCGACCTGGATTCGGAGCTGGAGATTTACTTTTCGTCGTTGGGGAAAGTGAAGTTCGAATTCACCGGCAAGACATCGATGGTAGAAATCTCAAAACTGATCTCCCAGCATCTGCTCTGATCTGAACGATCAAAGGCCCCGAAAAACTTGGGGCCAACAATGCCCATCAACTCACCACAACCCCTGTAGGAGCGGGCTTGCCCGCGAAAACGCCAGACCAGCCAACATCAATGCTGAACCTACCGCCGTCATAACAAGCAGTCCGCTCCCATTTTTCAACCACTACCCTTCAGACGTCGCCGCCGCCCGCTCAGGCGTCGCCGCAGAACTCCGACCCCGCCCAAGCACCTTCACCGCATCATCAACCACTGCCTTACTCATCGCCGTCAAATAATGCGCAGCCCAGGCGTGGCGATCGGTGTCTGTGGCGTAGGCGGCATCTTCGTTCAGCTTCTTGGCGAGAAACAGAAAGTCAGAAGCCATGGCTAATGCATCGCCGAGGGGGACGCCACGAGTGACATGGAAAAGTGGTTGATCGGCGCAGTAAATGGCAGGTGTTAGGCCGATGGTTTTCAGCTCTGTTTGTTCGCTCATTTGCCACCTCCGATGATGGAGAGGCATTGGGGGAGGGGGTTACGCAATTGGGAATTGCGTAGAGGGGAAAGCCAAATTTTGAACGGTTCCATAATGCACATTGCGAAGCTCCTTAATTTGAAGAGCTGCCACAATTCGTTACCAAGCGAATGGGTGGCAGCTGTGCGCAGGTTGGTAAACCGGGAAATCAAGGAAACCGGCACGTCCTAAGACGTCCCACGCACAGCCGCCATAACGCAGATCGCAGGCGAAAAAAAAGCGCCTGCGAACGCATGGCACTGTTGCGCAGTGATTTACCTCGGGTTACCAAGCCCGGTCGCTGAATTTGCAGCGACGGAGGGAGGGTAGCGTGCAGCCTTCCTTGCTGCAACCCTCGAAAGCGCCCAGCGTATGCTCTTTCGCTCGAAATAACGGCAGAATCGAGTTATGGCGTTTTCCTTTTACAAGGTAATGAGGAACGATGGCCAAGCAAAAAATTGGTATTTTTCTTGTCCGAGGGGCATGCCCGCTCCTCGTCAGGTAAGCTCGTGTTTTACAAATATTAATGAAACGGAATTTGGCCTTTGTCGTGACTGAACCTACTATCAGCTTGCACTCGCGTTCCACTGTCGTCGAATTTGACACCTCGATTTTGGTCAACGGACGCCTCCACTTATGCTTAATGCAAACCGCAATGCCGGGAGAGGGGGTAATCGAAGAGGATTTGAGTAGGCAAAGTTCAGTTTTAGCACTGCGCCATTTGCTCGCGGGCGGTGATGACCACAAAGTACCAGCCTTGGCGGAGATGATGCCAGGAATCGAGCCAGTTTTATTGGTCGCTCCTGAGTTTGCATACAGTTCCCTTGACTGGAGTGCAATTGATGAACTTATTCGGCAGTCGTTGAGGCCACTTATTGTTTCTATCGGATTTGGAGCAACGATTGGTCAAACTCTGCTTGATTGGCTCTCTGTTGAGAACGATGAGGGGGCGACGTATCGTTATTTATCATGGGATCAAGCCGCTGACCCTATTTCAACTGCCATGCCAGTAAATGGTGGATGGTTTTGGTATCACGAGCCGAATGTTCGAACTAGTTGTATAGCGTTTCTGAAAAATACATCTGAACAGCGGGTTGAGGCGGTTGCGCTAGCAGATCTGCAGCATGGCCGAACTATTCTGCAACTTAAGTTTCGCGATTTAGAAATTTTCCCGCTAATTTGTTCCGATCTTCTTCAGTCGGAGATGCGCAATGAAGATTCAGCTCAGGGTAGAGTTAGGGCTTTGTTAGACGCTGAGGATTCTAATCGGCCCGTGCTTATAGTGGGTTCTCTATTGCAGCRCGGCTATAATGTGAATTGGGAAGCGGCTGTAAATTCATTTCTAAATACCGCAATGAGTAACAGGGTCAGCGCTTTGGTTTTGTGCAATATTTCACATGACAAACCTGAGTTTGAAGAAGAGAAAGATCGGTGGCGCAGTCTAAGTGGTGTATACAGTCGTTGGGAGCACTTAAGGGATGGGCAGGCGAACTTGGCTGTTGCTCGCTCCATCAGAGCCGGTTTTGCTGTCGGAGGGGTGATCAGACGTACAGATCCATGTGTTGCCACAGGGACAATATCATGGCCGCCCTTCAATCCTGTTGATGGAAATTTCGTGTGGCACGCCAACATGGTTTGTCAAATGGATATATCCGGTCTAGTAGCGCCAATTAAGAGACCTGTGCCGCCATTTTCATCTGAATTATCACGTTACATCCGTAGGCGGCCACCTGAAAGAGAGTGGGCGCCGCGTGTTAGCTTAGGACTTGAAAAAATATCTGCTCATATTAACAACAATGGTAACCCTAGTGCTCAAGGGCTCTATGAGTCAATGATCGGTGGAGTGTCACCAGTTAAATCCGATCCTGATCGATTGTGTAATTCAGGTGTCGATCAAGCGTGCAAAGATGGATTGTATGCTCTTGCTACGTTGTGTTCTGCCGAAAGTACATCTTGGCAGAATGACTAATCTAAAGTCGGTCAGATAAAGTTGTCTGAAGATAATCAGCATATCTTGGTATGGCGTGATCCGGGACGATCACCGAGGGAAATGACAAGAGCTTTGAAGGAGTGGAAGTTGGAATTAGGGGATCATCCCGATTTATTAGTAATAGGTGGTAGTCCCCATGGTGGACTTCCCATGGGAAAGATAATTCTTGATCGAAGAGCAGATATAAGCTTGGCGCCAGATCCTGAAACTGAATTCGGAGCATCCGGATCTTTAGCTGCGTTCGCTGATGATTTTACTGGCGCTAGAGTAGAGAGGAATGTCGCCACGTTAAGTCTATTTGACGTTCATAGCGTATATACTGACTATGCACAGGCCGAGGATCAGGCTCGAATGACGAATCTCTTGAATCAAATTAATTCGTTATTTTTAGAGGATTGAGCTATGGCAGATTCAAGTTATATGGAGCTGCTAAGTGTGGCGCGTGCTGAGCTCGACTTTTTATGTCAGAAAGTAAAACTTACGAAGCTACAAGAATTACCGCGCCTCGATCACACACCCACGCCAGTTGGAGCAACATTGTGGTTGAGCGAGTACGCAATCTTATTGTTTTGGCCCGCTTTCGCTAGTGATCAAGAAAGTATTGTTGCTGAGGCAGCAAAGGCCCAAAGATGGTTTGACGAGGTTCTGAGTTCTAAAGAAAAAGAAAAGCGTAGAAAGCTAATTGATGGGTATTTGGTGCTTGCCCTCCCAGTTGCTCCAGAAGCAGAAGCAAAAGAAGAGGTGCGAAAGCTTGAAATCTCCTCTCAGATATGTAGGAAACACGTTGTATGGCCACGGGGAGAGGTACTGCGCAATAGTGAGCAAGTGTGGCAGCGTATAAGTGACGTTACTATTCTAGGACTTCCTGATGTTACTATCACTGATACAGACGGACTTTATTGGCCTGATATTGATTCAGAGGCTCAAGCAGTTTGGGATGATTTGATTTCAATTGGTGTAAGCCGTACAGTGCAGAAGGATGAACGAGAATGAGTAGAGGTGTACGTCTATCCTCGATAAAAATCGAAGCATTTCGTGGGGTAAGTAATGCTTTAGATTTTGACCTTACATCACCGATTACGCTGATTTATGCTCCGAATGGAACGGGAAAAACTACTATATGTGAGGCAGCCGAGTGGTTGCTTACAGGGCAAGTGGAGCGGCTGAATACTGAAAGATATTTTGATCCGACGGTACTTCGTTCGAAATTTGTTAAGCAAAGTTTTGAGCCTCTTGTTACAGGTAAGCTGCATTTTGATTCGAAAGTTCACGTTCTGCAGCGAACTATTGAGGTTGTTAGAACCTCCGAATTTCCGGAGCAGGTTGCTCGTTTAAGTACAAACTCTGAAAAAGCTGAAACTATAGAACGGAATGAACTGCTAGCCAGGCTCGCCCCGAATGCTGCCTCCGAAAGTGCTAATGCAATTTCTGCTATAAACCTACGTCAGCGTTGGCTAAGAGGGACGCGATTCTTATCTGCAGAAGCATTGGCGGCACTGGTAGATTCGGATAGTGAAACATTAGAAAAGCGTGCGCAGGTTTTTGCAGACTTGCTAGGTATCCGACATTTATTAGATGCGGAAAAGGTATGCGAAAAATTTATTTCCGAGCTTTCTTCTAAGAAGCGTAGCATAGATCAAGCAATTTCAAGTTATGAAGATGAAATAGAAAAGYTTAAGTTGTCAATAACGGAGGCTGAGTCGGAAGGAAGTCAAAGCGGCTTGACTTCGGCGTTCACGGAGATTCAAAAGAGTGAAATTCTCTTGGGTATCACTGATGATCCGGTTTCAATAGATAATACTCAACTTAAGGTCAGGCTCGAGCGGCTGACTGTCGAGTTAGAAAAGAAAAATTTTGAGTTAGAACGCCGTTATTCCGCTGTAGAAGATGTTTCGCTGCGCTGGAACGAACATATCGAGTTGGATGAGAAGTGGAATTTACTCTCCGGGCAGGAAAATAACCTCACGGTTAAGCTTGCTGAGATTGAATTGAGTGGTCGTGCAAAAGCTTTCGATGTCATAAACTGTGAAGAAAGACAAAAAACCTTATATGAACTGAGTCTTGGACTTTCTACGGCTGAGGATAAGCTTACAAGTCTCCTTATAGAGGTTATTAGATTAATAGATTCTGGTTCGGGGTTAAACTTATCCCGTGACGTGAAT
The DNA here is from genome assembly GCF_056401975.1 of Pseudomonas sp. P4_C8. Classification (NCBI taxonomy): domain Bacteria; kingdom Pseudomonadati; phylum Pseudomonadota; class Gammaproteobacteria; order Pseudomonadales; family Pseudomonadaceae; genus Pseudomonas; species Pseudomonas sp. P4_C8. Next base: position 158,432 of record NZ_JBFUIH010000005.1, on the reverse strand, counting down.
ATATCGGATCTTAAGTCTTTGCTACCTGAGTCGTCCTGGACGAAAGATGCGCAGATCCTGCATTTGAACTCTTTGCAGCAAGCATTGGCGGGATTCGGCTCCTTCAATGATAAAGTTCGCCGCTATGAACTTCTAATAGAGGAGTTACTAAGCCTAAGAGAGCGTTTGCCTACTGAGGATCGAATTGCTGAGCTTAGAGTAAATGCGAATGAAATGATTGAACAGGCAGCTAAAGCAAGAGATGTTTTCTCTGCAGTATCAGATCCTATAGAGCGGCTTCAGGCTGCTGGTCGAGAGTTTTTAAGTCATACGCATGATACCGAATTGAGTTCTTGCCCTCTTTGTAACCATGAATGGCAAAGCAGCGACGCCATGCGTTTCGCGCTGACCAATACTCTAAGTGCTGCCCCATTGCTGGCTAAGGTTGCTCAAGAAGCCTTTATTGTTGCTGACGAGCGAGCCAAAGCTGCGGTGTTATTGCTAAACAATGCTTTTAGCGTAAGTAAGCAGGTTGCTCAACTGGAGTTGAATGCCCAAGAGATCTATGCATCCATTGATGCATATAATAAACACCTTATATCGCTTGGCGTTGATACGAGAAGCTCCGAGAGCGAGCTTTGTTCTGCAATTCAAAAGGTAGAAGTAGCAATTTCGTTGTCTGATTTAATTCGTGAGCGTGATCTTTTAAGTTCTGAGGTTTTTGCTCAGGAAGCGTCCGTTCTTCCGGATGATATGCCACTATCGGCAATATATTCGCATTTTCAAAGCTTGATTTCACGCCGAAATCAAGAAGTTCAATTGCAACTCGCGAAAGCTCGAACTGAACTCGAGAAGAGTACGGTTGAGCGAGATGAACTCAGAATGGTGCATAGGGCTACATCCGGAATTTTAAAAGAGTGCAGAAAAGAACTTGGGTCTATAAAGACTGATCTAGATTTGTTAAGGGGCGCGTGGAGCGAAGCTTTCTCGGATCAAAACTGGAGTGTGCATGCGCTGGACGAAATTAGAGGCCAGTTGGATGAGAGGAGGAGTACGTTTAGTGATGTGTTTATAAAGTTGTCCGCAGTTCGTTCTGTTATTGATTCTGAGCTTAGGCAAAAGAGGCTTTCCGAAGTTTCTAGAATGATTGAGCCGGCTGTTGGTAAGCGTGATTATATGCGAAAGCGTATAGATGCGGCTAAAAGAGCAAAGGCGGTGTTTCATCAGACTTATACCGAGGTTAGTAAGCGTCAAATTGACGAGTTAACTAAGGTGGTAAATCCACTATTTGCACGGATGCATGCAAATAGAGTCTATGATCACATTAATTTGGGTGAGGATAATAACTTTCTACATTGGTTGGCAGATGCTGGCGCCGCGCAACTTGATCCAGGAACTGATTTTAGCCAAGGGCAGCGTCAGGATTTAGCGCTATCGCTATTCCTCGCTAGGGCGCGAACATTAGGCGGGACGTTTTTTCTCGATGAGCCAGTTGTGTAATAACTACCTCTAGTAAATATTTTGCTAGACATTTTATTGAAAAATTTTCGTCAGTGGGTTTGGTTGATACACCGTCGGGGAATGTTCCACCTTTACGTGTAATTGAATTAGATGGTAACGGTAGGGCAGGCATAGCGTTGAAAAACGTTTACCCCTCTCAAATTTTTCCTCTCGACACTTTACCTGCAGAAGGAATAGAAGTGAGCGCCCATGTTCAAAAACAATCCTTGGATCGATTTTTAATAAATGTGAATGAAGCACACGAGATCCAATATTGGGCAAGGGAATTTGGTGTAAGCGAAAACGAAATTAGGTTCGCGGTTGCAACTGTGGGTGCGAAGATTTCGAATTTGCAGAAGCTATTTAGAAAGTAGATTAGGAGGAGGGGGCGATTTATTATTGACTTAGACATAGCGACAAGTGTTGAACCGGTTGCCCTTGTTCCCGTTTTTTAGGTTGCCAGGCTTATTTATTGTATGTCTTTCAGATAGTCATTAAGTGCGATGAGCGGGGCATTAAGCTGCGCCATCGTTTGAATACTGGAAAATTCACCCGCCAATATTTGTAATTCCCGCCCCAAAGGCTTATCCGCACCCCCTACGGCTTCTAGCGCCAACCCCAAACACTCATCCACTTTCGCCTGAATCCCCTCAACATCCCCCCTCCTTACCAACAGCCCAAAAACCTCCCGCTCATAATCCCCCATCACCAAATCATCCCGAAGAATCGGACTCGAATCCTCCGTCTCATAAGCAAGCTTAAGGCAGAACAGGGCAACGGTTTCCAGCAGCAGTTCCATGGGGTGAATCCTTGAGAAGGGTCGTACCGGTCGAGGATGCGAGAAATCAAAAAGCATCGCCAGCAAGCCGGCTCCTACAGGTCGTCGTTGTGTCAGGCACTTTTCGACAGGCGAAAAAAAAAGGCCTTGCTAAGCAAGACCTTTCTTAATTTTGGTGCCCCGAGGGAGACTCGAACTCCCACTCCTTTCGAAAACGGATTTTGAATCCGCCGCGTCTACCAATTCCGCCATCAGGGCTCAATGGCCGCGGAGTATAGAGATGAGATAACCGTTGGTCAATCAGGTACATGGAGAATTTTTGATATTTCCGCTAGACTTCCCGGCCCTGCTAGACGAACCCCATCATGCGCGTTGCTGACTTTACCTTCGAGCTCCCAGATTCGCTGATCGCCCGCCATCCTTTGGCCGAGCGTCGCAACAGTCGCCTGTTGACCCTTGATGGGGTCAGCGGCGCCCTGGCACACCGTCAATTCACCGATTTGCTCGAGCATTTGCGCCCGGGCGATTTGATGGTGTTCAACAATACCCGGGTGATTCCGGCGCGGCTTTTTGGCCAGAAGGCTTCCGGCGGCAAGCTGGAAATCCTGGTCGAGCGCGTGCTCGACACTCATCGCGTGCTGGCGCATGTGCGTTCCAGCAAGTCGCCGAAACCGGGTTCCAAGATCCTGATTGATGGTGGTGGCGAGGCCGAGATGCTGGCGCGTCACGATGCGTTGTTTGAGCTGGGGTTCGCCGAAGAGGTGTTGCCGCTGCTCGACCGCGTCGGGCACATGCCGTTGCCGCCTTATATAGACCGTCCGGATGAAGGCTCGGACCGTGAGCGTTATCAGACGGTCTACGCCGAGCGTCTGGGCGCTGTGGCGGCACCGACGGCGGGGCTGCATTTCGATCAGCCGCTGATGGAAGCGATTGCGGCCAAGGGCATCGACACTGCGTTCGTGACCTTGCACGTCGGCGCCGGTACGTTCCAGCCGGTGCGCGTCGAGAAGATCGAAGATCACCACATGCACAGCGAATGGCTGGAAGTCGGCCAGGACGTGGTGGATGCGGTTGCGGCTTGCCGCGCTCGTGGCGGTCGCGTGGTGGCCGTGGGGACCACCAGCGTGCGTTCGCTGGAAAGCGCTGCGCGCGATGGCGTGCTCAAGCCGTTCAGCGGCGACACGGACATTTTCATCTACCCGGGCCGGCCGTTTCATGTGGTCGATGCCCTGGTCACCAATTTCCATTTGCCCGAATCCACGCTGTTGATGCTGGTTTCGGCGTTCGCCGGTTATCCCGAAGCCATGGCTGCTTATAAAGCCGCCGTCGAGCATGGATACCGCTTTTTCAGCTACGGTGATGCGATGTTTATCACCCGTAATCCCGCACCACGTGGCCCTGAGGACAAAGAATGAGTCGCCAAAGTCGTATGTCGTTTGAGTTGCTTGCTACTGACGGCAAGGCTCGTCGCGGTCGTTTGACCTTTCCGCGCGGTACGGTAGAAACCCCGGCGTTCATGCCTGTGGGCACCTACGGCACCGTCAAGGGCATGCTGCCGCGGGATATCACCGCCACCGGCGCGGAAATCATTCTGGGTAACACCTTCCACTTGTGGCTGCGTCCTGGCACCGAAGTGATCAAGAAGCACGGCGACCTGCACGATTTCATGCAGTGGAAAGGCCCGATTCTGACCGACTCCGGTGGTTTTCAGGTGTTCAGCCTGGGCGCCATGCGCAAAATCAAGGAAGAGGGCGTGACCTTCGCTTCTCCGGTCGACGGCGCCAAAGTGTTCATGGGGCCGGAAGAGTCGATGCAGGTCCAGCGTGATCTGGGCTCGGACATCGTGATGATTTTCGACGAGTGCACCCCGTACCCGGCTGACGAAGATGTCGCTCGCGTGTCGATGGAGCTGTCGTTGCGTTGGGCCAAACGCTCGAAAGAAGCCCATGGCGACAACACGGCGGCGCTGTTTGGCATCGTTCAGGGCGGCATGCACCAGGACCTGCGCATGCGCTCCCTGGAAGGCCTCGACCAGATCGGCTTTGATGGCCTGGCCATTGGCGGTCTGTCCGTGGGCGAGCCCAAGCACGAAATGATCAAGGTGCTGGATTACCTGCCGGGTCAGATGCCGGCTGACAAACCTCGTTACCTTATGGGCGTTGGCAAACCGGAAGATCTGGTTGAGGGTGTGCGCCGCGGTGTGGACATGTTCGATTGCGTGATGCCAACCCGTAATGCCCGCAATGGGCATCTGTTCATTGACACTGGCGTGCTGAAGATCCGTAACGCGTTCCATCGCCATGATGATTCGCCGCTGGATCCGACCTGCGATTGCTACACCTGCCAGAACTTCTCCCGCGCTTATCTGCACCATCTGGACAAGTGCGGCGAAATGTTGGGTAGCATGTTGAATACCATCCACAATTTGCGCCATTACCAGGTGCTTATGGCTGGTTTGCGCGAGTCTATTCAACAGGGTACATTGGCCGCCTTTGTCGATGCCTTCTACGCCAAGCGCGGGTTACCTGTTCCGCCTTTGGACTGAGTTTTCTGACCCCAAGATTCAACATTTGCAACTGGAGTGCTAAATGAGCTTTTTTATCTCTAATGCCATGGCTGACGCTGCTGCACCTGCGGCAGGCCCAATGGGTGGTGGTTTTGAGTGGATTTTCCTGGTCGGTTTCCTGGTCATCTTCTACCTGATGATCTGGCGTCCACAGGCCAAGCGCGCCAAAGAGCAGAAGAACCTGCTGAGYAGCCTGCAAAAAGGCGATGAAGTTGTGACCACCGGTGGTATCGCCGGCAAGATCACTAAAGTGGCAGACGATTTCGTCGTTCTGGAAGTTTCCGACACCGTCGAAATGAAATTCCAGAAAGGCGCCATTGCCGCCACGCTGCCAAAAGGCACGCTGAAAGCGATCTAAGTTTCAACTTCATATTCAATCGACGGGGCGCGCAAGGCGCCCCGCGTCATAAACGGGCGGCGTGATGCTGAACAAATACCCTCTGTGGAAATACATTCTGATCCTGGCGGTGCTGGCGGTCGGTCTGATTTATTCCGCTCCCAATTTATATCCTGATGACCCGGCCATTCAGGTCAGCGGTGCAAGTACTGCGCTGCTCGTCAATCAGGCTGATCTGGATCGCGTGAGCGCTGCGCTCAAGGAATCCGGGATCAACGTCAAGGCGGCCACGCTGTCGGCGAACGGCAAGGGTGGTCTGATTCGTCTGACCAAGGCTGAAGATCAGCTGCCTGCCAAAGACGTCGTACGCAAGGCATTGGGTGATGACTACGTCGTTGCACTGAACCTGGCACAAACCACGCCACAATGGTTGCGCAGCCTGGGCGCGCACCCGATGAAGCTGGGTCTGGACTTGTCCGGTGGTGTGCACTTCCTGCTGGAAGTGGACATGGACAAAGCAATCGACGCACGCTTGAAAGTGTACGAAGGCGACGTAAAGAGCCTGTTGCGTAAAGATAAACTGCGCTATCGCAGCCTGCCGCAATTCAACGGTGCCATTCAGCTGGGCTTCAGTGATGAAGCAGCCCGCGAAGAGGCCCGTACGCTGATTCGCAAGAACTTCAACGATTTCGACATTGTTCCGGCCGACCTCAATGGTCAACCGGTGCTGCGTCTGGCGATGACCCCGGCCAAGCTGGCGGAAATCCGCGAATACTCCATCAAGCAGAACTTGACCACGGTACGTAACCGCGTCAACGAGCTGGGTGTTGCCGAACCGATCGTTCAGCGTCAGGGCGCCAACCGCATCGTGGTTGAGCTGCCGGGCGTTCAGGACACCGCAGAAGCCAAGCGTATCCTCGGCAAGACGGCCAACCTTGAGTTCCGTCTGGCTGCTGAGCCGGGTGCTTCGAAAGCCACTTCCGAGTCCTTCGAGTTCCGTGAAGGCAAGCGTCCGCCGGCACAGATCGAGCGTGGCCTGATCATCACCGGTGACCAGGTGACTGATGCCAAGGCTGGCTTCGGCGAGCACGGCACGCCAGAAGTGAACATCCGTCTGGATGGTCACGGTGGCGAGCTGATGAGTCGTGCGACTCGCAGTAACGTCGGCCGCAGCATGGCGGTGATCTTCATCGAACAGCGCCCGGTGACCACTTACGTCAAGCAAATGGTCAACGGCGTCGAGAAAGACGTCGCGGTTCAAACGTTTAAAGAAGAGAAGAAGATCATCAGCCTGGCGACCATCCAGTCGCCGCTGGGTGCTCAGTTCCGTATCACTGGCCTGAACGGTCAGGGCGAGTCTTCCGAGCTGGCACTGCTGCTGCGTGCTGGTGGTCTGGCTGCACCGATGTACTTCGCTGAAGAACGCACCATTGGTCCAAGCCTGGGTGCCGACAACATCACCAAAGGTATCGATGCATCGCTGTGGGGCATGCTGTTTGTCTCGCTGTTCATCATCGCCATCTACCGCTTCTTCGGCATTATCGCCACCGTCGCTCTGGCAGTGAACATGGTGCTGCTGCTGGCCTTGATGTCTTTGCTGGGTGCAACGCTGACCCTGCCGGGTATCGCCGGTATCGTGTTGACCATGGGTATGGCGGTCGACGCCAACGTACTGATCTTCTCGCGGATCCGTGAAGAGATCGCGGCGGGCATGACGGTGCAGCGGGCAATCAACGAAGGCTTCGGCCGGGCATTCACAGCGATTCTCGACGCCAACCTGACAACCTTGTTGGTCGGCGGGATTCTCTTTGCGATGGGCACCGGCCCGGTCAAAGGTTTCGCAGTGACCATGTCCCTCGGGATCTTTACCTCGATGTTCACGGCCATCATGGTGACCCGCGCGATGGTCAACCTGATCTTCGGCGGTCGTGACTTCAAGAAGTTGTGGATTTAAGGGGCTGCCATGTTACGTACAATCAACTTCATGGGCGTTCGCAACTTTGCGTTCGGCGTCACATTGTTCCTTACTGCGCTGGCCATTTTCAGCGTCTTCCACAAGGGCATGAACTGGGGCCTGGACTTCACCGGCGGTACGCTCATCGAGCTGACCTACGAACGTCCGGCCGACGTCACCAAGGTGCGTGAGCAACTGGTTACCGCCGGTTATCACGAGGCCATCGTGCAGAACTTCGGTGCAACCACCGACCTGCTGGTGCGTATGCCAGGTGAAGACCCGCAACTGGGTCACCAGGTGGCCGAGGCCTTGCAAAAGGTCGGCGGCGATAACCCGGCGCAGGTCAAGCGCGTAGAGTTCGTCGGCCCGCAGGTCGGTGAAGAACTGCGCGACCAGGGCGGCCTCGGCATGCTGATGGCGCTGGGCGGTATCCTGATCTACCTGGCGTTCCGCTTTCAGTGGAAGTTTGCAGTTGGTGCCATTGTTTCGTTGATCCACGACGTGATCGTGACCATCGGTATTCTGTCGTTCTTCCAGATCACTTTCGATCTGACGGTATTGGCGGCGGTACTGGCGATCATTGGTTACTCGCTCAACGACACCATCGTGGTATTTGACCGGGTTCGTGAGAACTTCCGTGTACTGCGCAAGGCGACCCTGATCGAGAACATCAACATCTCGACCACGCAAACCCTGCTGCGGACCATGGCGACCTCGATTTCGACGTTGCTGGCGATTGCGGCCCTGCTGTTCTTCGGTGGCGACAACCTGTTCGGCTTCTCCATTGCGCTGTTCATCGGTGTTCTGGCGGGTACTTACTCGTCGATCTACATCGCGAACGTGGTGCTGATCTGGCTGAACCTCAGCAGCGAGGATTTGATTCCTCCTGCGGCGACCGAGAAGGAAGTCGACGACCGCCCATAACGGCCATCGTTTTCCCGTTGTCAGCCAAAAAAGGCGCGAGTTGAACTCGCGCCTTTTTTTGTGCTCCAAGGCTGGGAGAAGCGCGGGCTTGCCCCGCATGTGATGGTCAGGAGGTTCATGTGAACAAGTCGATGTTGGTTGGTGCGGTTTTGGGTGCTGTCGGTGTGACTGCCGGGGGTGCTGTTGCCACCTACAACCTGGTTAAAAGCGGCCCTGAGTATGCGCAAGTACTAGCCGTTGAACCGGTCAAGACACAGATCAAGACGCCACGTGAAGTTTGCAAGGACGTAACCGTGACTCGGCAGGCGCCGGTCAAAGATCAGCACCAGATTGCCGGTACGGTGGTCGGTGCATTAGCGGGTGGTCTGCTGGGTAATCAGGTCGGCGGCGGCTCCGGCAAGAAAATTGCTACGGTCGCAGGCGCTGTCGGCGGTGGTTATGCGGGCAACAAGGTTCAGGAAGGCATGCAAGAGCGTGACACCTACACCACGACCCAAACTCGCTGCAATACAGTGAATGACATCAGCGACAAGGTCGTTGGCTACGATGTCCGGTATTCGCTGGATGGCAAGGAAGGCAAGGTGCGGATGGATCGCGATCCGGGTAACCAGATTCCGGTCGACAAGGAAGGAAAGCTGATCCTTACGCAGAACGACGAGAATCGCTAAATACTCAGGTTTCAGATTCAAAAAGAAGCACCTTTCGAGGTGCTTTTTTTGTGTCCGCGATTTATGTGTCGCCATCAATCCTTGTGGGAGCCTGCTCGCGATAGCGGTCGATCAATCAACATTGATGTTGGATGTGAGGCCGCCATCGCGAGCAGGCTCGCTCCCACAATAGTTCCTTGGTGTTTGTGGGGGCGGATTCCAGACATAAAAAAAGCACCCCGAAGGGTGCTTTGTTTGTCGCTGGACGCTTAGCGCTTCAGCGAAGGCGGCAGGTGCGGCTGAATAGCCGTCAGCACTGCTTTGAAGCATTTGGTGTTGCCGGCAACGACGTGGCCTTTTTCAAGGAAGTCGTGACCGCCGGTGAAGTCGCTGATCAAGCCACCGGCTTCCTGGATCAGCAGGGCGCCTGCGGCCATGTCCCACTCGGACAGCCCCGACTCCCAGAATGCGTCGAAACGACCGGCGGCCACGTAGGCCAGGTCCAGGCTTGCCGAGCCGGCACGGCGGATTCCGGCGGTCTGGCCAACCAGGGCGCGGAACATGCCCAGGTAGTTTTCGAGGTTGTCCATCTGGTCGTCACGGAACGGGAAGCCGGTACCCAGCAGGGCGCCGTCCAGGCTGGTGCGGCCGCTGACGCGCAGGCGACGACCGTTCAGTTGAGCGCCGCGACCACGGCTGGCGGTGAATTCTTCCTGGCGAACCGGGTCCAGAACAACAGCGTGTTCCAGGCGACCGCGGTATTTGCAGGCGATGCTGACAGCGAAGTGAGGAATGCCGCGCAGGAAGTTGGTGGTGCCGTCCAGCGGATCGATGATCCACAGGTACTCTTCGCCTTCGATGCCGTTGCCGGCGTGCATGCCGGTTTCTTCACCCAGGATCGAGTGATTCGGGTAGGCCTTGCGCAGCGCATCAATGATTTTCTGTTCGGCGGCGCGATCCACCTCGGATACATAATCCTTGGCGTCTTTTTCGTCGACCTTGATGGTATCCAGGCGCTCGATGGAGCGGAAAATCAATTCACTGGCGCTGCGGGCGGCGCGCAGCGCGATATTCAGCATGGGCTGCATGGATGTGTCACCTAAGGTTGTTAAAGAAAGCCGGGCATTCTATCAGAACTTTTCTACAGGTGAAGGTCGGTGTTCGCTTTCATAGCTTAACGGTAGTAGGAACTGTAAGATTCGGCTCCAATTTCTGTGTTCGAGAGCGCCTCCCGTGCTGCATAACATTCGTGTCGTCCTGGTCAATACCAGCCATCCCGGCAACATCGGCGGGGCTGCGCGTGCCATGAAGAACATGGGCCTGTCGCGGTTGGTGCTGGTTGAGCCGCGGTTATTCCCGCATCACGAAGCCGACGCCCGTGCTTCCGGTGCCGGGGATATCCTTGAAAACGCGCAAGTCGTCGCCACCTTGGAAGATGCCTTGGTCGGCTGCAATCTGGTGCTCGGCACCAGCGCTCGCGACCGGCGCATTCCCTGGCCGTTGCTCGATCCCCGCGAATGCGGTGCGAAAGTGGTGGAAGAGGCCGGGCAGGGTGCCGAGATTGCCTTGGTGTTTGGTCGTGAAGATTCCGGCCTGACCAATGAAGAGCTGCAGCGATGTCATTATCACGTGCACATCCCCTCGGACCCTGAGTTCAGTTCGCTGAACCTTGGGGCGGCGGTGCAGGTGTTGGGCTATGAAGTGCGCATGTCCTGGCTGGCGGCCCAAGGGCAGCCGAGCAAGGTCGAGAAGGATGAAGTGGCGTCCACCAAAAGTGGAGAGCTGGCGACCATGGATGAGTTGGAGCGATTTTATGAGCACCTGGAACAAACCCTGGTGGCCATCGAATTCCTCGATCCGGAAAAACCGCGGCACTTGATGGCGCGCCTGCGCCGGTTGTACGGACGTAGCTCGGTCAGCCGGGCGGAAATGAATATATTGCGTGGCATCCTCACGGAAACCCAAAAAGCGGCCCGTGGCGAGCTTCTAAAGCGGAAGGATTAAAAATGTTCGAGCGTTTGCGTGAAGATATTCAGAGTGTTTTCCATCGTGATCCGGCAGCGCGCAACGCCTTTGAAGTTCTGACGTGCTACCCCGGCATGCACGCCATCTGGATCCATCGTCTATCCGCGATGCTGTGGCGCGCGGAGCTGAAATGGCTGGCGCGGCTGGTGTCGAACTTCGGTCGCTGGTTGACCGGGATCGAGATCCATCCGGGCGCCAAGGTGGGTCGTCGTTTCTTTATTGATCACGGAATGGGCATCGTCATTGGTGAAACCGCCGAGATCGGCAATGACGTCACCCTTTATCAAGGCGTGACACTGGGCGGTACCAGCTGGAACAAGGGCAAGCGTCATCCGACCCTTGAAGATGGCGTGGTAGTCGGGGCGGGTGCCAAGGTGCTTGGCCCGTTTACCGTCGGCGCTGGTGCCAAGGTCGGTTCTAATGCCGTGGTGACCAAAGCGGTGCCAGCCGGTGCGACGGTCGTCGGGATTCCGGGGCGGATCATCGTCAAGTCCGATGACGAGCAGGATGCCAAGCGTAAAGCCATGGCCGAGAAAATCGGCTTCGATGCCTACGGTGTCGGCGAAGACATGCCTGACCCGGTGGCGCGTGCCATTGGTCAGCTGCTGGATCACTTGCAGGCGGTCGATGGTCGTCTGGAGGGGATGTGCGGGGCTTTGAAGGATCTGGGTAGTAACTACTGCGCCAAAGATCTGCCTGAGCTGCGTGACGAAGACTTTGCCTGCGTGAAGGACAAGGATCAGAGTCAGGCCAGCTAGACCGAGTCGACTTCATCGCGAGCAGGCAAACTCCCACAGAGAATCGCATTTCAAATGTGGGAGCGAGCCTGCTCGCGATGAACGATAACGCGCAATCGCTGGCTGTAACCGCCCAGCCTTTGCTATGATGCGGCCGCTCTTTTGCGGGTAAACCTGACTAAAGTACTAGGTCTTATAGTTGACTTAAATACTCGGGAATTGCATACTCGCCCCATTCCGAACTCCGTGGTAATTGTCCATGCGACTGACTACAAAAGGCCGATACGCCGTGACTGCCATGCTTGATCTGGCGTTGCACGCGCAGCACGGGCCGGTGTCCCTGGCCGATATCTCCGAGCGCCAAGGCATCTCCCTGTCCTACCTCGAACAGCTTTTCGCCAAATTGCGCCGCAGCAATCTGGTGTCCAGCGTCCGGGGGCCGGGCGGTGGCTACCAATTGTCCCGCGACATGCAGGGCATCCAGGTCGCCCAGGTGATCGATGCGGTGAACGAATCGGTCGATGCAACCAAATGCCAGGGTCAAGGCGATTGCCATTCCGGCGACACTTGCCTGACTCACCACTTGTGGTGCGACCTGAGCCTGCAGATTCACGAATTTCTGAGCGGTATCAGCTTGGCTGACCTTGTGACTCGCCGTGAGGTGCAAGAAGTAGCCCAGCGTCAGGACCAGCGTCGTTGCAACAGCAAGGCGCCACGCCTGGACAAGATTGAAGCGTCAGCCGTCGAATGACAGCCAGAGAGCTAACGGCACGCCAGCCAGCCTGATTTAGGAGATAGTCCATGAAATTGCCGATTTACCTTGATTACTCTGCGACCACCCCGGTTGATCCGCGTGTTGCGCAAAAAATGAGTGAATGCCTGCTGGTTGACGGAAACTTCGGTAACCCGGCGTCCCGTTCCCACGTGTTCGGCTGGAAAGCCGAAGAGTCCGTCGAAAACGCTCGTCGTCAGGTCGCAGACCTGGTTAACGCCGATCCGCGTGAAATCGTCTGGACCTCCGGCGCAACTGAATCCGACAACCTGGCAATCAAGGGTGCGGCGCATTTCTATGCGACCAAAGGCAAACACCTGATCACCACCAAGATTGAGCACAAGGCTGTCCTCGACACCATGCGCCAACTGGAGCGTGAAGGTTTCGAAGTCACCTACATCGAGCCGCGCACTGACGGTCTGGTCACTCCAGAGATGATCGAAGCCGAGCTGCGTGACGACACCATCCTGGTTTCGGTCATGCACGTGAACAACGAAATCGGCACCATCAACGACATCGCAGCCATCGGCGAACTGACCCGTTCCAAGGGCATCCTGTTCCACGTCGACGCCGCTCAGTCCACCGGCAAGGTCGACATCGACCTGTCGAAGCTGAAAGTCGACATGATGTCCTTCTCCGCACACAAAACCTACGGCCCTAAAGGCATCGGCGCGCTGTACGTCAGCCGCAAGCCGCGTGTTCGCATCGAAGCGACCATGCACGGCGGCGGCCACGAGCGTGGCATGCGTTCCGGCACCCTGGCGACCCACCAGATTGTCGGCATGGGTGAAGCCTTCCGCGTAGCCAAAGAAGACATGGCTGCCGAAAACGTCCGTATCAAAGCCCTGAGCGACCGCTTCTTCAAGCAGGTCGAGGGCCTGGAAGAGCTGTACATCAACGGCAGCATGACCGCCCGCGTACCGCACAACCTGAACCTGAGCTTCAACTACGTTGAAGGCGAGTCGCTGATCATGGCACTCAAGGATCTGGCTGTTTCGTCCGGTTCGGCCTGCACCTCGGCTTCCCTGGAGCCTTCGTACGTACTGCGCGCCCTGGGCCGCAACGACGAACTGGCACACAGCTCGATTCGCTTCACCTTCGGCCGTTTCACCACCGAAGAAGAAATCGACTATGCCGCGCAGAAAGTCTGCGAGGCCGTTACCAAGCTGCGCACTCTGTCGCCGCTGTGGGACATGTACAAAGACGGTGTCGACATTTCGAAAATCGAGTGGGCGGCACACTGATTTCAAGTCGCCGCGAACCGGCCCTGTAAAACCAAGGTCTGCAGGGCTTAAAGAGCGACTCTCTGATGAGTGAGGAATAAGCATCATGGCTTACAGCGAAAAGGTCATCGACCACTACGAAAACCCGCGCAACGTCGGCAAGATGGACGCGGAAGATCCTGATGTCGGCACCGGCATGGTCGGCGCTCCAGCGTGCGGCGACGTTATGCGTCTGCAAATCAAGGTCAACGAGCAAGGCATCATCGAAGACGCCAAGTTCAAGACCTACGGTTGCGGTTCGGCTATCGCCTCCAGCTCCCTGGCGACCGAGTGGATGAAAGGCAAGACTCTGGATGAAGCAGAGACCATCAAGAACACTCAGCTGGCTGAAGAACTGGCCCTACCGCCAGTGAAAATTCACTGCTCCGTGCTCGCTGAAGACGCTATCAAAGCGGCCGTTCGCGACTACAAGCAGAAGAAAGGCTTGATCTGACTTTCAGGTTTTGGCGACGAGTAAGGAGTCACCGATGGCTATCAGCATGACAGAAGCGGCTGCTCGACACGTGCGGCGCTCCCTCGACGGGCGCGGCAAAGGTGAAGGGATTCGTCTGGGTGTTCGCACCACAGGCTGTTCCGGTCTTGCCTACGTGCTGGAGTTTGTCGACGAGGTGGTTGCAGAGGATCAGGTGTTCGAAAGTCACGGTGAAAAAGTGATTATCGACCCGAAAAGCCTGGCCTACCTGGACGGCACCGAGCTCGATTTCGTCAAGGAAGGGTTGAACGAAGGCTTCAAGTTCAACAACCCTAACGTGCGCGGTGAATGTGGCTGCGGCGAAAGCTTCAACATCTGAGGCTTGTCGTGGGTACTCCTTGTCATTTCGCTTTATTTGAGCTGCAACCGAGTTTCAATCTGGATCTCGATCAGCTGGCTACGCGCTACCGTGAGTTGGCGCGCAGTGTTCATCCGGACCGCTTTGCTGACGCTTCCGAGCGTGAGCAGCGGTTGGCGCTAGAGAAATCCGCGAGCCTCAACGAGGCCTACCAGACGCTCAAAAGTCCCCCTAAGCGTGCGCGTTACTTGCTCGCTTTGAATGGTGGCGAGCTGCCGCTGGAGGTCACGGTGCATGATCCGGAGTTTCTTCTGCAGCAGATGGAGCTGCGTGAAGAGCTCGAAGACCTGCAAGACAGTGCCGATATGGCCGGTGTTGCAGCGTTCAAGCGTCGGCTGAAAACCGCGCAGGATGTATTGAATCAAAGCTTCGCGGCTTGTTGGAATGATGCGGCGCACCGTGAACAGGCCGAACGCCTGATGCGGCGCATGCAGTTCCTCGACAAGCTCACCTACGAAGTGCGCCAGTTAGAAGAGCGCCTCGACGATTAACCCAGTGCCGCTCCGGTCGCACGCCTGATATACAGATAAGTCCTGATACCAATGGCCCTACTGCAGATCGCCGAACCCGGCCAAAGTCCTCAACCGCACCAGCGTCGTCTGGCTGTGGGGATCGACTTGGGCACTACCAATTCGCTGGTCGCTGCGTTGCGCAGTGGTCTTTCCGAGCCTCTGGCCGACGCTGACGGGCAGGTCATTCTGCCGTCTGCCGTGCGCTATCACGCCGATCGCGTCGAAGTCGGCGAGTCAGCCAAGCTGGCTGCCGCGACCGATCCTTTGAATACGGTGCTGTCGGTCAAGCGCTTGATGGGTCGTGGTCTGTCCGACGTCAAGCAATTGGGTGATCAACTGCCGTACCGCTTTCTGGACGGCGAGTCGCACATGCCGTTCATCGACACCGTTCAGGGGCCGAAAAGCCCGGTCGAAGTCTCCGCCGACATCCTGAAAGTGCTGCGTCAGCGCGCCGAAGCGACGTTGGGTGGTGAGCTGGTCGGTGCGGTGATCACCGTTCCGGCCTATTTCGATGATGCGCAGCGTCAAGCCACCAAGGATGCGGCCAAGCTGGCCGGTCTGAACGTGCTGCGCTTGCTCAATGAGCCGACGGCTGCGGCGGTCGCTTACGGGTTGGATCAGCACGCTGAAGGCTTGGTCGCCATTTATGACCTGGGCGGCGGCACTTTCGATATTTCGATTCTGCGCCTGACGGGCGGTGTGTTTGAGGTCTTGGCTACCGGCGGCGACAGTGCGCTGGGCGGCGATGATTTCGATCATGCGATCGCTGGCTGGATCATCGAGAGCGCCGGTTTGTCCGCCGATCTCGATCCGGGCGCGCAGCGTCAACTACTGCAAACTGCCTGTGCCGCCAAAGAAGCGCTGACCAATGCCTCATCGGTCGAAGTGGCTCATGGCGACTGGAAAGCCGAGCTGACCCGCGAAGCCTTTGAGGCGCTGATCGAGCCGATGGTCGCTCGCAGCCTGAAAGCCTGCCGCCGCGCAGTGCGTGATTCCGGTGTTGAACTGGAAGAAGTGCACGCGGTGGTCATGGTCGGTGGCTCGACTCGCGTGCCTCGCGTTCGCGACGCCGTCGCTGAAGCCTTTGGTCGTCAGCCGCTGACTGAAATCGATCCGGATCAAGTGGTGGCCATCGGTGCCGCGATCCAGGCCGATACGCTGGCTGGTAACAAGCGCGATGGCGATGAACTGCTGTTGCTCGACGTGATTCCGTTGTCCCTGGGGCTGGAAACCATGGGCGGTCTGATGGAGAAGGTGATTCCGCGCAACACCACCATCCCCGTCGCTCGTGCTCAGGACTTCACCACCTACAAAGACGGCCAGTCGGCCATGGCGATCCATGTGTTGCAGGGCGAGCGCGAGCTGATCAGCGACTGCCGCTCCCTGGCGCGCTTTGAATTGCGCGGCATTCCGGCGATGGTGGCCGGTGCGGCGAAGATTCGCGTGACCTTCCAGGTCGATGCCGACGGTCTGCTCAGTGTTTCGGCCCGCGAATTGGGTTCGGGCGTTGAAGCCAGCATTCAGGTCAAGCCGTCCTACGGCCTGACCGACGGCGAAATCGCCAAGATGCTCAAGGATTCGTTCCAGCACGCCAATGACGACAAGGTTGCCCGTGTGCTGCGTGAGCAGCAGGTCGACGCACAACGCCTGATTGAAGCGGTACAGGCTGCTCTGGAGGCTGATGGCGAGCGCTTGCTCGACGCCGAGGAGCGCCTGGTCATCGACATGCAGGTGCAGGAATTGACCGAACTGATGAAAGGTGCTGATGGTTACGCCATCGAGCAGCAGACCAAGCGTCTGTCGCAAGTGACCGATGCCTTTGCTGCCCGCCGCCTGGACTCGACGGTGAAAGCCGCGCTGGCGGGGCGCAACCTGAATGAGATTGAGGAATAACGATGCCGCAGGTCATTTTTCTGCCACACGAGAAGTTTTGCCCGGAAGGCATGGTTGTTGAGGCTGAAACCGGTACGTCCATCCTCGAACTGGCGCATGAGCACCATATCGAGATGGAAAGTGCCTGTGGCGGCGTCTGTGCCTGCACTACCTGTCACTGCATCATCCGCGAAGGTTTCGACTCGCTTGAAGAAGCTGACGAGCTGGAAGAAGACTATCTTGATAAGGCTTGGGGGTTGGAAGCTCAGTCCCGCCTGGGTTGTCAGGCCAAAGTCGGGACTGAAGACCTGACGGTTGAAATTCCGAAATATTCGCTCAACCATGCGGCTGAAGCGGCGCACTGATTCAAGGAAGCGACATGAGTCTGAAATGGGTTGATGTGCTCGAAATCGCGATCCAGTTGGCTGAATCCAGGCCGGATACGGACCCGCGTTATGTGAACTTCGTCGATCTGCACCAATGGGTGCTGGCATTGCCGGAGTTCAGTGATGATCCGACCCGCGGTGGCGAGAAGGTGCTTGAAGCCATTCAGGCCGCCTGGATCGAAGAAGCAGACTGAGTCTGCACCGTACGCAGTTAGGCAATACCCAAGAACCCGCGTATAATTCGCGGGTTTAATTTTTCACAAATTACCGTTTCTGGAGTTACACCATGGCTGTTCAACGTACTTTCTCCATCATCAAGCCTGACGCTGTTGCAAAAAACGTCATCGGCGAGATCACCACTCGTTTCGAAAAAGCAGGCCTGCGCGTTGTAGCTTCGAAACTGAAGCAACTGTCCAAAGCTGAAGCTGAAGGCTTCTACGCTGAGCACAGCGCTCGTGGTTTCTTCGGCGACCTGGTTGCTTTCATGATCTCCGGCCCGGTTGTTGTTCAGGTTCTGGAAGGCGAAAACGCTATCGCTCTGAACCGTGAGCTGATGGGCGCTACCAACCCTAAAGAAGCTGCTGCCGGCACCATCCGCGCTGACTTCGCTGATTCCATCGATGCCAACGCTGTGCACGGTTCGGACTCCGAAGCCGCTGCTGCTCGCGAAATCTCGTACTTCTTCGCAGCTACTGAAGTAACCACTCGCTAAGCATTGCTTAAGAGTGAAGGTGAATCCATGACTACATCGACTGTAAAAACCAACCTGCTGGGTCTGACTCAACAGGAAATGGAAAAATTCTTCGACTCAATCGGGGAGAAGCGTTTCCGTGCCGGTCAGGTAATGAAATGGATTCACCACCTTGGCGTCGATGATTTCGACGCCATGACGAACGTCAGCAAGGCCTTGCGCGACAAGCTCAAGGTTATTGCCGAGGTTCGTGGTCCTGAAGTGGTCAGCGAGGACATTTCCACCGACGGCACCCGTAAGTGGGTGGTGCGTGTGGCGTCCGGCAGCTGCGTCGAGACTGTGTACATTCCCCAGGGCAAACGCGGCACGTTGTGCGTTTCGTCCCAGGCAGGCTGTGCCCTGGATTGCAGTTTCTGCTCCACCGGCAAGCAAGGTTTCAACAGCAACCTCACCGCCGCCGAAGTCATCGGTCAGGTGTGGATTGCCAATAAATCGTTCGGCAGCATCCCGGCGACCGCCGACCGTGCCATCACCAACGTGGTGATGATGGGCATGGGCGAGCCGCTGCTGAACTTCGACAACGTCGTTGCGGCCATGCACCTGATGATGGACGACCTGGGTTATGGCATTTCCAAGCGCCGTGTGACCCTGTCGACCTCCGGCGTGGTGCCGATGATCGATGAGCTGTCCAAGCACATCGACGTCTCGCTGGCGTTGTCGCTGCACGCACCGAATGACGCATTGCGTAACCAATTGGTGCCGATCAACAAGAAGTATCCGCTTAAGATGCTGCTCGAGTCGTGCCAGCGCTATATGTCGTCCCTGGGCGAAAAGCGCGTGCTGACCATTGAGTACACCTTGCTCAAGGACATCAACGACAAGGTTGAACATGCCGTTGAGATGATCGAGTTGCTCAAGAACATCCCGTGCAAGATCAACCTGATTCCGTTCAACCCGTTCCCGCATTCCGGTTATGAGCGCCCGAGCAACAACGCGATTCGCCGGTTTCAGGATCAGCTTCACCATGCAGGCTTCAATGTCACCGTACGCACCACCCGCGGTGAAGACATCGATGCCGCGTGTGGCCAATTGGTAGGGCAGGTGCTGGATCGCACCCGTCGCAGCGAACGTTATATCGCCGTGCGCGAGTTAAGCGCCGAAAACGATATGGCTTCAAACGCCGCGAAATAATTCAAGAGAGGATCTCTATGTCCCTGCGCTTTGCGCTGCTTTTGCTGTGGGCCAGCCTGTGTGCTGGTTGTGTCCTGTCGGGCGATTTCAACCCGATGAAGACCAGCAAGGGCCGTGATGAGGCGCGTGTTGCATACGTGCAACTGGGCTTGGGCTACTTGCAACAAGGTATGACCGAGCGCGCTAAAGTCCCGCTGAAAAAGGCGTTGGAGCTGGATGACTCGGACCCGGATGCCAATGCGGCATTAGGGTTGGTGTTTCAGGCTGAAATGGAGCCTGAACTGGCAGACCAGTATTTTCGCAAGGCGCTGTCCTCCCGCCCCAACGATGCGCGAATCCTGAACAACTACGGCAGTTTCCTGTTCGAAGAAAAACGTTACAAAGAGGCGTACGAGCGCTTTGAACAGGCCGCCGCCGATACGCTGTATCCTGAGCGTTCGCGAGTATTCGAGAACCTGGGCATGACCGCATCAAAGCTGGGTGAGCGTGATCTCGCGCAGCAGCAACTGGAAAAAGCCCTGCGTTTGAATCGCCAACAGCCACGTGCATTACTCGAAATGGCTGAGTTGTCCTTCGAAGACAGGCATTATGTGCCCGCGCGTGACTATTACGATCGTTTTAGCCTGCTGGCCGAGCAAAATGCACGTAGTCTATTGCTCGGCGTTCGGCTGGCAACAGTGTTCGATGATCGCGACAAGGCCGCCAGTGCGGGCCTGCAACTAAAACGACTCTATCCCGGTACCCCGGAATATCAGCAATACCTGTCGGAGCAATGATGAAAGCGGCGCATCCCGAAGTTGTAGCAGCGAATCGCGTTAACCCCGGTGAGACTTTGCGCCAGGCTCGCGAAAGCAATGGCTGGTCGCTGGCCGAAGTGGCCCTCAAGCTCAACCTCACTGTCACCTCCTTGAGCAATCTGGAAGCCGGCGCATTCGACAAGCTGCCTGGGCACACCTTTGCTCGCGGTTATATCCGTGCGTACGCCAAATTGCTGGGCATGGACCAAGCCGTTCTGGTCCAGCAGTTCGACCAATCGACTGGCACCGATTCCCACGGCAGCAGCGTGCACAGCCTGGGTCGTATCGAAGAGCCGGTGCGGGTTTCCCATACGATTTTGCGAATTGTCAGCCTGTTGTTGCTGATCGCGGTCATTGGTGGTGGTTTTGTCTGGTGGCAGGATCAAACCTCGCTGCGCACCAAGGATTTGATCGGTTTGAGCCCGGAACACGTTGAAGTGGAAGGCGCCGACGGCACCACCCAGATCCATCCGCTGGACGAGCCGGAAGACCAGGCTGTCGCGCAAGGTCAGGCTGAAAGCGCTACTCCGCTTGCATTGCCGCAAGCCGAAACCTCCTCTGAAGCACCGGCTGAAGCTGAAGCAACGGCGCCTGCTGTTGCACCGATCGCCCCGACGCCGGTTACCCCGACACACAACGTCGCTCCAGTTGTTGCAGCACCGGCTGCTCCGGCTCCGGCTGTTCCAGTGGTTCCGGCACCGGTGGTGACCGCTCCGGTTGCTCCGGCTTCCGCTCCGGTCGCAACAGCTCCAGTGGCCGGTCAAGGCCAGGTTCAGCTGAAGTTCACCGCCGACTGCTGGACGCAAGTGACCGATGGCGCTGGCAAGGTGCTGTTGAGTGGTCTCAAGCGTAAAGGCGATAGCGTTTCCGTCAGCGGCAAGCCGCCGTTTTCTGTGCGTCTGGGCTTCGCCCGTGGCGCGCAGGTCAGCTACAACGGTCAGGCGGTTGATGTCGCTCCGTTCACCAGTGGCGAGACTGCTCGCCTGAAGTTGGGTCAATAAGTCATGCACGGCGAATCTCCAATCAAACGTCGCGAATCCCGCAAGATCTGGGTCGGTAACGTGCCTGTTGGCGGCGATGCGCCCATCGCTGTGCAGAGCATGACCAACAGCGACACCAATGACGTTGCCGCTACCGTGGCCCAGATCAATCGTCTGGAAGCCGCTGGCGTCGATATCGTGCGCATTTCTGTGCCGGATATGGATGCCGCCGAAGCCTTCGGCAAGATCAAGAAACTGGTCAAAGTGCCGTTGGTGGCTGACATCCACTTCGACTACCGGATCGCCTTGCGCGTAGCCGAGTTGGGTGTTGACTGCCTGCGGATCAATCCGGGCAATATCGGTCGTGAAGACCGTGTACGCGCGGTGGTCGATGCCGCCCGTGATCGCGGGATTCCGATCCGCATCGGCGTCAACGCCGGCTCCCTGGAAAAAGACCTGCAAAAGAAGTACGGCGAGCCCACCCCGGCTGCGCTGGTCGAGTCTGCCCTGCGTCACGTCGAGCACCTCGAACGCCTGAATTTCCAGGATTTCAAGGTCAGCGTGAAGGCCTCCGACGTGTTCATGGCCGTCGAAGCCTACCGCCTGCTGGCCAAGGAAATCGTCCAGCCTCTGCATTTGGGTATCACCGAAGCGGGTGGTTTGCGTTCAGGCACAGTGAAATCCGCCGTGGGCCTCGGTATGCTGCTCGCCGAAGGGATTGGCGATACTATTCGCATCTCGTTGGCGGCTGACCCGGTCGAGGAAGTGAAAGTCGGCTACGACATTCTCAAATCCCTGCATCTGCGTTCCCGTGGCATCAACTTCATCGCCTGCCCGAGCTGCTCGCGGCAGAACTTCGATGTGGTCAAAACCATGAACGAGCTGGAAGGGCGCCTTGAAGACCTGCTGGTGCCGCTGGATGTCGCGGTCATCGGATGCGTGGTCAACGGGCCGGGTGAAGCCAAGGAAGCCCATATCGGCTTGACCGGCGGCACGCCAAACCTGATTTACATCGACGGCAAGCCGTCGCAGAAACTGACGAATGACAATCTGGTGGATGAGCTTGAACGCTTGATCCGCCAGAAAGCGGCCGAAAAGGTCGAAGCTGACGCTGCCGTTATTGCGCGTGGCTGAGCCTGACTAAAGAGCCGAACGAATTTAAGGATTTATTGTGAGCAAGTCTTTGCAAGCCATTCGTGGCATGAACGATATCCTGCCCGAACAGACTCCCCTGTGGCGTCATTTCGAGGGCACTGTTTCGCGTCTGCTGGATAACTACGGTTACAAGCAGATCCGCATGCCGATCGTCGAGTTCACCGAGCTGTTCAAGCGCTCCATCGGTGAAGTGACCGACATCGTCGAAAAAGAGATGTACACCTTCGACGACCGCAACGGCGACTCCCTGACCCTGCGTCCTGAAGGCACGGCAGCCTGCGTGCGTGCGGTGCTTGAGCACGGCATCACCGGCGGTGGCCAGGTGCAAAAACTCTGGTACATCGGTCCGATGTTCCGCCACGAGCGTCCACAGAAAGGCCGTTATCGCCAGTTCCATCAGATCGGTGTCGAGGTGTTCAACCTCGACGGTCCGGACATCGATGCCGAGCTGATCGTGCTGACCTGGCGCCTGTGGGGCGAGCTGGGCATCCGTGATGCGGTCAAGCTCGAACTCAACAGCCTGGGCACTGCGGAGTCGCGCGGTCGCTATCGTGAAGCGCTGGTCGAGTTCCTGTCCGCGCATCTGGACAAGCTGGACGAAGACAGCCAGCGCCGTCTGAAAACCAACCCGCTGCGAGTTCTGGATACCAAGAACGCCGACACGCAAGCCATCCTGGTGGACGCGCCGAAAATGGCCGACTACCTGGATGATGAGTCCCGCGTGCACTTCGAGGGCCTGAAGGCTCGTCTGGACGCCGCCGGCATTCCTTATGTAATCAACCCGAAGCTGGTTCGCGGGCTGGATTACTACAGCAAGACCGTTTTCGAATGGGTCACCGACAAGTTGGGCGCCCAGGGCACCGTGTGTGCCGGTGGTCGTTACGACGGTCTGGTCGAGCAGATGGGCGGCAAGCCGACCACGGGCGTTGGTTTCGCCATGGGTATCGAACGCTTGGTGCTGTTGCTTGAAACCCTGGAGCAGATCCCGGAAGAAATCTCCCGTCAGGTCGACGTCTACCTCTGCGCCTTCGGTGAAGCGGCGGAGCTGGCGGGCCTGACCCTGAGCGAACGTGTCCGTGATCAATTGCCCAACCTGCGCCTGCAAGTCAATGCCGGCGCCGGCAGCTTCAAAAGCCAGTTCAAGAAGGCCGACAAGAGCGGTGCGCTGTATGCACTGATCCTCGGTGACGATGAGATGGCCCAGCAAGTGGTAGGTTTCAAACCCCTGCGTGGCCAGGGCGAACAACAAAGTATTGCCTGGGATGCGCTTGCTGCACACCTGGCCACCTGCGTCGTGCAGGGTTGAAGCTGTCAAACAGCCGATTTAGCGATTAAGGAGTATTGGGGTGTCGAGTACCGAAGACGAACATCTGGCGGATTTGAAGGACTGGTGGTCACGCAACGGCAAGCCCTTGGTCACTGGCGGCCTGTTGGCGCTGGTCATCGTGTTCGGCTGGCAAGCCTTTCACAAGTATCAGAGCAATCAGTCGCAGGGCGCCTCGATGCTCTATCAGCAATTGCTCGAAACCACGCTGACGCCTGACGGCAAGCCTGACGCAGCCCGTGTTGCCGACCTGGCCGGCAAGCTCAACAGCGAGTTCGCCGGTAGCGCATACGCTCAGTACGGTAGCCTGTTCGTGGCGAAAGTCGCGGTCGACAGCGCCAAGCTGGACGACGCAGTCACCGAGCTGAAAGCCATTGTCGCCAAACCGGCCAACCCGGCACTGGGCGAAATTGCCCGTCAGCGCCTGGCGCAGGTACTGGCCGCGCAGAACAAGGCCGATGAAGCCTTGAAACTGCTCGAAGGCGATGCCGACAAAGCATTCCTGGCCACTCGCGAAGAACTTAAAGGCGACCTGCTGGTGCAGTTGGGTCGTACCGACGAAGCGAACAAGGCGTATCAAAAAGCCAAGGCCGCCCTGTCGGATGAAGCGGCGGTCGGCGGCCTGCAAATCAAGCTGGATGATCTGGCCAAAGGGGATGCGTGACGTGATTCGTTGGAAGCATGCAGCATTGCTGGCCCTGGCCATTTTGGCCGCGGGTTGCAGCAGCAACAGCAAAAAGGAATTGCCACCTGCCGAGCTGGTCGACTTCAAAGAAGAAGTGGTTCTGCAAAAGCAGTGGAGTCGTTCGATCGGTGACGGTCAGGGTAAATCCTACAACATGCTGGTACCGGCGATTGATGGCGAAACCATCTATGCTGGCGACGTCACTGGCGTGGTGATGGCGATGAATCGCAGCAATGGCGACGTCAAATGGAAGAAAGATCTCGACCTGCCTGTTTCCGGCGCTGTTGGAGTAGGTTTCGGTCTGGTCATGATCGGTACGCTCCAGGGCGAAATCGTTGCCATGGACGCGATCAACGGTGAAGAGAAATGGCGCGCTCGCGTGAACAGTGAAGTTCTCGCACCGCCGGCCACCAACGGTGACGTGGTGGTGGTTCAAACTCAGGACGACCGTCTGATCGGTCTGGATGCCGCGACTGGCAACCAGCGCTGGTTGTATGACAGCACCCCTGCGGTCCTGACGCTGCGCGGCACCAGTGCGCCGATCGTGACCAACCGTTTAGCGGTAGCAGGCCTGTCGACCGGTAAAGTGGTCGCTCTCAATGTCTCCAACGGCGTGCCGGTGTGGGAACAACGTGTAGCGATCCCACAGGGTCGTTCGGAGCTGGAGCGTGTGGTCGACATCGACGGCGGCTTGCTGCTGTCCGGCGGTACGCTGTACGTCGCCAGCTATCAGGGCCGTCTTGCGGCACTGGACCTGGAAAGCGGGCGTCAGCTCTGGCAGCGTGATGCTTCCAGCTATGCTGGCGTCGCCC
Source organism: Pseudomonas sp. P4_C8 (assembly GCF_056401975.1). Taxonomy (NCBI): domain Bacteria; kingdom Pseudomonadati; phylum Pseudomonadota; class Gammaproteobacteria; order Pseudomonadales; family Pseudomonadaceae; genus Pseudomonas; species Pseudomonas sp. P4_C8. The sequence goes on along the minus strand of NZ_JBFUIH010000005.1, from coordinate 133,695 downwards.
AGGGGTTTGGCAACGTTTACGTGAGCCTGGCTTCGGGCACCGTTGAAGGCGTCGACGAACGTTCCACCTCTGCGTTGTGGAGCAATGATTCGCTGGCCCGCCGTCAACTGTCGGCTCCGGAAGTGTTCTCCAGCTACGTTGCAGTCGGCGATATGGAAGGCTACTTGCACCTGCTGAGTCAGGTGGACGGTCGTTTCGTCGGCCGCGAACGCATCGACAGCGACGGCCTGCGTGCCCGTCCGCTGGTGGTGGGTGACACGATTTATGTATATGGCAACAGCGGCAAACTGGAAGCCCTGACCATTAAGTAACAACTATGCTTGGGGTTTACACCCCAGGCAGCTTCACTTGTGGGTATGAATGTGGGAGCGAGCCTGCTCGCGATGGACGTCAACGATAACGTTTGCGGCCTGAATGAATGCGGTGCCTTTGCGTTTATCGCGAGCAGGCTCGCTCCCACAAAAACAGCCACGGTGATGCCCCGAGCACCAGCCGCTGCCTCGCAGCGGCTTTTGTATTTTCTGAAATAACGAAGTGGAGAGCCGCATGGTTCCCGTAATCGCCCTGGTGGGCCGACCGAACGTCGGCAAGTCCACCTTGTTCAACCGCCTGACCAGGACTCGTGACGCCATCGTCGGCGACTTGTCCGGTCTGACCCGTGATCGCCAATACGGTGAGGCCAAGTGGCAAGGGCGTTCCTACATTCTGGTCGACACCGGCGGTATCTCCGGTGACGAGCACGGTATGGACGAAAAAATGGCCGAGCAGTCGCTGCTGGCCATTGAAGAAGCCGATGTCGTTCTGTTCCTGGTAGATGCCAAGGCTGGCTTCACCGCCGCCGACCAGATGATCGCCGAGCATTTGCGCAAACGTAACAAGCGTTCTTACGTGGTTGCCAACAAGGTCGACAACATCGACCCTGAAATGGCCCGCGCTGAATTCGCCCCGTTGGGCATGGGCCACGCGATCCCTATCGCTGGTGCTCATGGTCGTGGCATCACCCAGATGCTGGAAATCGCCCTGAGCGATTTCCCGAAAGACGACGAAGAGCCGGAAGACGGCGAAGAAGAGATCGTTGCCGAAGGTGAGGAAGCCAAGCGCATTCCTGGCCCAAGCGAAAAAGACGGTATCAAGATCGCTATCATCGGTCGCCCGAACGTCGGCAAGTCGACCCTGGTCAACCGCATGCTCGGTGAAGACCGGGTCATCGTGTATGACCAGCCAGGTACGACCCGCGACAGTATCTACATCCCGTTCGAGCGTAACGACGAGAAGTACACGCTGATCGACACCGCCGGTGTGCGCAAGCGCGGCAAGATCCACGAAGAAGTTGAAAAGTTCTCCGTGGTCAAAACCCTGCAGGCGATCAAAGACGCCAACGTGGTGATCTTCGTCATGGACGCGCGCGAAGGCGTGGTGGACCACGACCTCAACCTGCTGGGCTTCGCCATTGAGTCGGGTCGTGCGCTGGTTATCGCGATCAACAAGTGGGACGGCATGACGCCGAGCGAGCGCGACTTCGTGAAGGTCGAGTTGCAACGTCGACTGTTCTTCGTTGACTACGCCGACATCCACTTTATCTCGGCTCTGCACGGCACGGGCGTGGGTAACCTTTACGCCTCGGTACAGAACTCGTTCAAGTCCGCCGTGACCCGCTGGCCAACCAACCGCCTGACCCAGATTCTGGAAGATGCGGTCGGTGAGCACGCGCCGCCGATGGTCAACAACCGCCGGATCAAACTGCGTTATGCCCACTTGGGTGGCGCGAACCCGCCGATCATCGTGATTCACGGTAACCAGATCGAGAAGGTGCCGAAGTCTTACGTCCGGTATCTGGAAAACACTTACCGTCGTGTCTTGAAGCTGGTCGGTACGCCGATCCGCATCGAGTTCAAGGGCGGCGAGAACCCGTACGAAGGCAACAAGAACTCGCTTACAGACCGTCAGGTCAACAAGAAGCGTCGCATGATGTCGCACCACAAGAAAGCCGATAAAAAGCGCCGCGACAAGCGCTGATCCACGTCTGCCGTAGATCGTTCCCACGCTCCTGCGTGGGAATGCATCCCGTGACGCTCTGCGTCACAACAGCGGTGGACGCGGAGCGTCCATGGCGGCATTCCCACGCAGAGCGTGGGAACGATCAAGCAAAAAGGGTCCTGTTCGGGACCCTTTTTTGTGCCTGAAGGTTTGAGCTTGACCGCTTGCAGCTTGTCGCTTGAAACTTGCAGCTCACCTGCAAGGGGCTACCGATGATCACCAGTAAGCTGCCGAATGTCGGCATCACTATCTTCACTCAGATGTCTCAACTCGCGGCACAAACCGGGGCAATCAACCTGTCCCAGGGTTTTCCCGATTTCGATGCCCCGCAGGCCCTTTGCGATGCGGTTGGCCGGCACATCGCCAATGGCCATAACCAATATTCGCCAATGACTGGCCTGCCTGCTTTGCGTCAGCAAGTGGCGGCTAAAATCGCTCGCAGTTATGGCGTCAATGTCGACGCCGACCACGAAGTGACCATCACTCCTGGCGCCACGCAGGCGATCTTCTGCGCGATTCAGGCGGTTATCCACAGCGGCGACGAAGTCATCGTGTTCGACCCCTGTTACGACAGTTATGAACCGTCGGTGGAACTGGCCGGCGGACGTTGCGTGCATGTGCAACTCGGGCTGAATGATTTTTCCATAGACTTCCAGAAGCTGGCCGAGGCGATAACGCCGCGCACGCGGATGATCGTTCTCAACTCACCGCACAACCCGAGTGGCGCGTTGATCAGCCGTGCGGAGCTGGATCAGTTGGCGGATTTGATTCGCGGTCGCGACATCTATCTGGTCAGTGACGAAGTCTATGAACACCTGGTGTTCGATGGCGTGCCTCACGTCAGTGTGCTGAATCACGAAGAGTTGTATCAGCGCGCTTTCGTGGTCAGTTCCTTCGGTAAGACTTACCACGTCACGGGCTGGAAAACCGGCTACGTGGTCGCACCGCCGGCGCTCACTGCCGAGTTGCGCAAGGTTCATCAATACGTCAGTTTCTGCGGTGTGACACCGCTGCAATTTGCCTTGGCCGACTTCATGGCCGAGCACCCGGAGCATGTCGAAGAGTTGCCAGATTTCTATCAAGCCAAGCGTGATCTGTTCTGTGATCTGCTGACGCCGTCGCGGTTCAGTTTCACTCGCGTGACCGGTACTTATTTCCAGTTGGTCGATTACTCGCAGATTCGCCCGGACCTTAATGACGTCGAGATGGCGCTGTGGATGACCCGCGAACATGGCGTGGCGAGTATTCCGATCTCGGTGTTCTACCAGGCCCCACCCGCAGGCCAGCGCCTGGTGCGCTTGTGCTTCGCCAAACGCGAGGAGACCCTGCGTGAAGCAGCGGCAAAACTATGCGTGATCTGAGTGCACTGCCCAACCTGAATGTTGCGCTGATCCAGACCACGCTGGCCTGGCACGACCGGAAGGCCAACCTGGAGCATTTCGAACAGTTGCTGGAGCAGGCTCGCGGTGCGGACCTGATCATCCTGCCTGAGATGTTCACCACCGGTTTCTCCATGGAATCGCAAACCCTGGCGGAGTCGGAGAACGGTCCGACCAGCAAGTGGTTGCGCGTTCAGGCGGCGAAGCTCGACGCGGTGATCACCGGTAGCATCATCGTTCAGGCCGCTGACGGCAGTCATCGCAATCGCCTGCTGTGGGCGCGTCCGGAAGGGGAGGTCTGGCACTACGACAAACGTCATCTGTTCCGCATGGCCGGCGAGCATAACCACTTCACGCCGGGCGAGCGTCAGGTGCAGTTCGAACTCAAGGGCTGGCGCGTGCGGCCACTGATTTGCTACGACCTGCGTTTCCCGGTCTGGAGCCGCGATGCCCAGGACACTGACTTGCTGCTTTACACCGCCAACTGGCCCGGTGCACGCCGCCAGCACTGGAACCGTTTGCTGCCTGCGCGGGCCATCGAGAACCTTTGTTATGTGGCGGCGGTGAATCGCATTGGCACGGACGGTAAAGGTTTTGCTTACACCGGCGACAGTCAGGTGCTGGATTTTCAGGGGGAGACCTTGCTCAGTGCAGGCGAGGCCGATGGGGTGTTTCAGGTGGTACTGAACGCTGCGGATCTACAGGCATATCGCACGCGGTTTCCGGCTAATCTGGACGCTGATACGTTTGAGTTCACGTAACCGATCGTTCCCACGCTCTGCGTGAGAATGCAGCCCGTGACGCTCCGCGTCACTGGACGCGGAGCGTCCCTAGAGGCATTCCCACGCGGAGCGTGGGAACGAGCAGACAAACAAAAAGGCCCCAAGGTTCGCACCTCGGGGCCTTTTATATTTCAGCGAACACTTACGCCGCTTTCGCTTCCGGCTGGCTCAGCGAGCGGTTCAGTGCGCTGAACAGGGCCTTGAAGCTGGCAGTGGTGATGTTTTCATCAATACCGACGCCATGCACCGCACGCTCACCGTTCACGCGCAGTTCGATGTAGGCCGCTGCCTTGGCATTGGTGCCCGCGCCGATGGCGTGTTCGTTGTAGTCCATGATCTCCACCGGGATCGGCAGGCCGGCCACCAGGGCTTCCAGCGCACCATTGCCCTTGCCGCGCCAGTGCAGGTTGGTTTCGCCCTGACCTTTGCTGGAGACTTCCACTTCCACGGAGCTGTGACCGTTTTCTTCCTGCAGGCGATGGCTGACCAGCGCGTACGGGGTGTTGGCCTGCAAGTACTCGCTGTGCAGCAGCGCGTGGATTTGCTGAGCGGTCATTTCCAGGCCCAGGCGATCGGTTTCACGCTGCACCACCTGGCTGAATTCGATCTGCATGCGACGTGGCAAGTTGATGCCGTATTCCTGTTCCAGCAGATAAGCGATACCGCCCTTGCCCGACTGGCTGTTGACGCGGATGACCGCTTCGTAGCTGCGACCGATATCGGCCGGGTCGATTGGCAAGTACGGCACTTCCCACAGCGCATCCGGCTTCTGCTGGGCGAAGCCCTTGCGGATGGCATCCTGGTGGGAGCCGGAGAACGCGGTGTGGACCAGGTCGCCAACGTACGGGTGACGTGGGTGCACCTGGATCTGGTTGCACTCTTCGACGACCTTGCGCACGCCGTCGATGTCGGAGAAGTCCAGCTCAGGGTGAACGCCCTGGGTGTAGAGGTTCAGTGCCACGGTCACGAGGTCGACGTTACCGGTACGCTCGCCGTTGCCGAACAGGCAGCCTTCGACACGGTCGGCGCCGGCCATCAGGCCCAACTCGGTGGCGGCTACACCGGTGCCACGGTCGTTGTGGGTGTGCAGGCTGATAATCACGCTGTCACGACGGTTGATGTGACGGCCGAACCATTCGATCTGGTCGGCGTAGATGTTCGGGGTGGCGCATTCGACGGTCGCAGGCAAGTTGAGGATCATCTTGTGCTCAGGCGTCGGGTTCCAGACCTCGATCACGGCATCGCAGACTTCTTTGGCGAAATCCAGTTCAGTGGCGCTGAAAGTCTCTGGCGAGTACTCAAAGGTCCACTGGGTTTCAGGCTGCATGGCGGCGTATTTGACGAACAGCTTGGCCGCGCTCACAGCGATTTCCTTGACCCCGTCCTTGTCCTGATTGAAGACAATCCGGCGGAAAGAAGGGGAGGTCGCGTTGTACAGGTGAACGATGGCTTTCTTCGCGCCGCGCAGGGATTCGAAGGTGCGCTCGATCAAGTCTTCACGGCCCTGGGTCAGCACCTGAATGGTGGTGTCGTCCGGGATGTGGTTGCCTTCGATCAGGGTACGCACGAAGTCGAAGTCGGTTTGCGAAGCGGCCGGGAACGAGGCTTCGATTTCCTTCACACCGACGGACACCAGGGTTTTCCAGAAACGCAATTTCTTGACCGCGTCCATTGGCTCGATCAGCGACTGGTTGCCATCACGAAGGTCGGAGCTGCACCAGATCGGCGCGGCAGTGATGGTCTTCGACGGCCAGGTGCGATCCGGGATGTCGATGGTCGGGAACGCGCGGTATTTCGAAGACGGATCTTTGAGCATGCTCATCGGGGGAATCCTTATTGTGTGGGCCGAAAAAAGGCGGCCTGCCGGTGGATCAAATGTTCTTGGGGAAAAGCGTGGAGCGAGGCACCGCAAATTCAGCCCGGCAGTCGTGCGCTGACGAGGCACAGGCTGCGGTGCTGGCGAAGCTGAATGAGGGTGTGAGAGGTTTTCATGCCTTCAACCCTAACCGCGGGGGGAAAGGATGGCAAGCAGTCGAAAAAAATTGAGAGGAATACCCTGAAAGTCGATTTTATCGAGATTTAATTGCTGTGGGTGGCGGCGATTGTTGTGATGATTGCGCGAGGTTTGGGCTGTGCGCAATTTGAGGTTTGCGGCGACGACTCCCTGAGCACAGCTATGCTTAAAGCCTGAACACGGCAGGAGTTGGACATGAACGAGTCGGACTGGAAGCGGTATAGCGCGTTGCGTCCCTTGGCTCATGAGCGGATGTGCATCCGGATCATGGAAGAGGTCGAGCGCATGGTGCTGGATAAAAGCCTGGCGCCTTACGAGCGGATTGAAGCCACTGAAGAGCTGCTTCAGTCCAGGCAAAAGGAGCTGTATTGGGCGTTTGGTGTGTTCAGGTTTTCACGGCATGAGGCTCGGTCGCACTTGCTTGGGCTGTGCGCGCGGGAGTTGATCACGTCTGAAGAGTTGGCGGGGTTCTCGGCGGAGACTCAGGAGTGGATCAAGCATTGTCTGGCGGACCGGGAAGCTCATGGAATTGAGGATCTTGAGGCTGAATAGGTGGCGTCTGTTATGCCGCCATCGCGAGCAGGCTCACTCCTACAGTTGATCTATGGTGTACACAAATCCAATGTAGGAGTGAGCCTGCTCGCGATGAGGCCGATAGCCTCAACAACGATTTATGGTTGAAACGCCCCGATAAAAATCGCCGGATCCACCCGCGCATCATTCAGGCTGATATTCCAGTGCATGTGCGGTCCGGTCGCACGGCCCGTCGCCCCCACTTTCCCGACCACCCCGCCACGCGCCAGTTGCTGCCCGACCTTCACGTCGATTTTCGACATATGGCAGAACATGCTGATAAAGCCTTGCCCGTGATCGACAAACACCGTGTTGCCGTTGAAGAAGTAGTTGCCGATCAGAATCACCTTGCCCGCCGCCGGCGTCTTGATCGGCGTACCGGCAGGCACCGCGAAGTCCAGGCCGGCATGCGGATTGCGCTCTTCACCGTTAAAGAAGCGACGCACACCAAACTTGCTCGACAGTGGCCCGTTGACCGGTTTGTCCAGCAAGAGGTTGCTCGGGGTGTTCGGGCTGAAGCTACGGTAAGCCTGGATCTGTTCGGCCAGTTCGCCTTCGATGCGCTTGAGGTTGTCCGGATTCGGATTGACCTGCTGCGTATTTTTCAAGGTGATGTGCTGTTCCGGGTACTTCTTGTTGCCGACGGTGAAACTCAGGTTACGACCGCCGCTGCTGAGCTGTTGAGTGCCCGGTTTGACCGTCAAGGGCACGCCGACAATCGCCAGCCAGTTGCTCTGTTCCTTGACCACCAAAACCGGTTTGCCTTGATAGCTGGCTTTCGGCGCTTGGGCGGAGGCGCCCAGATCCACCACAGCCACACCGCCCGGCACCGGTTTGTTCAACAGGCGTGTGATGTAGCTATCGGCGTGGGCATTGAAGGTCAGGCATAGCAACAGCAGCGGAGCTAAAAAACGCGGCATGGATCAATCCAGTAAAGAAAGGGTGACAGGCGTCAGGTGATTGTCTTCGACCCGCACTTGCAGTTCGCCGTTGCCGAGTTTGGCCTTGAGGCGCTGACCGTTGTGGGTTTGTTCGGCGCTGCGGATCGCGTTGCCGCGTTCGTCCAGCAGAATGCTGTAGCCACGGGCCAGTGTCGCCAGCGGGCTGACCACTTGTAGCGTCTGCACCTGACTTTGCAATTGCAGGCGCCGCGACTTGAGGCCTTCGCGGATGGCACGGGGCAGGCGTTCGGCGAGGCTGTCGAGGCGCTGGCGGAGCATCGCCAATTGTCGGCCGGGATGTTGCCCGGCGAGACGGGTTTCCAAACGAATCAAGCGCTCGCGACGGGTATTGAGGCTGCGTTCGAACGCGCGGCGCATGCGCATGTCCAGGTCATCCAGGCGCTGAGCTTGCTGACGCAGGCGTTCGCCGGGATGACGCAAGCGGCGGGAGATGCCCTCCAGACGCAGCCGGTCGCGCATCAAACGGTCGCGCATGCGCATCACCAGGCGGCGATGCAGGCTTTCGACCCGACGCACCAGATCGCTGGAATCCGGCGCGAGCAGTTCGGCGGCGGCGGACGGTGTCGGGGCGCGGACGTCGGCCACAAAGTCACTGATCGACACGTCGGTTTCGTGGCCAACGGCGCTGACAATCGGCGTGACGCAGGCATCGACCGCACGGGCCACCGCTTCTTCGTTGAAGCACCAGAGGTCTTCCAGCGAGCCGCCACCACGGGCCAGGATCAGCGCGTCGAAGCCACGGGCGTCCGCCAGTTTCAGCGCGCGGACAATCTGCGCGGTGGCTTCGCGACCTTGCACGGCCGTGGGGATCAGCGTCAGCTGGATCTGCGGTGCACGGCGACGGAACACGCTGATAATGTCGCGAATCACCGCGCCGGTCGGCGAGCTGATGATGCCGATGCGTTGCGGATGCGCCGGCAGCGGCACTTTGCGCTCGGCGCTGAACAGGCCTTCGGCGCTGAGTTTTTCTTTCAAGGCATCGAAGGCCAGGCGCAGCGCGCCATCACCGGCCGGTTCCACTGTGTCGAGGATCAGCTGATAGTCGCCGCGTCCCTCGAACAGCGAAACCTTGCCCCGGACTTTGACGGCCAGGCCATCCTTCAACGCCTGACGCACCCGTGCCGCGTTTTGCCGAAACAGCGCGCAACGCACTTGGGCGCCGCTGTCCTTAAGGGTGAAATACACGTGGCCGGACGCCGGGCGGGCGAGGTTGGATATTTCGCCTTCGACCCAGATATTGCTGAACACGTCTTCGAGCAACACCCGCGCGCGGCCGTTGAGCTGGCTGACAGTCAGGACTTCACGGTCCAGGCCGAGTCTTGCAAAGGGATCTTTAATCATGGGGCGCAGTTTAAAGGCATTCGGCGCCCAATCTCCATGCATCAACAAAAATCCCCTGTAGGAGTGAGCCGGCTCCGGGCGGCGTTCCGACGATAGCGGTGTATCAGTCGACAACAGTATTGAATGCTAAACCGCTATCGTCGGAACGCCGCCCGGAGCCGGCTCACTCCCACAGGTTTTAGTGAAAGTCTGGAGGAAGTGGTGAATCAGCGGTGTTGGATTCTGGCGATAGGCAAGGGCGACGATGCTCTGGCAGTCGGGATCGGCCAGCGGAAGAAATCGCACTCCGGTGGGGGCAATGTCTTGCATCGACTCAGGTAGCAGGGCGATGCCGAATCCAGCCTGGATCAGTTGCAACTGTGTGGTCTTGCGCGACATCACCCGCGCCGCTTTAGGAAAGAAGCCCTGACGCATGCACAGGTCGGCACATAGATAGCTCAGGCCGCCGCGCTGTGGGTGCGGGATAGAGATAAACGCTTCGTCCTTTAATTGCGCGAGATCTACAGGCGCAGACTCATTCTGCGTCAGGCGATGATCGGCCGGCACCGCCAGCAGCAACCGCTCGGTGAACAGCGGCACAATCTGAATGCCTTCCCGTTGACGCAGCACCGGCAGACGTAGCAATCCAAGGTCGAGACGACCCTCGGCCAGTTCATCCAGTTGCACTTGCGAGGACAATTTCCCGATATCCAGCGACACGCCCGGATGTTGCTCAAGATAGGCGCTGACATCAACCAGCAAGCGTCCACTGATCGGTACAGTGCTGGAGTGGCTCAGGCGCAGAGTGCCGAGCTGGCCATTGCCGACTTCGGTGGCCATGGCGCAGGCCTTGCTCAGTTCATTGAGCAGATTTCTCGCTCGCGGCAAGAATGCTTCGCCCGCTGCGGTAAGTCGGGGCTGGCGTGCGGTGCGTTCGAACAGCGGCGTTTGCAGTCGAGTTTCCATGTCCTTGATCTGCCGGCTCAACGCCGACTGAGCAATGAACAAACGTTCGGCCGCAGCGCTGAAACTGCCGCACTCAGCGATTTCCACGAAGTAACGCAATTGGCGAGTTGAAAGCACGAGGTATGCCTTTTAGAGATGAGTTGGCGACTTTGATGATATTAGTCGCAACGCTTGGTGCTGGCTAAAGTCATCTCTGGTATTCAAGGAAAGCCCTGCAAATGAATGTTCTTGAGTTGTTGCACCAATGGCCCTTCGGCACAACGGATTGGCTGGTGATCGGGCTGGGCATCGCCCTGGCTTATATCGTGTTCGGCATCGCTGGTTTCGGTACGGCGCTGGTGGCGGGGCCGATTCTGATCCTCTTCATGCCGCTGTCGAAGATCGTGCCATTGCTGGTGTTGCTGGATTTTGTCGCGGCGTTCGGCAATTTGCTGCCCTCGCGACGTGATGTGGCGAAACCCGAGTTGCTGCGGTTACTGCCTTGCATGGCGGTGGGTTGCACGCTGGGGGTGATCTTTCTGCTGAACCTGAAATCCGATGTGTTGCTGCTGTTGATGGGGCTGTTTATCAGCGCGTATGCGGTTTACAGCCTGTGGGTCAAAACCCGTCCGACGCAGTTATCCGCCGGTTGGGCGGTGCCGATGGGCACGGTGGGCGGGATGTTCGGGGCGTTGTTTGGCAGTGGCGGCTTTTTATATGCGATCTATTTGAACAGTCGCCTGCCCAAAGAGGCGGCCCGCGCGACGCAGAGTGCGCTGATCAGTTGCAGCACGGTGGTGCGCTTGAGCCTGTTTGCCGTCGCAGGTGTATATGCCGAGCTACCCTTGTTGGTGTTGGCGCTGTGTTTGTTGCCGGCCATGGCCTTGGGCCTGTGGATCGGGCGGCGGTTGACCATGAGATTGTCCCGCGAGGCGTTTGTGCGGCTGGTGACCTGGTTGGTGCTGGCCAGCGGGATTGCCTTGATCGGGCGTTACTTGAGTACTTGACCAGAGTTCGTCAGGTATTAAGCTGCCGCCCGCAAAACCTGTAGGAGTGAGCCTGCTCGCGATAGCGGTGTATCAGTCGACAACATTATTGAATGTTAAACCGCTATCGCGAGCAGGCTCACTCCTACAAGGGTGATCATTCAGAATTTGCAGGGCCGCACCATGAATTCACAAAGCATCATCGTCCCGAAAATCTCCACGTTGCCGGTCCATGAACCCCGGGCTCGCGCGGTGGTGCGGTGGCTGGTGCGCAAGAACATCGTCCAGGAAGAATTGACCACCTGTGGCCGCACCGGCAACCGAATGGGTCACGCCATCGCTGACGGTGCCCGCGCGGTGGTGCTGCACCCGGAAGCGCTGCCGTTTGGCGAGTCGATCAATGGCCTGGAGATCGTCACCAAACGCTGCATCTATACGCCGGCCAAAGGTTTCCTTGAAGAGGCTGGCTGTGCCGAGTGCCGCAAGGAAGTCGGCGAAGCGCTGTTCGAAAGCCTGGAAGACTGGATGCCGGGCCGCACCGATAATTTCACCTGCCCCGAATGCGGGCATGAAGATGACATCAACGGCTTTCTTTTCTTGCAGGAATGCGGTTTTTCCAACTTGGGATTTATCTTCAACAACTGGGCAGAAGCCGGGTTTAAGCAGAGCTTTATCGACGAATTCGCCGATTGGCTGGATCAGCCGGTCAGTTGGGTGAAAGTCGAGTTGTAGGAGCACAGCTTGCTGGCGATGGCGGACTTAAGGACGCCATCGCCAGCAAGCTGTGCTCCTACAGAATTCGGGGTTAAATGCCCGTCAATCGACAGTATCGATAATAGACAGAGTTTTACATTGAACCCGAGGGGGTGTCTGACTATAATGGCGCGCTTCCATTTTCCCGCTCGGGAGCCCCCGCGATGCTGCGTATCAGCCAAGAAGCTCTGACATTCGACGACATTCTCCTAGTGCCTGGTTATTCCGAGGTGCTTCCTAACGAAGTCAGTCTCAAGACCCGCCTAACCCGTGGCATCGAGCTGAATATTCCTCTGGTTTCTGCCGCCATGGACACCGTTACTGAAGCCCGTCTGGCAATCGCCATGGCTCAGGAAGGTGGCATCGGCATTATCCACAAGAACATGACCATCGAGCAGCAAGCTGCCGAAGTGCGTAAGGTCAAGCGTTATGAAGCCGGCGTGGTCAAGGACCCGATCACTATCGAGGCTGATGCCACGGTTCGTGAACTGTTCGAATTGACCCGCATGCACAACATCTCCGGCGTTCCGGTACTGCACGATGGCGACCTGGTCGGCATCGTCACTTCCCGTGACGTGCGTTTCGAGAACCGTATGGACGTCTCCGTCCGTGAAGTGATGACGCCTAAAGAGCGTCTGGTCACGGTCAAGGAAGGCGCCGACAAGCACGACGTTCGCGAGCTGTTGCACAAACACCGCATCGAACGCGTACTGATCGTCGACGACAAATTTGCCCTCAAAGGCATGATGACCGTCAACGACATCGAAAAAGCCAAGGCTTACCCGCTGGCCAGCAAGGACGATCAAGGTCGTCTGCGTGTGGGCGCTGCCGTCGGTACCGGTAAAGACACCGGTGATCGCGTCGCTGCCCTGGTCAACGCCGGCGTTGACGTGGTGGTGGTCGACACCGCACACGGTCACTCCAAAGGCGTGATCGACCGCGTTCGTTGGGTCAAACAGAATTTCCCTGAAGTGCAGGTCATCGGCGGCAACATTGCCACCGGCGCTGCCGCCTTGGCTTTGGCCGAAGCAGGCGCTGACGCGGTCAAGGTCGGTATCGGCCCTGGCTCGATCTGCACCACCCGTATCGTCGCCGGTGTCGGCGTCCCGCAAATCAGTGCCATCGCCAACGTCGCCGCTGCCCTTGAAGGCACTGGCGTTCCGTTGATCGCCGACGGCGGCATCCGTTTCTCCGGTGACCTGTCCAAGGCCATCGTAGCCGGTGCTTCCTGCGTGATGATGGGCTCGATGTTCGCCGGTACTGAAGAAGCGCCGGGCGAGATCGAACTGTTCCAGGGTCGTTCGTACAAGGCTTACCGTGGCATGGGCTCGCTGGGCGCCATGTCCCAGGCTCAAGGTTCCTCCGACCGTTACTTCCAGGACTCTTCGGCAGGCGCCGAGAAGCTGGTTCCGGAAGGCATCGAAGGGCGTGTTCCTTACAAGGGCACCCTGAGCGCCATCATCCATCAGCTGATGGGCGGCCTGCGTTCCTCGATGGGTTACACCGGCAGTGCCGACATCGAAGAAATGCGCACCAAGCCTGAGTTCGTGCGGATCACCGGTGCTGGCATGGCCGAGTCCCACGTTCACGACGTACAAATCACCAAAGAAGCGCCAAACTACCGCGTAGGTTGAGGCTTCCAGCAAAAAGTTAAGTAACCGGGGCTGTTTTATTCAGCCCCGAGTTGTTTCTGAACTACATAGACGAGACTGACTTCATGGCCCTCGACATTCACGCTCACCGCATCCTGATCCTCGACTTCGGTTCCCAGTACACCCAGCTGATCGCTCGCCGCGTGCGTGAAATCGGCGTGTACTGCGAACTGCATCCGTTCGACATGGACGACGAAGCGATTCGCGAATTCGCGCCAAAAGGCGTCATTCTCGCCGGCGGCCCCGAGTCCGTGCACGTCGCCGACAGCCCGCGCTGCCCGCAAGCGGTGTTTGACCTGGGGATACCGGTCTTCGGTATCTGCTACGGCATGCAGACCATGGCTGAACAGCTGGGTGGCAAGGTCGAAGGTTCCGAGCTGCGTGAGTTCGGTTACGCTCGCGTTGACGTGGTCGGCAAGAGCCGCCTGCTCGACGGCATCGAAGACCACATCGACGCCGACGGCCTGTTCGGCCTCGACGTGTGGATGAGCCACGGTGACAAAGTCACCAAAATGCCGCAGGAATTCCACATCCTGGCCAGCACCCCGAGCTGCCCGATTGCCGGTATGTTCGACGACGCTCGCGGTTACTACGGCGTGCAGTTCCACCCGGAAGTGACCCACACCAAGCAGGGTGGACGCATCCTGTCGCGCTTCATCCTCGACATCTGCGGCTGTGAAGCCCTGTGGACGCCTTCGAAGATTGCTGAAGACGCCATTGCCAACATTCGCGCCCAGGTCGGCAGCGACAACGTACTACTCGGCCTGTCCGGTGGTGTGGATTCCTCGGTGGTTGCCGCGCTGCTGCACAAAGCCATCGGCGACCAACTGACCTGCGTATTCGTCGACAACGGCCTGCTGCGTCTGCACGAAGGCGAGCAAGTGATGGCCATGTTCGCCGAGAACATGGGCGTCAAAGTGATCCGCGCCAACGCTGAAGATCAGTTCCTGGACAACCTGGCCGGCGAGTCCGATCCGGAGAAGAAACGCAAGATCATCGGCCGTACCTTCATCGACGTGTTTGATGCCCAGTCCAACAAACTGGACAACATCAAGTACCTCGCTCAAGGCACTATCTACCCGGACGTGATCGAGTCGGCTGGCGCCAAAAGCGGCAAGGCTCATGTGATCAAGTCGCACCACAACGTGGGTGGCCTGCCGGAAGAAATGAACCTCAAGCTGGTTGAACCCCTGCGCGAGCTGTTCAAGGACGAAGTCCGTCGTCTGGGCCTCGAACTGGGCCTGCCGTACGACATGGTCTACCGTCATCCGTTCCCGGGCCCGGGTCTGGGTGTGCGCATCCTCGGTGAAGTGAAGAAGGAATACGCCGACCTGCTGCGTCGTGCCGACCACATCTTCATCGAAGAACTGCGCAAGGCCGACTGGTACCACAAGGTCAGCCAGGCATTCGTGGTGTTCCAGCCAGTGAAATCGGTTGGCGTGGTGGGCGATGGCCGTCGTTACGCTTGGGTTGTTGCCCTGCGTGCCGTAGAAACCATCGACTTCATGACCGCACGTTGGGCACACCTGCCTTACGAGCTGCTGGAAACCGTCAGCGGCCGCATCATCAACGAAATCGAAGGCATCTCCCGCGTTACTTACGACGTGTCGAGCAAGCCGCCGGCGACGATTGAGTGGGAATGATCCCGCGCAAACCTTGAAGGTTTGATCGCAGGTTGCAATAAAGGCCGTGTGAACACTGTTCACACGGCCTTTTGCGTTTTATCCACAGGGGCAAATCCGCAGGCCTGCGTCTGCGCGTCACGGTCGCTTTGCTGTTTCTTTCACAACTGCGGGTGTATCGTATTCGCCTTTTGCGGGCCTGGGCCTGCCGCTTTCATGTGAGGTAGTTGAGTTCATGTCCTTTACCCGTCGACAAATACTCGGTGGTCTGGCCGGTCTTGTGGTGGTTGGCGTGGGGGCTGGTGGCGCGTCGCGTTACTGGCTGGGCAAGATGGCCGATGCTGATGCGGGCCACGACTATGAGTTGATTGCGGCGCCGCTGGACGTCGAGCTGGTTGCGGGTCACACCACCCAGGCCTGGGCATTTGGCCCGTCGGCGCCGGGCACTGAATTGCGCGCCCGTCAGGGCGACTGGTTGCGGGTGCGGTTTATCAACCACCTGCCGGTAGCGACCACCATTCACTGGCACGGCATCCGCCTGCCGCTGGAGATGGACGGCGTGCCGTATGTCTCGCAACTGCCGGTATTGCCGGGTGAGTATTTCGACTACAAGTTCCGTGTGCCTGACGCCGGCAGCTACTGGTATCACCCGCATGTAAACAGCAGTGAAGAGCTGGGTCGCGGGCTGGTTGGCCCGCTTATTATCGAAGAGCGCGAACCTACCGGTTTCAAGTATGAAAAAACCCTGAGCCTGAAGAGCTGGCACGTCGATGAAGAAGGTGCGTTCGTCGCGTTCAGCATTCCTCGCGAAGCCGCGCGCGGCGGTACGGCGGGACGTTTGTCGACCATCAATGGCGTCTCGCAAGCGGTGATCGACTTGCCCGCCGGGCAGATCACTCGTGTTCGCTTGCTCAACCTCGATAACACGTTGACCTATCGCTTGAACATTCCTGGCGTCGAAGCGCAGATATACGCACTGGACGGCAACCCCATCGAGCCGCGCCCGCTGGGCAAGGAATACTGGCTCGGCCCGGGTATGCGTATCTGTCTGGCAATCAAGGCACCGCCGGCCGGTGAAGAATTATCCCTGCGCAACGGTCCGGTACGCTTGGGTACGTTCCGTTCGGTGGCAAATAGCGATGCACTGACCGAATGGCCGCCTGCGCTGCCCGCCAACCCGGTGGCTGAGCCGGACCTGGCCAATGCCGAGAAACTCAACTTCAATTTCGAGTGGGTCGGTTCTGTGTCGGTCAACGTCGAAAACGGTAAACCGCCGAGCCTGTGGCAAATCAACGGCAAGGCGTGGGACATCACGGACAAGACCTGCGCAGACCGGCCGATTGCCAAGCTTGAGAAGGGCAAGAGCTACATTTTCGAATTGAAGAACATGACTCAGTATCAACACCCAATTCACCTGCATGGCATGAGTTTCAAGGTCATCGCCTCGAACCGGCACAAGGTCATTCCGTACTTCACCGACACGTATCTGTTGGGCAAGAACGAGCGTGCGCAAGTGGCGCTGGTGGCGGATAACCCGGGCATCTGGATGTTCCATTGCCATGTGATCGATCACATGGAAACCGGCCTGATGGCCGCCATCGAGGTGGCGTGATGCGTCAGATTCGTCCAACCGCCATCATCGACCGCAGCCGTGATCGCGACTTCATGCGTGAAGCCCTGGCCTTGGCGGCTCAAGGTGCCGCGCTTGGCGAAGTGCCGGTGGGCGCGGTGCTGGTGCAGGACGGTGAAATCATTGGTCGCGGCTTCAATTGCCCGATCAGCGGCAACGATCCGAGTGCCCATGCCGAGATGGTCGCGATTCGCGCCGCGTCCTTGGCCGTGAGCAACTATCGCCTGCCGGGCAGCACGCTGTACGTGACACTGGAGCCGTGCAGCATGTGCGCAGGTTTGATCGTGCATTAGTGAGCCTGCTCGCGATAGCGGTCTGACAGTCACATCAATATTGACTGTCAGACCGCTATCGCGAGCAGGCTCACTCCTACAGGGTTATGCGGTGTTTGATAGATTTACTTACGGGCAACAATCACCGCACGCATCGGCGCCGGCAGTCCTTCAATCGTCTTGCTGTGATCGTCCGGATCAAGGAAGTCACTCAACGATTGATACTTCATCCACTCCGTCCCGCGCTGTTCTTCGACCGTGGTCACGCTCACATCCACGCAACGCACATCCGTAAACCCGGCACGGCGCAACCACAACTCCAGCGCCGGTACCGACGGCAGGAACCACACGTTGCGCATCTGCGCGTAACGGTCTTCCGGCACCAGCACCTGTTGTTGATCGCCCTCGATCACCAGCGTCTCCAGCACCAACTCGCCACCCTTGACCAGGCAATCTTTCAGCGCCAGCAAATGCTCGATCGGCGAACGACGGTGATAGAACACGCCCATGGAAAATACCGTATCAAAGCCTTCCAGCTCCGGCGGCAGGTCTTCGAACGGGAACGGCAAATGCCAGGCATTCGGTTCGGACAGGTAGCGTTGCACCGCCTGGAACTGACAGAAGAACAGCCAGTTCGGGTCAACGCCGATCACGCTGTCGGCCCCGGCACCGAGCATGCGCCACATGTAATAGCCATTGCCGCAACCGACATCGAGGATGCGTTTGCCCTTCAGATCCAGGTGCGGGGCGACGCGCGACCATTTCCAGTCCGAGCGCCATTCGGTGTCGACGTGCACGCCAAACAGATCAAACGGCCCTTTGCGCCATGGCGACAAACCCATCAGCGCAGTACGCATCTGCGCGCGGGTTTCGTCGTCGCAATCGGTGTCCAGCATCAGGCCATTGAGCAAGTCGACGTCGCTCGGCTGAATCTTCGGCAAGGCATCCAGCGCACTTTGCCAGCGCTCAAGGTCGCCGTGACCCTTCTCCATTTTCTTGTCGAGTTGCGCTTGCAGAGTGTTGGCCCAGTCGGCCAGCGGTGTACCGGCCAGACGGCGGGCGAGGGGGGACAAATCAATCATGGCAAGGCAATCAACGAGGCAAAGTTAAGACACTGGAACCACGGCACGACTTTCGAGAACCCGGCGGCCAGCAGGCGCTCGCGGTGTTCTTCGAGGCTGTCGGGCTTCATGACATTTTCGATGGCGCTGCGCTTCTGGGCGATTTCCAGTTCGCTGTAGCCGTTGGCGCGTTTGAAGGCGACGTGCAGGTCGGTGAGCAGCGCGTGTTCTTCGGGATCATTGAAACGCAGCTTCTCCGACAGGATCAGCGCACCGCCCGGCAACAGCGACTGGCGGATGCGCGACAGCAATGCCGTGCGCTGCTCCGGGGCAATGAATTGCAGGGTGAAGTTCAGCGCCACCACCGAGGCCGGTTGAAACTCAAGGGCGAGGATGTCGCCTTCGATCACTTCCACCGGCAGCAACTCCTGGAACATCGAGTCCTGACCGTTGAGGTATTCGCGGCAGCGTTCGACCATCGCCGCCGAGTTATCCACAGCGATGACGCGGCAGCCGTCGGTGCGCACGTGACGGCGCAAGGCCTGGGTCACGGCGCCCAACGACGAACCGAGGTCGTAGAGCACGCTGTTGGGCTGGGCGAACTGTGCGGCGAGCACGCCGAGGTTTTCCACGATGGTCGGATAACCCGGCACCGAGCGCTTGATCATGTCCGGGAACACCCGCACCACGTCCTCGTTAAAGGCGAAGTCAGGCACCTGGGCCAAAGGCTGGGCGAAAAGGCGATCGGGTTCTTTGCTCACGGCGGTTCCAGCGGCGTTGATGGAAAGGCCGGCATTTTAGCCAAATTGACGGGGGGATGCGCGGGTTGTCTGATAAAGCGTGTCGTTGACCATGGGAAAACGATATCGCCCGCACTGAGAAATTGAAGGCAGGGAGGCATGTCAGGTTCAGAACGGTTGACTCCGACATTTTGGAGTCAGCCGTTCAGGGGTGAATAACGTATTCTTACAGCGAATAAACGATAACCTTGGAGTTGGAATGCCCTTTAAGCGTAAGTTTTTCGTCGTATTTGTTTTTTACAGTCAGGTCTAACGTAAAGTTGTAGCTTAAATGATTAACTTTTTTGGTGACAGTAGCTGTTACAGAGCCTGAAATGGCAGGGTAGTCGATTCCGTGAGTTAAGCCGGATACTGAAGAGTACTCGGTATACTGGATTTTAAAAAAAGGTGAGTCGCTTGCACCGATCAAGTAGGTTCCATCTTTGATCTCGTCTTTGAACTCAATCCATAGGAGTTTTCTGTTTTGAATGCTTTCAAAGTTTGCGCGGGTTATCAGGATGGTTTTTTGACCGTCAGAGAGGTATTGCGTGGCCTGACTTTTAAATTCTACCCGATCTGGAATTGCTAGTTTCGTTTCGGCGCTGACATACACCTCCAAATCCAATGCGCTCTTTTCTATATCGCTCATACTGATACTTCCATTCAAGTGAGTAGTAGATTTACGCACTTGAAGAGTAAGACACGCTTTGCTATGTAGGCTACTGTCAGATCTGACAGGTTTTTATGCTGTTTCGCTCTAGTTAAAGATTTCTATACGCATAAAATTAATCTGCAAAAATCAGCCAGGCAAAGAAATCAGCGCACCCTTTGGGAAAACGCTGATGCCGTAATCCCCCATTGCCCCAGCCAATAACTGAGGATGATCACATAGGGCGCTGCGTCGAATGGTGCGACAAAACGGCTGATGCCAATCACGCTGTCGGAAAACACAAACGCCACCGCACCTGCCGCAGCCAGCAGCGCCGAGCGTTTGGGGACTT
Organism: Pseudomonas sp. P4_C8; assembly: GCF_056401975.1. Lineage (NCBI taxonomy): Bacteria > Pseudomonadati > Pseudomonadota > Gammaproteobacteria > Pseudomonadales > Pseudomonadaceae > Pseudomonas > Pseudomonas sp. P4_C8. Next base: position 113,927 of record NZ_JBFUIH010000005.1, on the reverse strand, counting down.
CAGTGCCCAGCCGAGCCAGTGCCCGCCAGAGCATGGCACTGATGGCCAAGCCGTAAACAATCACCGGGATCAGCAATGGACCGAGGCCGTGAGAGATCAAAATCCCCAACAACACAGCGCCGACACCCAACGCAATCACCAATGGCAACACCGCCAAACGCCGGCAATCGCTCAAATAGGCTTTGAGATAAGCCAGATGCGCGACCAGAAACGCGCCAAGGCCAAACACAAACAAATCCCCCGGCCATGCCAGCAACACATCGCCGAGCAGCGAGAAAATCAGGCCAAGGCTGATCCAGCGGCGATAGTCGCCGGGCGGCGCGTCATGCAGCCAACCGAGCAAGGCCAGCACTGGCATTGGTTTGACCAGCAGGCAGAGCATCGTTGCATGCATGCTCACGCCATACAGAAAGGTCACTGCGCCCATCAGCGCCAGAATGAGCCAGCCCACGATCAGTTAACCGAGATCGCGCAATCGAAAGTTTCCACCGGCAATACCTCCGGGGCCCAGGGTTGTTGTGATGTCAGACGCAAGCGCCCGGTGCCGGCGGTGAACGCCTGAAAGCGCCAGGTCGAAATGCCGGCGCTGCCGACGATCCCGGCGTCTTCCGGGTTGCTGTAAACCTCGGGGCTGAGCGCATGCAACACACCACCGGCCGAATCCTGAATCGCCCAGCGGTAACCCGTCGACGGGTTGCTAGGCAGGGTCAGGATCAGATTTTGCCCGCTGTTTAGTTTCACCGGGCATTGGCTTTGTTTTACCACGGTCACGTTCTGTTTTGGTTGCGTGGCGCAGGCGGCCAGCAAGGACAGGGCGAAGAGAACAAACAGGCGGGTGGGGGACATGGGGTCAGTGGCTCCGGCGTTCACGACGAACGGTGAGCATAACTCAAGTGGCTTCGGATGCTAATTGGCACAGCGTCAAAAGTCGCACCGACGACTTGCCTTGGTCGTCGGCAGGTTCAGCCATTTTTTAACTTGTCAGGGAATTTGAATACCGAAAAAGCTTTTAATAAGTAACGATTCTTGATCGACCAAAAATCTAATATTCAGGTGGCCGTAATAAAGTTTTTTTATCGGATCGAGACATATCGTTATCTCGCCGTCTTGTGGGGTGGCGTCAAAGTATTGATTGTCTTTCCTGCCGTGATAACCAATTTTGATGCGTTCTTTCTCCAGTGGGTAGTTGTAGCGTCCATTCGCAGGCAAATCCTGTTGTCCGTTACCCGGAATGCCATCCACAATATCTATCGTAAAATCAAAACCGGTATCGCCCTGCCAGTGTGAGCCTTGCAGCATGACAACGTTGCCGTAGATGGTTCCATACAGTTTGCTGGCTAGAACAATTTCATTGTTGATGTCCAAGTGCCAAAGGCCAGTGGCCGCCTGTTGAACGGGTGGGTTTTTCATTGCCTGCTCCGGATTTAGAATTGTGAATGTCTAGTCCGGTTAATCTAGGGAAGTGTTGACGGCAGCGTCCACTGTCATAAATAACAGTGTTCAATATCATTTCTCTATAGGGGGGCGTTATTTAAAGCATAAAGCGAACGCTGCCAATCGAGATTGGCAGCGTATTAGTCAGGTCAGAACAATATCTTCGCCACATCCGCAAAACGCTTGGCGAAGTGCACGGTAATCCCTTCCTTCAGATAGTCCGGCAGTTCATCAAAACTGCCACGGTTAGGTTCCGGCAAGATCAATTCAAAGATCTTCTGCCGCCGCGCTGCAATCACCTTCTCACGCACCCCGCCAATCGGCAGGACATGCCCGGTCAATGTCAGTTCGCCGGTCATTGCCACGCCTTTTTTCGGCGGCTGGTTGCGTGCGAGCGAGAGCAGGGCACTGGCCATGGTCACGCCAGCGCTCGGGCCGTCTTTGGGGGTGGCGCCTTCCGGGACGTGCAGGTGGACGAAAGCTTCGTCGAAGAACTTCGGATCACCGCCAAACGACTTCAGATTGGAGCTGACGTAGCTGTAGGCGATTTCCGCCGACTCTTTCATCACGTCACCCAATTGCCCGGTGAGTTTGAAGCCACGGTTCAGCGTGTGGATCCGCGTCGCTTCAATCGGCAAGGTCGCGCCGCCCATGCTGGTCCAGGCAAGACCGGTGATAACGCCGGTGCCGGACAGCACTTGCTCGTTGCGGAACACCGGATGACCGAGTGAGGCTTCGAGGTCTTTCGGGCCGAGTTTGATCACTGCTTTGGGTTCGTCGATCAACTTCACCACGGCTTTGCGCACCAGTTTGCCCAATTGTTTCTCCAACTGACGCACGCCGGCTTCACGGGCATAACCGTCGATCAATGCTTTGAGGGCACTGTCGCTGATACTCAGGCTGCCTTTGGACACACCGGCCTTTTCCAGTTGCTTGGGCCACAGGTGGCGTTTGGCGATGGCGATTTTTTCTTCGGTGATGTAACCCGACAGGCGAATCACTTCCATGCGGTCCAGCAACGGGCCGGGGATCGAGTCCAAGGTGTTTGCGGTGCACACGAACAGCACTTTCGACAGGTCCAGACGCAGGTCCAGGTAGTGGTCGAGGAATTCGACGTTCTGTTCCGGGTCGAGGGTTTCCAGCAGCGCCGAGGCCGGGTCGCCCTGGTAGCTTTGGCCCATCTTGTCGATTTCGTCGAGCATGATCACCGGGTTCATCACTTCGACGTCTTTCAACGCCTGCACCAGTTTGCCCGGTTGCGCGCCGATGTATGTGCGGCGATGGCCCTTGATCTCGGCTTCGTCGCGCATGCCACCGAGGCTGAAGCGGTAGAACGGTCGGCCCAAGGATTCGGCGATGGATTTGCCGACACTGGTTTTACCCACACCCGGTGGGCCGACCAGCAAAACGATGGAGCCGCTGATCTCGCCTTTGTAAGCACCGACCGCGAGGAATTCGAGGATGCGGTCCTTGATGTCATCGAGGCCGGCGTGGTGTTTGTCGAGGACCTTGCGCGCGTGCTTGAGGTCGAGTTTGTCCTCGCCGTACACGCCCCACGGCACTGAGGTCGCCCAGTCGAGGTAGTTACGGGTGACCGCGTACTCCGGTGAGCCGGTCTCGAGGATCGACAGCTTGTTCATTTCCTCTTCGATGCGTTTCTGCGCCTGCGCAGAGAGCACTTTGCCAGTCAGGCGTTGCTCGAACTGCTCAATGTCGGCGCTGCGGTCGTCCTTGGTCAGGCCCAGCTCTTGCTGAATGACTTTGAGTTGTTCCTTGAGGAAGAATTCACGCTGATGCTCGCCGATCTTGCGATTAACTTCGGCGGAAATCTCTTTTTGCAGGCGTGCGACTTCGACTTCCTTGCGCAGCATCGGCAGGACTTTTTCCATGCGCTTGAGCATTGGCACACAGTCGAGCACTTCTTGCAGCTCGCTGCCGGTGGCCGAGGTCAGGGCGGCGGCGAAATCGGTCAGCGGCGACGGATCGTTGGGGCTGAAGCGGTTGAGGTAGTTTTTCAGCTCTTCGCTGTACAGCGGGTTGAGCGGCAGCAGTTCCTTGATCGCGTTGATCAGCGCCATGCCGTAAGCCTTGACCTCGTCGGTCGGCTCGGTCGGCTGGTGCGGGTATTCGACTTCCACCAGGTACGGCGGGCGGTGGTGCTTGAGCCAGGTTTTGATGCGCACCCGGGTCAGGCCCTGGGCGACGAATTGCAGTTTGCCGTTTTCACGACTGGCGTGGTGCACCTTGACCAGCGTGCCGTACTCCGGCAGTGCGCTGGTGTTGAAGTGGCGCGGGTCTTCCTGGGGGGCGTCCATGTAGAACAGGGCCAGGGAGTGGTGATCGGCTTTGCTGACCAGGTCCAGTGTCTCGGCCCACGGTTCTTCATTGACGATGACCGGCAGCACTTGGGCCGGGAAGAATGGGCGGTTGTGGATCGGGATGATGTAGACCTTGTCCGGCAGGTTCTGGCCGGGCAGGGCGAGGCCTTTGCCGGTGGTGTGGTGTTCGATTTGCTCGGCTTCGTCGTACTCGTTTGGGTCTTCGGGGAATTCTTGCTGGTCGCTCATGGGGCACCTGCGCATTGGGTATGGGTGTTAGATGGGGCAGGTGGGGGGTGGTTTCAATGGTTCGGGATATTTCAGAGTGTGTGTTCAGGGTTTGGACAGGTGCTTTTGACTTGGCGGCCTACGGGCCGACCATGTTGTTGGTTTTGGTGTATATATCCGTTTCTGCGGTAACGGCCACTTAGGGTTTCGCCCTTACGGCGCCTCACTTTTTTTTCAAACGCCAAAAAAAAGTAAGCAAAAAAAGGCTCGCCCCGAGCGTCCGGCCCCTCGCTAAGGCTCGGCGTTCCTTCGCTCCGGTATCCATCCGGGGACACTGCCCTCCGGTCGGCTTCGCTTCGACCTACATGCAGCGTGTTCGACTGCGTCGAACGGCGCTACGCGYCACTCCCCGGATGAACACCTCCACTCAGCCTCCCGAAGGGGCGGGTGGATCAAGATCAAAAGCTGCAGGCGAGCTAACGCTCGGCCTGATGAGTGGTGARGAGCAAAGGCGGTACGCCGATCTACTGTAGGAGCTGGCTTGCCAGCGAAGGCGGCCTGAAAGCCGACCAATCTCTTGCAGGTGTACACATTCCCTGTGGGAGCTGCGGTGCGGCGCTGTAACGGCTACATCGCTCGAGGAAATATCCGACAATTTTTTCAGGTTGTCCGTCGGAAGTGCCACGTCCAACCTTTGTCCATCACAAACACTTCAATCCACTTGAGGTTCAAAGATGGAATCGCCGGACGCAATTACTCAAGATTACCTGGAGACTACAGATGGCGACGCCCCATAGCGGTCACGTCCTCTCATCCGCCCTGGACACCTTGGTCAAAAAACCTTTGAATCAAGCAGATGACGCTGCGCTGGTCAGCGCTGCCAAAGCTGTTTGGTACTCTAGTTTGAATCTTGAGAGTGAAGTAACTGCTTTTCTGAACTGCCACACTGATGAGGTGGAAGTTCGGCGTGCAGGCTATTTGCTCGAACGGTTTACTCGTTTTGCGTGCGTGTCCGATAGCCGCGTGTCGGAAACCCTCAATGCTCTTGAGCTTTTTGCGTACTCGACTTCCAAGCAAGGGGAGGCGCCATATGCAGTCGTACCCCTTCGTAGGCGCTGTGATGTACTTGCCGTCTCTTGAGGGCTGAATGAAGGCCTCGGCCTGAAGGCTCAAGCTCTCATGCCATTCCAGACTCGGCATTACGAGGCGAAGCAGCGCGCAACGTCTGCTTGAGCTTAAGTGGGGGGCATCCCGATCCGCAGGGATAGTTGAAATGAACAAGCCCGCAGGGCCGGTCATGGTCTGCTGCGGGCGTTGAGTCCAAGGTGTTATTTAGGGCTCGCTCCCACAGTGGATCTATGTACGCCGAACCATTGTGGGAGCGAGCCTGCTCGCGATGACGGGTTGCCAGGCGTCAGAGATTCAGACCTTGGCACTCACCTCACTACGATTCACCAGCGCTTCCAGTGCATCGCTCAAATTCGCGGCTTTGTCTCCAATCAGCAGGTGCCAAATACCACCCTCCAACTGACTGACACCCAGACACCCCAGCGCCTTCAAATCACACTCCGACAGCGACTTGCCATCCGCCAGTTGCAGCCGGATCCGGGTCATGGCGATGCAGTCCATCTGCAATACGTTCTCGCCGCCCCCCAACGCATTCAGCCATTGCTGCGCTTCCGGAATGGCTACCGCAGCAGGTTTCGGCGCATCGATCACATCAGCAGGAGAAGACACAATGGCGCGTCCCAACGCCGGCATCGCCAAGCGGATCTCATCTGCAATGCTGTCCGCCATCGGTCCGACCACCACCTGCAAACTCCCGCCTTTACCTGGACGCACAACCGCCATCGCCCCCAGCGCTTTCAACTCGGCATCGTTTGCCTGGTTGCGATCCACCATGTCCAGTCGCAACCGTGTCGTGCAGGCGCCGACTGTGATCAAATTCTGCGCTCCACCCAGCGCCTTGATATACGCCCCGGCCCGTTCGTTTTCAGTGACCACGACCTTCTCGCCAGCAGACACCTCTTCACGTCCTGGCGTCTTGAGGTTGAAGCGGCGAATGCAGAAGTCGAACACCACGTAGTAGATCACCGCATAGGCCAGTCCGACGGGCACCACCAACCAGCCATTGGTGGACTTGCCCCAGCCGAGAATCATGTCTATGAAACCGCCGGAGAAGGTGAACCCCAGATGGATGTTCAGCGCATTGGTGATCGCCATCGACAGGCCCGTCAGCAGCGCATGCAATAAAAAGAGCAATGGCGCGAGGAACATGAAAGCGAATTCGACGGGTTCAGTCACACCGGTAAGGAACGAGGTGAGCGCCATTGACAGGAAAATCCCGCCCATGACCTTGCGCCGTTCCGGCAGGGCGTTGCGGTACATCGCCAGGCACGCGGCGGGCAGGCCGAAGAGCATCATCGGGAACATGCCGGTGGTGAATTGGCCGCCCTTGGGGTCGCCGGCAAAGTAGCGTGAGATATCGCCGGTCACCAGTGCACCCGTGGTCGGGTCGGTGAAGTTACCGAAGACGAACCACGCCATGTTGTTGATGATGTGATGCAGGCCAGTGACGATCAGCAGGCGGTTGAGCACACCGAAGACGAAAGCGCCGATGCTGCCGCTTTCCATCAGCAGGGCACCGAAGCTGTTGATACCTTGCTGGATCGGCGGCCAGATCAGACCGAACACCACGCCAAGCCCGACAGCGGCAAACCCGGTAACAATCGGCACAAAGCGCCGGCCACCGAAGAATGCCAGATACTCCGGCAGCTTGATGTCCTTGAAGCGGTTGTACAGCGCACCGGCCATCAAACCGCTGACGATCCCGGCAAGCATGCCCATGTTGATGCTCGCATCCAGCACCTTGAGGGTGGAGATCATCACCAGGTAACCAATCACCCCGGCCAAGCCTGCGGTGCCGTTGTTGTCCTTGGCGAAACCGACCGCGATGCCGATGGCGAAGATCATCGCCAGATTGGCGAATATCACCTGGCCGGCATCGTGGATGATCGCGATGTTCAGCAAATCGGTATCGCCCAGGCGCAGCAGCAATCCGGCAATAGGCAGGATCGCGATCGGCAGCATCAGTGCGCGGCCGAGGCGCTGCAGGCCCTCGATGAAAAGTTGGTACATGGCGGTTTTCCCTGTGTTCTTTTTGTTTTAGAGCTGTAGTTGTTCTTCAGCTCAGAGGCCATTGCTGATGACAGGCGTGACGCACGGCCGCCGCGCTGCTCAACTTGAGCAGGTCGTGGCTGATGCGTCGGCATTCATTGGCGTCCAAATGACGGACCCGGTCTTTGATTTCACCGATTTGCACCGGGCTGACCGACAACTCGCGCACGCCCAGGCCAATCAATACAGGCGTGGCCAGCGGGTCGGAGGCGAGTGCGCCGCAGACGCCGACCCAGCGGTGATGCGCTGCCGCCCCGGCGCAGGTTTGCGCAATCAGTCGCAGCAGCGCCGGATGCAGGGCGTCGACGCGCGAAGCGAGGCCGGCGTGGTCGCGATCCATGGCCAGGGTGTACTGGGACAAATCGTTGGTACCGATGGACAGGAAGTCCGCGTGTTCTGCCAACTGCTCGGCCAGCAATGCCGCGGCCGGGACTTCGATCATCACCCCCAGTTCCGGTCGCTCACTGACACCGAGCTCAGAACACAGCGCATCAAGGCGTCGACGGATGTGCAGCAGTTCGTCGACCTCAGTGACCATCGGCAACAGAATGCGACAACGCGACAGCGGGCTGATGTGCAGCAGCGCACGCAATTGCTGATCGAGTAATTCCGGGCGGACCTGAGCGAGGCGAATACCGCGCAGGCCAAGCACCGGATTGGCCTCGGCCGGCAAGGGCAAATAGTCGAGTTGCTTGTCGCCGCCGACATCGATGGTGCGGATGATCACCGACTTGTTGCCCATGGCATCGAGCACGGCTTGATAGGCGATCCGTTGTTCTTCTTCGTCCGGCGCGGTGTGGCGGTCGACAAACAGAAACTCGGTTCGCAGCAGACCGACGCCATCGGCGCCATTGGCCAGCGCGTCGGCGGCTTCAGCGCTGGACGCAACATTGGCGGCCACTTCGATCTGTACACCGTCGCGGGTCAACGCCGGGGTATGGGCCTGAGCCTGTTGCTCGGCGCGACGTTGTTGATGATCGAGCTGTGCCTGGCGCACTTGAGCCAGGCGTTCGGTGGTCGGCGCCAGTTCGAGGCGACCGCCATCGGCGTCCAGCACCATCGCCTGGCCTTGCGGTTGCGCAAGCAATGTCGAACCCAGCGCCACCATGCAGGGCAGACCTTTGCCGCGGGCAAGAATCGCCACGTGGGACGTCGCGCCGCCCTCGGCCATGCACAACCCGGCGACGCCTTGCTGGCTCAGTTGCAACAGATCGGACGGGGTCAGTTCATGCGCGGCGACGATGGCGCCCGCCGGTACGTCGTAATGCCAGGTTTCGCCGAGCAAGGCGCGCAACACGCGTTGTTTGAGGTCGCGCAGATCGTTGGCGCGTTCGGYCAGCAACGGGCTGCCCAGTTGTTGGAGAACCTCGCACTGTGCCTCGATCGATTGGCTCCAGGCGTGAGTCGCTGCCTTGCCTTGGGCGATGGATGTGTTCGCCACGTCCAGCAGTGCCGGGTCTTCGAGCAGGGCGAGGTGCGCGGCGAAGATCGCTTCTTCGTCAGTGTTCTTGTTCTTCTTTGCCTGGGCCCGCGTGTGGTCGATGTCGTTGCGAACGACATTCAGCGCAGTCTCGAGGGCTAGCAGTTGTTGCTCGGAATCGTGGTGGCCGGCGTCCACCGGCAGGCTGATCGCGTTCAACCGGAACAACGGCCCGGCGACCAACCCTGGTGCGGCGCAAACACCGTGCAGCACGCCGGCTTCGGGCGCTCGATGGCGCTGGACACTCGGTGTGGGAGCGCCTGCGTGGTTGTCTTCGGCCAGCGCCGTGGACAAGGCCAGCAGCAACGCTTGCAGTGCCGCTTCGGCATCCGGTCCCCGGCTGCTGACTTGCACTTCGTCCTGTTCGCCGACGGCCAGTGCCATCAAGCCGATCAAGCTGTCACAGCTCGCCGATTTGCCGGCGAAATGCAGCTGCGATTTACTTTTGAAGCCTTGTGCCGTTTGCCGGATCAGCGCCGCTGGCCGGGCATGCAAACCACCCCGATGGGCGATGCACACGTGGCCGACGATTTCTTCGCCCGAGGGCACCGCGTCAGCCTGCGCACCGGGTGCCACTCGGCGAATGATGTGCAGCAGCGGCTCGCCGACCTTCACCGATTTGAGAGTGATCGGCCGCGCTTGAAAATCCTCGCTGTTGGTCAGGATCATCAGGCTGACCAGGCTTTTGCACTGCTGCGCAACCTTGTCCAGGTCATAGCGCAACAGCGGCTGGCCATTGCTGACACGCGCGCCTTCCTTGACCAGCATCGAGAAGCCTTCGCCCTGCAACTCGACCGTGTCGAGGCCCAGATGCAGCAGCAGTTCGGCGCCGTTGTCGGCGCGCAAGGTGATCGCGTGTCCGGTCCGGGCCACATGGACCACCACGCCGGCGCAGGGTGCGTGAAGGGTGTCGTTCAGCGGGTCGATGGCGATCCCGTCGCCCATGGCGCCGCTGGCGAACACCGGGTCCGGGACTCTGGCGAGCGTGAGCACCGGGCCGCTGAGCGGGGCGCTGAGGGTCAGCTCTTTATTGTTGTTATGCATGGCTCGGTCTCATTAAAAAACAACAGTTCGGATCAACTGGCCCTGTAGCAGCTGTCGAGTGCAACGAGGCTGCGATCGGTTCAAAGCAGGATCAAAAGATCGCAGCCTCGTTACACTCGACAGCTGCTACGGGGTAATTCGTTTGCCGTTCGATTAGTGCGTGCGCGTGACTTTGCTCAAGTGCCGGGGTTGATCCGGGTCCATTCCACGGGTGACCGCTAAACCGGCGGCCATGACATAGAAGCTCTGGATCGCCAGGATCGGGTCGAGGCTCGGGTGTTCGGCGCGGGTCAGGGTGAGGTCGCGTTCGGCGATGTCATCGGGCGCTGCCAGCAACACCCGGGCACCGCGTTGGCGCATGTCGGCGGCGAGGCTCAACAAGCCGGCCTGCTCGACACCGCGAGGGGCGAAGATCAGCAGTGGATAGTTTTCGTCGATCAATGCCATCGGGCCGTGGCGGACTTCGGCGCTGCTGAACGCTTCAGCCTGAATCGCCGAGGTCTCCTTGAACTTCAGCGCAGCTTCCTGGGCGATTGCGAAACCGGCGCCACGACCGATCACCATCAGGCGCTGGCAGTCGCGCAGGGCGTCGATGGCTGCGCTCCAGTCCTGCTGCGCCGCATCACGCAGACCTTCCGGCAGGGCGTTGCTCGCTTCCAGCATTTCGACATCGTCTTTCCAATGCGCGATCAGGCGGGCACTGGCGCTAAGCGTCGCGATAAAACTTTTGGTCGCGGCGACGCTGCTTTCGGTGCCAGCCAACAGCGGCAGGCTGAATTCACACGCCGCTTCCAATGGCGAACCTTCGGCGTTGACCATGGAAATGCTCAACGCGCCGCGCTTGCGCAGCAGGCGCAGGCTGTTCACCAGGTCAGGACTTTGTCCGGACTGCGAGAAGGCGAACGCCACTTGGCCACTGACCTTCAACGGCGCTTGCTGCATGGTCACTACCGACATCGGCAACGACGCCACCGGAATGCCTAGCAGTTGCATGGTCAGGTAAGCGAAGTAACTGGCGGCATGATCGGAGCTGCCGCGCGCGACGGTCATGACCACTTGCGGCGGCTGACGACGCAGGCGTCCGGCGATCTCGATCATCTGTGGGTCGAGCTGTTGCAGTTGGGCTTGCACGGCCTCAAACGAGGACAGCGCCTCTTCAAGCATTTTTGAAGTCAATGTCTTCTCCTTCGACCATGACGGCGGTCAGTGTGAGTGAGCGATCCAGCCGTACGCAGTCGGCCCAGCTGCCGGGGGTGAGGCGGCCGCGTTCTTGAAGGCCGAGGTAATCGGCGGGGAATTGAGAAAGACGCTGCGAGGCTTCGCTGATCGGCAAACCGATTTTCACCAGATTGCGCAATGCCTGATCCATGGTCAGGGTGCTGCCGGCCAGCGTGCCGTCGGGCAAGCGCACACCGCCCAGACATTTGGTCACGGTGTGGCTGCCGAGTTTGTATTCACCGTCCGGCATGCCAGCGGCGGCGGTGGAATCGGTGACGCAATACAGGCAAGGGATCGAGCGCAGGGCCACGCGGATTGCGCCGGGGTGTACGTGGAGCAAGTCCGGGATCAGCTCGGCGTATTTGGCGTGGGCCAGCGCCGCGCCGACAATGCCCGGCTCACGGTGATGCAACGGGCTCATGGCGTTATAGAGATGAGTGAAACTGCTGGCGCCGGCCGCCAGCGCAGCGACGCCTTCCTCGTAACTGCCGAGGGTATGGCCGATCTGCATGCGCACGCCGCGAGCGCTGAGGGCGCGGATCAGAGCGTCATGCCCCGCGATTTCCGGGGCAATTGTGATCACCCGGATGGGTGCCAGCGCCAGGTATTCTTCGACCTCAGCCATCAATGCGGTGTGGGCGAAGTTCGGCTGGGCGCCGAGTTTGCCGGGGTTGATGTACGGGCCTTCGAGGTGCACACCGAGTACGCGGGCGCTGCCGGTCGGGCGCTGCTCACAGAACTCGCCGACCGCTTTGAGCACGCTGGAAATCTCTTCGCTCGGCGCGGTCATGGTGGTCGCCAGCAGCGACGTCGTGCCGAAGCGCACATGGGTTCTGGTAATGGTCTCGAAAGCACTTGCGCCTTCCATGATGTCTTTGCCACCGCCGCCATGTACGTGCAGGTCGATGAAACCCGGCAGCAGGTAAGGCAAATCGTTTTCGCACGGATCGCAGGGCACACCTTCGATCGACACGACTTTACCGTGCTCGTGAATCAGCCGGCCGCGAACCCAGCCGTGGGTTGTGAGGATGTTGTCTTCGGACATGATCAGCTCTCTCGTTTAGCGGCGCAGCTCTGCCACAAAGTCGTAGTAATCGTTGCGGCAATAGGTATCGGTGACTTCGATGGGGGTGTTGTCTTCCAGGTAGCCGACCCGGGTCATCAGCAGCATGGCGGTGCCGGGGGCGATGCCGACCAAAGAGGCGAACTCGTCCGAGGCGTTGATCGCCTGGATGTGTTGCAACGCGCGCACGACCGGTTTGCCGATGCCATCGAGGTATTCGTAGAGGGAGTCGCCCACGGTATGCGGCTTGGGAATGATCGATGCGGGCAGGGTGCTCATCTCGATGGCCATTACCGTGTCGTCGGCTTTGCGCAGACGTTTGAGGCGCGCGACCTTGTCGTTGGGCGAGAGACCCAGGCGAATCAGTTCTTCGTGGGTCGGCGGGGTGATCTCACGTTCCAGCCATTGCGAGCCGGGAACGAAGCCTTTGAGCCGGAGCATTTCGCTGAAGCCCGAGAGCCGTGACAGTGGTTGTTCCAGGCGAGGGGTAATGAAGGTGCCGGAACCTTGATTGCGACGGATCAGGCCTTGCTCGAACAGGACTTCCAGCGCTTTGCGTGCGGTGACGCGGGAGATGCCCAGCAATTCACTAAGATTGCGCTCCGAGGGCATCGCTTGCTCGGCTTTCCATTGGCCGGCATGGATCGCGGCTTCCAGATTACGCGCCAGTTGCAGGTACAACGGCGTGGGTTGGGTGTCGTCAGGGCGTAGGGCCTGGAGGTCGTTCATGTAGTTTTGGTCCGATGCGGATGTAGGATTGTTGTCGCCCGGTTGTGGGGCGAAACTAATACCACTTAAATACCATGTCAATGCCAGTACTTTGCTGTAGGCGTGCACAAGCCCGTCCTGATGAGCGGGCTTATAGGGTGGTGGATTGAAGTGGTATTAACGATGGGGGTTTTGAACGCAAAGATCGCAGTCTGCGGTGACGCTTGCGCGGGGAATTGGTATCACCCCGGCAGGCGTAGTCACAGGCTGCGAACTTTTGAAATTATTTTTTTGCTGGCGACCGAAGGTAGCGATTCAGATCATTCCCACGCGGAGCGCAGGAACGATCATTGCCGGGTGTTACGGGCGGATTTCAATCATCGTGCCGTCCGGCACCAGGTTCCAGACTTCGCGCATGTCCATGTTGCGCATGGCGATGCAGCCGTCGGTCCAGTCCAGGGTGTGGAACAGGTTTTCAGGGTTTTCCTCGGTGTCCGGCGTACCGTGGATCATGATCATGCCTCCGGGTTCGACACCCTCTCGGCGCGAACGGGCGGAGTCGCTGATGTTCGGGTAGGAGATGTGCATCGCCAGATTGAAGCGGTCGCTGACCTTGCGCCAGTCCACCCAATAGAGGCCTTCAGGCGTGCGTTTGTCACCCTCCATCAGTTTTGGGCCTTGGGGATGCTTGCCCAAGGATATGCGATAGGTCTTGAGCGGTTTGCCGTCATTGATCAATTGCAATTGGTGGGCGGATTTCAAGATCAGGATTTTTTCGATGGCTCCGCCATTCAGGGTTTCCGCAACGGAAGCCTGTGACATGGCAATGAACGACAAGCAAAACACGGCAAGCAACCAGCGCATTGAAACGATATCCCTAGAGGTGTCGGCTATTTTAGTTATAGATGTTTTAAGTGATGGCATGCTGAGCCAGCGGCGGGATCGATTCGGACCGCACGGGATAGACCTCGGTCCTCCGGTCAGCAAAGAAGCATTCTAGGGTACGGCCCACCGTGCGGAAAGCCAGGTCGGACCAAGGGATGTCGGCTTCTTCGAAAAGCTGCACTTCCAGGCTTTCGGGCCCGGCTGAAAAGTCCAGGTCCACAAGCTCTGCGCGAAAGAATACGTGCACCTGGCTGATGTGTGGCACGTCGATCAACGTATAGATACTCAGGTTGCGTACCCGGGCGCAGGCTTCTTCGGCGGTTTCGCGGATGGCCGCCTGCTCGATGGTTTCACCGTTTTCCATGAAACCGGCAGGCAGGGTCCAGTAACCGAGCCGCGGCTCGATGGCGCGTCGACACAGCAACACTTTCGAGCCCCAGGTTGCAACACAACCGGCGACGATGTTGGGGTTCTGGTAGTGAATCGTATGGCAGCTGTCGCAGACAAATCGCAGGCGCGAATCGCCTTCGGGAATGCGCTGGGTCACCGGGTTGCCGCACTGACTGCAAAATTTCATGCTTGGGTTCCTGAATGGCGCGCAACGCGGCTCGCCAGCAAACGTCAACAGACCCTACGGCTAATAAATCGAGAAGTCTCATGCTGGACGAGCTACTGCATCGAGTAAGCAACCACACTCCACGCACACTGGAAACCGACAAACGTTTCCCTGAAGCCGCGGTATTGGTGCCCATCACTCGCAGTGATGAACCGGAACTGGTTCTGACCCTGCGCGCCAGCGGGCTCTCGACCCATGGTGGTGAAGTGGCCTTTCCCGGCGGTCGACGCGATCCCGAGGACCCTGACCTGATTTTCACCGCGCTACGTGAGGCCGAAGAAGAAATCGGCCTGCCGCCAGGTCTGGTTGAAGTGATCGGCCCGCTTAGCCCGCTGATCTCATTGCACGGCATCAAGGTCACGCCTTATGTCGGGGTGATTCCGGATTTTGTAGAGTATCGGGCCAACGATGCCGAGATAGCTGCCGTCTTTAGTGTGCCGCTGGAATTCTTCCGCAAGGACCCGCGCGAACACACCCATCGCATCGATTACCAGGGCCGTAGCTGGTACGTGCCAAGTTACCGTTATGGTGAATTCAAAATCTGGGGCCTGACGGCGATTATGATCGTCGAGTTGATCAACCTGCTCTATGACGCGAAAATCAGCCTGCATCAACCGCCCAAGAGTTTTATCAACATCTGAAGCCATCGTTCGTATGGCGTGAACCGTGCTGTGTATGAGCCTGCCTGGCCTTGAGGACAACAAGAATGAAATATCGCCTGGGCGACGCCCGCGTCGAAACCCATCCGCAGAGCTGGGTCGCACCCAATGCTGTGCTGGTGGGCAAGGTCAAACTGGAAGAGGGCGCCAATGTCTGGTTCAACGCCGTGCTGCGGGGCGATAACGAACTGATCCTGATCGGCAAGAACAGCAATGTTCAGGACGGCACGGTGATGCACACCGACATGGGCTACCCGCTGACCATCGGCACCGGCGTGACCATTGGCCATAACGCCATGCTGCATGGTTGCACCGTGGGTGATTACAGCTTGATCGGTATAAACGCGGTCATTCTGAACGGCGCGAAAATTGGCAAAAACTGCATCATCGGCGCCAATTCGCTGATTGGCGAGGGCAAGGAGATTCCCGATGGTTCGCTGGTCATGGGCTCGCCGGGGAAAGTGGTGCGTGAACTGACTGAGCCGCAGAAAAAGATGCTGGAGGCCAGTGCCGCTCACTATGTGCATAACTCGCAGCGCTATGCCCGTGATCTGGTCGAGCAGGAAGAATGAACACCACTGAACGACCGGTGCCATCGCCCTGTGTGAATATTTGCGCATTGGATGACGATGACATTTGCACCGGGTGTCAGCGCACGGTGGAAGAGATTACCCGTTGGAGCCGAATGGACAACGAAGAGCGCCGTAAGGTGTTGGGGTTGTGTCATGAGCGTGCAAAATCCAGCGGGTTGATCTGGATGATCGGAGCAAAATCGGATAAATGAGGTGCGGCCTTCGCGAGCAGGCTCGCTCCCACATTGACTGATGTTGTCCATATCATGTGTGAGCAACACTGAACTAATGTGGGAGCGAGCCTGCTCGCGAAGAGGCCATCACTGCCACCTCCGCTCTTGGTCCATCCTGTCTCCTGAAGTACCCTGTGCGCCAAATTGACAGGTATCCCCACGGCCCATGCTCTTCCTGATCGCCTACATCAGCAGCGTCGTGCTGATCAACTACGCCTTTTCCACCGCCCCGCACCTCGACATCATCTGGTCGGCCTGGGGTGGTCTGGTGTTCGTGCTCCGCGACATGGTGCAGACCCGCTTCGGCCACGGCGCCATCGCAGCTATGCTGGCCGCGTTGGTGTTGTCCTACGTCACCTCCGATCCGTCCATCGCGTTGGCCAGCGCCACGGCATTCGCGGTGTCCGAGTGCATCGACTGGCTGGTGTTCAGCATCACCAAACGCCCGTTGCACGATCGTCTGTGGATAAGTTCGGCGCTGAGCATTCCCCTCGATACCTTCATCTTCTTCGGCATGATCGACGCCTTCACCCCCGGTGTGATCCTCACTGCCATGGGCTCGAAGTTCGCTGGCGTGACCGCCGTGTGGCTGATCATGGCCTGGCGCTTGCGCAAACAGGCCCTCGTCAGCTGAAGCTAAACCCTCTGGTTCATGTAAAATGCCGCGCTTTCTCCCCATGGGAAGCGCGCTTCCCTCGATGATCCGCTTCTTGAGGACCTGAGATGACCCGTATCGGAACTCCATTGTCGCCAACCGCGACCCGCGTATTGCTGTGTGGCTGTGGTGAGTTGGGCAAGGAAGTGGTGATCGAGCTGCAACGCCTGGGCGTTGAAGTAATTGCCGTGGATCGTTACGCCAACGCGCCGGCCATGCAAGTCGCACATCGCAGCCACGTGATCAACATGCTCGATGGCGCTGCCCTGCGTGCAGTGATCGAAGCCGAGAAACCGCACTTCATCGTGCCGGAAATCGAAGCCATCGCCACCGCCACCCTGGTCGAACTGGAAGCTGAAGGCTTCACCGTGATTCCGACCGCGCGGGCTGCACAACTGACCATGAACCGCGAAGGCATCCGTCGCCTGGCCGCCGAAGAGCTGGACTTGCCGACCTCGCCGTACCACTTCGCCGACACCTTTGAGGATTACAGCAAAGCGGTCGAAGACCTCGGCTTCCCGTGCGTGGTCAAGCCGGTGATGAGTTCCTCGGGCAAAGGCCAGAGCCTGTTGCGTAGCGCCGATGACGTCAAAACCGCGTGGGACTACGCGCAAGAAGGCGGTCGCGCCGGTAAAGGGCGTGTGATCATCGAAGGCTTCATCGACTTCGATTACGAAATCACCCTGCTGACCGTGCGTCATGTCGGCGGCACCACGTTCTGTGCGCCGGTCGGTCACCGTCAGGAGAAGGGCGATTATCAGGAATCCTGGCAGCCACAAGCCATGAGCCCGATTGCTTTGGCTGAGTCCGAGCGCGTGGCCAAAGCTGTCACCGAGGCGTTGGGCGGTCGTGGTTTGTTTGGCGTCGAGTTGTTCATCAAAGGTGATCAGGTGTGGTTCAGCGAAGTCTCGCCGCGCCCGCATGACACTGGCCTGGTGACCCTGATTTCTCAGGACCTGTCGCAGTTCGCGCTGCACGCGCGGGCGATTCTGGGGCTGCCGATTCCGTTGATCCGCCAGTTCGGGCCTTCGGCTTCAGCGGTAATTCTGGTGGAAGGACAGTCGACCCAGACCGCTTTCGCCAACCTGGGTGCTGCGTTGAGCGAGCCGGACACGGCGTTGCGTTTGTTTGGCAAGCCAGAGGTGAATGGTCAGCGCCGGATGGGTGTGGCGTTGGCGCGGGATGAATCGATTGAATTGGCTCGCGCCAAGGCTACCCGCGCTTCTCAGGCTGTCGTGGTAGAGCTGTAACCGAGGCGCGGCTATCGCGAGCAAACTCGCTCCCACATTGAATCGCATTCTTTCTGTTGGAACGCGGTCCCCTGTGGGAGCGAGCTTGCTCGCGATGGCGGCCTGTCAGGCAACCCGATTCAAATCGTTGTGACGCGTCTCCTTCAGGCACAGCACCGCAATCAGGCTCAGCACCGCCGCCGCCGACACATACCCCCCGACATAACTCAAACCACCCATCGCCACCAGTTTCTGCGCAAAGAACGGCGCCGCCGAGGCACCGACGATCCCACCCAGGTTGTAGGCCGCCGACGCACCGGTATAGCGAACGTGAGTCGGAAACAGCTCCGGCAGCAGCGCACCCATCGGTGCAAACGTCACGCCCATCAGAAACAGTTCGATGCACAGAAACAGCGCCACACCCCAGGTCGAGCCGTGAGTCAGCAGCGGTTCCATCAAGAATCCGGACAGAATCGCTAACACGCCACCGATGATCAGCACCGGTTTGCGCCCGTAACGGTCGCTGGCCCACGCCGACAATGGCGTTGCGGCGGCCATGAACAGCACCGCGAAGCACAGTAAGGCGAGGAAGGTTTCACGGGTGTAACCGAGGGTCGACACGCCATAGCTCAGCGAAAACACCGTCGAGATATAGAACAGCGCATAGCACACCACCATCGAGCCAGCGCCCAGCAGCATCGGTGCCCAGTATTGGCTGAACAGCTCGACCAGCGGGATTTTCACCCGTTCCTGACGGGCCATGGCATTGGCGAACACCGGGGTTTCGTGGAGCTTGAGGCGCACGTACAACCCGACCATCACCAGTACGGCGCTGAGCAGGAATGGAATTCGCCAGCCCCATGAGCGGAACTGCTCGTCGTTCAGGGTCATGGCCAAGGTCAGAAACAGGCCGTTTGCCGCCAGAAAGCCAATCGAAGGACCAAGCTGCGGGAACATGCCGAACCAGGCGCGTTTGCCTTTGGGCGCGTTCTCCGTGGCCAGCAGCGCCGCACCACCCCATTCACCGCCCAGCCCCAAGCCTTGGCCGAAGCGCAGCACGCAAAGCAGGATCGGCGCCCAGGCGCCAATGCTGTCGTAGCCCGGCAATACGCCGATCAGCGTGGTGCAGACGCCCATCAGCAGCAGCGAGGCGACGAGAGTCGATTTTCGCCCGATGCGGTCACCGAAGTGGCCGAACAGTGCAGAACCCAGCGGCCGCGCAAGAAAGGCGATGCCGAAGGTGAGAAACGCCGACAACATTTGGGCGGTGCCGGAGGTCTGCGGAAAGAACACCGGCCCGATCACCAACGCTGCTGCGGTGGCGTATACGTAGAAGTCGTAAAACTCGATGGCGGTGCCGATGAAACTCGCGGTGGCCACCCGGGTGGCGGAGTTCGTCGGTTGCGCGGGCGTGGTTTCGGTATAAGTCGTGCTGGTCGTCATGCGGTTATCCCTGACAGTCATGTGCCCCAGTGGAGCGAATTATTATGGTCGAACACCCAGGGATGTGGGTTTTGCAGCGGAGTGCGGGTAGCACTGGAGTGAGGCGGGGCTTGGGTAAGCGCCCCGATTATAGGAAGGTGCCTAACGATTGAACAAGGGGCTTATATGACCACTGGAACTGAGCTGGTATGCCAGATCAGCACCCGCGTGACGCGGTTGTCTTCCGTTTCCAGAATCTCCAGACGATAGCGACCGATCTTCAGGCATACCGCGCTGTCCGGAATCGTCTCAAGGGCCTCGGTCACCAACCCGTTAAGGGTTTTCGGGCCATCGCTGGGCAGATGCCAGCCCAGGCTCTTGTTCAGTTCGCGAATCGACGCCGCACCCTCGATCACCAGACGTCCGTCGGCCTGAGGATGGATGTGCGGGTTGTCCAGGCTGTGCTGGCTTTCGAATTCGCCGACGATTTCTTCAAGAATGTCTTCCAGAGTGACGATACCGAGCACTTCGCCGTACTCGTCGACCACCATGCCCAAGCGCCGCTGCTGTTTGTGGAAGTTCAGCAGTTGCAGCTGCAGCGGGGTGCTTTCCGGGACGAAATAAGGGTCATGGCTGGCCGCCATCAGCGCTTCCATCGTCAGGTTGGCATCTGGCAGCAAATGACGGATGTGCCGGGTGTTGAGCACCGCTTCGACCTGGTTGATGTCGCTGTGGAACACCGGCAGGCGCGTGCGTTTGTTATGGCGTAATTGCTCGATGATTTCTTCAATCGGGTCGTCGAGGTTGATACCGTCGACGTCACTGCGGGGCACCAGAATGTCGTTGACCGTGATGTTGTCCAGCGCATGGATGCCGGACAGTGGGTGCGGGCGGCAGACGCTATGGTCGTGATCGTCGTTTCGATCCGTCGGTGTTTCGTCTTCGCTCTGCTGCACCACTTTGACTTTGCGGGCGAACGGTCGCATCAGCAACTGGCTGAAGCCATTGAGTAGCCAGGCGGCCGGGTAAATGATTTTCAGTGGCGCGCCGAGCAAGGTGTTGCCCAGGTTCAGCACCGCGTCAGGGTAGCGAGAGGCGAGGGTGCGCGGCAGGTAGTCGGCGAACACCAGGAGCGCGGCGCCGGCGCCGACGCAGGCGACCCATGGGCCGTTGCCCGCCCAGGTGAAAATCGCCAGCAACGTGCTGATGACCATGACCAGCGCACGGCACAGGGTATTGCAGAAGATCAGACTGTTGAGTGGAAAGCTCAGCTTCGCCACCGGCTTGTCGCTCGAGCGCGAGGCAGTCCGCTGGGCCAGCAACTGCTGTTGTGCCACTTCGATGGCGGTAAACAGCCCCGACCATAAAATCAGCAGGGCCAATACCGCGAGCATCGGCCCTAGGGGCAAGTCGTCCATTAATGCCGCTCGTCAGATATGCAGGATGTATTCACGAACCAGCTTGCTGCCGAAATACGCCAGCATCAGCAGGCAGAAACCGGCCAGGGTCCAGCGAATTGCCTTGTGTCCGCGCCAGCCGAGACGGTTACGGCCCCACAGCAGCACACTGAAGACAATCCAGGCCAGGCACGCCAGCAAGGTTTTATGCACCAGGTGCTGGGCGAACAGGTTGTCGACAAACAGCCAGCCGGAGATCAACGACAACGATAGCAGGGTCCAGCCGGCCCACAGGAAACCGAACAGCAGGCTTTCCATGGTTTGCAGCGGCGGGAAGTTCTTGATCAGCCCTGACGGATGTTTGTGCTTGAGCTGATGGTCCTGAACCAGCAGTAACAAGGACTGGAACGCCGCAATGGTGAACATGCCGTAAGCGAGGATCGACAGCAGGATATGGGCGAGGATGCCTGGTTCTTCGTCGATGATCTGTACGGTGCCGGCCGGGGCGAACTGCGCCAACAGTACGGTCGTGGCCCCCAGCGGGAACAGCAATATCAGCAGGTTTTCCACCGGGATCCGCGAGCAGGCCAGCAGGGTCAGCGCGATGACAGCGGCGGCAATCAGACTGGCGGCGCTGAAAAAGTCCAGGCCCAGGCCGATCGGCGTCAGCAGGTAGGTGAACAGGCTGGCGCTGTGAGCCAGGACAGCCAGCACGCCGAGCGTGACCAGCAGGCGCTTGTTCGCCTTGGCGCCGGTGGCCAGACGAGAGCCCTGATAAAGAGTCGCAGCGGCATATAAGCAGGCGGCGGCGAGAGTGGTAAGCAAACTGGGTGACAAGGGGAGCATAAATCCTGTTAGGCAAGCCCGAAAGGCGCTGAGTTTGGCATAGAACCCCCGCTGCACGAAAGTGTGAGGTGTCCGCCAGACGCAGTCTTCGCTATAATCCGCGACCTGCCCACGCCGCAGGCTCGCCGAGCACATGTTTATTCCGGTCTGGGCCGCCATTATCCCGGTCTACACAGGGCCTGAAAGGATCGCGCAATGTTTGAAAACTTAACCGACCGTCTCTCGCAGACGCTGCGCCATGTCACCGGCAAGGCCAAGCTGACCGAAGACAACATCAAAGACACCCTGCGTGAAGTGCGCATGGCGTTGCTCGAAGCCGACGTCGCCTTGCCAGTGGTCAAAGACTTCGTCAATTCGGTCAAGGAACGCGCTGTCGGCACCGAGGTGTCGCGCAGCCTGACGCCGGGCCAGGCCTTTGTGAAGATCGTCCAGGCCGAGCTCGAAAGCCTGATGGGCGCGGCCAACGAAGACCTGAACCTGAGCGCCGTTCCACCTGCCGTGATCCTGATGGCCGGTTTGCAGGGTGCGGGTAAAACCACCACCGCCGGCAAGCTTGCGCGCTTCCTTAAAGAGCGCAAGAAGAAGTCGGTCATGGTCGTGTCGGCGGACGTTTACCGTCCAGCGGCCATCAAACAGCTGGAAATGCTCGCCGGTGAAGTCGGTGTTACCTTCTTCCCGTCTGACCTGAGTCAGAAGCCGGTCGACATCGCGCAAGCGGCTATTAAAGAAGCAAAACTGAAATTCATCGACGTGGTCATCGTCGATACCGCCGGTCGTTTGCACATCGACGAAGAGATGATGGGCGAGATCAAGGCGCTGCATGCCGCGATCAATCCGATCGAAACCCTGTTCGTGGTTGACGCCATGACCGGCCAGGACGCCGCCAACACCGCCAAGGCGTTTGGTGATGCGCTGCCGCTGACCGGCGTGATCCTGACCAAGGTCGACGGCGATGCCCGTGGCGGTGCCGCCCTGTCTGTTCGCGCCATCACCGGCAAGCCGATCAAGTTCATCGGTATGGGCGAGAAGAGCGAAGCGCTCGATCCGTTCCACCCTGAGCGTATTGCTTCGCGCATCCTCGGCATGGGCGACGTCCTTAGCCTGATCGAACAAGCCGAAGCGACCCTCGACAAAGACAAGGCCGACAAACTGGCCAAGAAACTGAAGAAGGGCAAGGGCTTCGACCTCGAAGACTTCCGCGATCAGTTGCAACAAATGAAGAACATGGGCGGCCTCGGCGGGCTCATGGACAAACTGCCGAACATGGGCGGTGTGAACCTGGCGCAGATGGGCAATGCCCAGGGTGCGGCAGAAAAGCAATTCAAGCAGATGGAAGCCATTATCAACTCCATGACCCCGGCCGAGCGCCGCGACCCTGAGATGATCAGCGGTTCGCGCAAGCGCCGGATCGCCATGGGTTCCGGCACTCAGGTGCAGGACATCGGTCGCTTGATCAAGCAGCACAAGCAGATGCAGAAGATGATGAAGAAATTCTCCGCCAAAGGCGGAATGGCCAAAATGATGCGCGGCATGGGCGGTATGTTGCCCGGCGGCGGCATGCCGAAAATGTAAAGAATCCGCGCCGCCAGTGATGTCGGCGCAGTACCACAGCAATGTGGGATCTCCAGCAAACCCGCACTTGGCGGGAGCTGACTGGCCGTTTTCAACGACGGCTCTATAGCAAATCTGGATGGCGTCCGATAGGCCGCCGGAAAAAGACATTTGCAAAAGTCCGGATATTCCTTAGAATATGCGGCCTTTCGGGCACCTATGCCCGCTGTGCCTTTAGATTTGCAGCACCGACTACAGGAACGATGTTCACATGCTAACAATCCGTCTTGCCCTTGGCGGCTCCAAAAAGCGCCCGTTTTACCACTTGACCGTAACCGACAGCCGCAACCCGCGCGACGGTTCGCACAAGGAACAGGTTGGTTTCTTCAACCCTGTTGCTCGTGGTCAAGAAGTCCGTCTGTCCGTGAACCAAGAGCGCGTAGCCTACTGGCTGAGCGTTGGTGCACAACCTTCTGAGCGTGTTGCTCAGTTGTTGAAGGACGCGGCTAAGGCTGCGGCCTGAGCAATATGAACGCGACGCCAGCTGTTGCTGATGATTTGATCGTTATCGGCAAAATTTATTCGGTTCATGGCGTTCGCGGCGAAGTGAAGGTGTATTCCTTTACTGATCCGACTGAAAACCTGTTGCAGTACAAAACCTGGACGCTCAAGCGCGAAGGCAATGTGAAACAGGTCGAGCTGGTCAGCGGACGTGGGAACGACAAGTTCCTGGTCGCAAAGCTCAAGGGTCTTGATGATCGTGAAGAAGCACGTCTTCTGGCCGGTTATGAGATCTGTGTGCCGCGCAACCTGTTCCCTGAATTGACCGACGGCGAGTACTACTGGTACCAGCTGGAAGGTCTGAAGGTTATTGATCAACTCGGGCAATTGCTCGGGAAAATCGATCATCTTCTGGAAACCGGCGCCAATGATGTAATGGTGGTCAAGCCTTGCGCTGGCAGCCTGGATGATCGCGAACGCCTGTTGCCCTATACGGAGCAATGCGTGTTGGTTGTCGACCTGGCCGCAGGCGAGATGAAGGTGGATTGGGACGCGGACTTCTAAGCGTGGCTAACTTGCGCGTAGAAGTGATCAGTTTGTTTCCCGAGATGTTCTCCGCCATCAGCGAGTACGGCATCACCAGTCGGGCGGTGAAACAGGGGCTCTTGCAGCTCACCTGTTGGAACCCGCGAGACTACACGACGGATCGACATCACACTGTGGATGATCGCCCATTTGGCGGTGGTCCGGGCATGGTGATGAAGATCAAGCCCCTGGAAGATGCACTGGTTCAGGCCAAGGCAGCAGCCGGGGAGGCGGCGAAGGTAATTTACCTGTCCCCCCAAGGCCGTCAACTGACTCAGTCGGCGGTGCGCGAGTTGGCGAATCTGGATGCATTGATCCTGATTGCCGGCCGCTATGAAGGCATTGACGAGCGTTTTATAGATACTCATGTCGATGAAGAGTGGTCGATTGGCGACTATGTACTGTCTGGCGGCGAGCTGCCGGCGATGGTCCTGATCGATGCGGTTACACGACTGCTGCCTGGAGCTTTAGGGCATGCGGACTCCGCCGAGGAAGATTCCTTTACGGATGGTCTGCTGGATTGCCCGCACTACACCCGACCGGAGGTGTATGCGGATCAGCGTGTTCCCGACGTGTTGCTAAGTGGCAATCACGCGCATATCCGGCGTTGGCGTTTACAGCAGTCCCTTGGTAGGACCTTTGAACGACGCGCCGATCTTCTGGAAAGCCGCTCGCTTTCTGGAGAAGAGAAGAAGCTGCTCGAGGAATACATCCGCGAGCGGGACGATAGTTAACAACGTATCGATGGTAGATCCGACGATTTACCTTAGGAGCACAGCATGACTAACAAAATCATCCTTGCACTCGAAGCAGAGCAGATGACCAAAGAGATCCCTACCTTTGCCCCGGGCGACACCATTGTCGTTCAGGTGAAAGTGAAGGAAGGCGACCGTTCGCGTCTGCAAGCGTTCGAAGGTGTTGTTATCGCCAAGCGTAACCGCGGCGTAAACAGTGCTTTCACCGTTCGTAAAATCTCCAACGGTGTTGGCGTAGAGCGTACTTTCCAGACCTACAGCCCGCAAATCGACAGCATGGCCGTTAAACGTCGCGGTGACGTACGTAAAGCCAAGCTGTACTACCTGCGTGACCTGTCCGGTAAAGCAGCTCGCATCAAGGAAAAACTGGCTTAAGTCCAGCTTCCGATGCAGAAAAAAGCAGCCTGCGGGCTGCTTTTTTGTTGCCTGCGATTTATGCCGGCAATGGTTCCGCGAGTGCGCGTGCTATGAAAGACTGTCAGTCACTTTTCAGTCGTTTCCTGCCTTGCCTGAGCCTTTATGCCTGCCATTGATCACCCACTGATAGACCAGTTCCTCGACGCCCTCTGGCTGGAAAAAGGCCTTTCCGACAACACTCGCGATGCCTATCGCAGCGACCTGGCCTTGTTCAACGGCTGGCTGCAGGAGAAGGGGTTGGAACTGGTCAACGCCGGACGGGAATTGATCCTCGATCACCTGGCCTGGCGTCTGGAGCAGAACTACAAACCCCGTTCCACGGCGCGATTCCTCTCGGGTGTGCGTGGGTTCTATCGCTACTTGCTGCGGGAAAAGTTGATCGCCGTCGATCCGACCTTGCGCGTAGACATGCCGCAGCTGGGTAGGCCTTTGCCTAAATCCCTGTCGGAAGCCGACGTCGAAGCCTTGCTCAAGGCGCCGGATTTGAGTGAAGCCATCGGCCAGCGTGACCGCGCCATGCTCGAAGTGCTTTATGCCTGTGGTTTGCGGGTGACAGAGCTGATCAGCCTGACGCTGGAACAGGTCAATTTGCGCCAGGGTGTGCTCAGGGTGATGGGCAAGGGCAGCAAGGAGCGCCTGGTGCCGATGGGTGAGGAGGCGATTGTCTGGGTCGAGCGCTACATGCGCGACGCCCGTGGAGAGTTGCTCGGCGGGCGTCCCAGCGATGTACTGTTCCCCAGTTTGCGCGGCGAGCAGATGACCCGCCAGACCTTCTGGCATCGCATCAAGCACCAGGCCAAGGTCGCCGGGATCGGCAAGTCGCTGTCGCCGCACACCTTGCGTCACGCTTTTGCGACGCACCTGCTCAACCACGGTGCCGACTTGCGCGTGGTGCAAATGCTGCTTGGCCACAGCGATTTGTCGACTACTCAGATCTACACTCATGTTGCCCGGGCGCGCTTGCAGGACCTGCACGCCAAACATCACCCCAGAGGCTGAACAAAATCCCTGTAGGAGTGAGCCTGCTCGCGATGGCGGTCTGTCAGTCACCGCTGTGTTGTCAGGACTACCGCTATCGCCGGCAAGCCGGTCTCACTCCTACAGGTTCTTCGGTGCTCTCAAAATCTCTGGCGACAGGCGCATTCGGCCATACGGGCCTTATGTGGTAGGCTTTGTCGGTTTGCACGATGGGCGGTTATGACCCGGTGTTTCGGTACGGGCGTTCTGATCGTTTCATTTGTCCGCCTTCAGGAGTTCTCATGCGTCTGACCCAGATTTTCGCCGCCGCTGCCATTGCGTTGGTCAGCACCTTTGCCGTCGCCGATGACGCGGCCGACAAAGCCATTCGTAAAAGCCTGGAAAACCTCCAGCTCGACGTGCCCGTCGAAACCATCACGGCCAGCCCTCTGCCAGGGATGTACGAAGTCAAACTCAAGGGCAGCCGCGTGTTGTATGCCAGCGCCGACGGCCAGTACGTGGTTCAGGGCTACCTGTTCCAGCTCAAGGATGGTAAACCGGTCAACCTGACCGAGAAGACCGAACGCCTGGGCGTTTCCAAACTGGTCAATGACATTCCTGTCGCGGAAACCGTGGTGTATCCAGCCATCGGCGAAACCAAGTCGCACATCACCGTGTTCACCGACACCACCTGCCCGTACTGCCACAAACTGCACGCCGAAGTGCCTGAGCTGAACAAGCGCGGCATCGAAGTACGTTATGTCGCGTTCCCGCGCCAGGGCCTGGGCTCGCCGGGTGACGAACAGCTGCAAGCGGTCTGGTGCTCGAAAGACAAGAAAGCGGCCATGGACAAAATGGTCGATGGCAAGGAAATCAAGGCCGCCAAGTGCGATAACCCGGTTTCCAAACAGTTCGCTCTTGGTCAGTCGATTGGCGTGAACGGCACACCGGCCATCGTTTTGGCCGACGGTCAGGTCATTCCGGGCTACCAGCCTGCGCCACAAGTCGCCAAACTGGCACTGAGCGCGAAGTAAATTCGCATCGTCACGGTCAGCCATTGACGATCATGGTCCGGCAGCATCATCGCCGGGGCATTAATAGGGAACCGCGAGCACGCGGTTGTTTTCACGGCCGACCTTGAGTCGGCCGTTTTATGGGGAGTTCACAGTGAAACCGGTCAAAGTAGGCATCTGTGGGTTAGGAACCGTCGGTGGCGGTACCTTCAACGTACTTCAGCGCAACGCCGAGGAAATTGCTCGTCGTGCCGGGCGTGGAATCGAAGTGGCACAAATTGCCATGCGCACGCCAAAGCCTCAGTTCCAGACGACCGGTATTGCGATTACCAACGATGTCTTCGAAGTGGCCACGAACCCTGAGATCGACATCGTTATAGAGCTGATGGGCGGCTACACCGTTGCCCGCGAGCTGGTACTCAAGGCCATCGAGAATGGCAAGCATGTGGTCACCGCGAACAAGGCACTGATTGCCGTTCACGGTAATGAAATTTTCGCCAAGGCTCGCGAGAAAGGCGTGATTGTGGCGTTCGAAGCGGCTGTGGCCGGCGGCATTCCGGTGATCAAGGCGATCCGTGAAGGCCTGTCTGCTAACCGCATCAACTGGGTCGCCGGGATCATCAATGGCACCGGCAACTTCATCCTCACCGAAATGCGTGAAAAGGGCCGAACCTTTGAAGACGTGCTGGCCGAGGCGCAAGCCCTGGGTTACGCCGAAGCCGATCCGACTTTCGACGTTGAAGGCATCGACGCAGCCCACAAGCTGACGATCCTGGCTTCCATTGCGTTCGGTATCCCGTTGCAATTCGACAAGGCCTACACCGAAGGCATCACCAAGCTGACCACCGCTGACGTGAACTACGCCGAAGCGCTGGGCTACCGCATCAAGCACCTTGGTGTGGCACGCAGCACTGCGGCCGGTATCGAACTGCGCGTACACCCGACGCTGATCCCGGCCGATCGCCTGATCGCCAACGTCAACGGCGTGATGAATGCGGTCATGGTCAATGGCGACGCTGCCGGTTCGACGTTGTTCTACGGCGCGGGTGCTGGCATGGAGCCAACCGCTTCGTCGGTGATCGCCGACCTGGTGGACGTGGTTCGCGCCATGACCTCCGACCCGGAAAACCGCGTACCGCACTTGGCTTTCCAGCCGGATTCGCTGTCGGCGCACCCGATCCTGCCGATCGAAGCCTGCGAAAGCGCCTACTACCTGCGCATTCAGGCCAAGGACCATCCGGGCGTGTTGGCCCAGGTGGCGAGCATCCTGTCGGAGCGTGGCATCAACATCGAATCGATCATGCAGAAAGAAGTGGAAGAGCATGACGGTCTGGTGCCGATGATCCTGCTGACTCACCGTGTGCTCGAACAGCACATGAATGACGCGATTGCCGCCCTTGAAGCGTTGTCCGGTGTTGTCGGTCCGGTTGTACGGATCCGCGTCGAGCACCTGAACTAAGTCGTTTTTGTTCACCGGGCGTTGTAATAACGCCCGGGTTTTCGAACACTGTCCATTGGAGCCAGTCATGCGTTATATCAGTACCCGCGGCCAGGCACCGGCCCTGAATTTCGAAGACGTCCTGCTGGCCGGTCTCGCCACCGACGGCGGTTTGTACGTCCCGGAAAACCTGCCACGTTTCACCCAGGAAGAAATCGCTTCCTGGGCCGGCCTGCCGTATCACGAACTGGCTTTCCGGGTGATGCGCCCGTTCGTGACCGGCAGCATTCCCGATGCCGATTTCAAAAAGATTCTCGAAGAAACGTACGGTGTGTTCTCGCACAACGCCGTCGCGCCACTGCGTCAGTTGAACGGCAATGAATGGGTGCTGGAGCTGTTCCACGGCCCGACCCTGGCGTTTAAAGACTTCGCCCTGCAACTGCTCGGTCGCCTGCTCGACTACGTGCTGGAAAAGCGCGGCGAGCGCGTGGTGATTGTCGGCGCTACTTCCGGTGATACCGGCTCGGCCGCCATCGAAGGCTGCAAGCATTGCGAAAACGTCGACATCTTCATCCTGCACCCGCACAACCGCGTGTCCGAAGTACAGCGTCGGCAGATGACCACCATCTTCGGCGAGAACATCCACAACATCGCCATCGAAGGTAACTTCGATGACTGCCAGGAAATGGTCAAGGCGAGCTTCGCCGATCAGAGCTTCCTCAAAGGCACGCGTCTGGTCGCGGTGAACTCGATCAACTGGGCGCGGATCATGGCCCAGATCGTCTACTACTTCCACGCATCGCTGCAATTGGGTGGCCCGGCGCGTTCGGTATCCTTCTCGGTGCCAACCGGCAACTTCGGCGACATCTTCGCCGGTTACCTGGCGCGCAACATGGGCCTGCCAATCAACCAGTTGATCGTCGCCACCAACCGCAACGACATCCTGCACCGCTTCATGAGCGGCAACCAGTACGTCAAGGAAACCCTGCACGCCACGCTGTCGCCGTCGATGGACATCATGGTGTCGTCGAACTTCGAACGACTGCTGTTCGACCTGCACGGTCGCAACGGCGCGGCGATTGCCGGGCTGATGGACAGCTTCAAGCAGGGCGGCGGTTTCAGCGTCGAAGAGGAGCGCTGGACCGAAGCCCGCAAACTGTTTGATTCGCTGGCCGTGGACGACGTGCAAACCTGCGAAACCATCGCCGAAGTGTACGAGCAAACCGGCGAGCTGCTGGATCCACACACTGCTATCGGCGTGAAGGCTGCGCGCGAGTGCCGTCGCAGTCTGGATATTCCAATGGTGATCCTTGGCACGGCGCATCCGGTCAAATTCCCGGACGCAGTGGAGAAGGCTGGCGTAGGAAAAGCGCTTGAGCTCCCTGTACATCTTTCTGATTTGTTTGAGAGAGATGAGCGTTGCACCGTGTTGCCAAACGACCTGAAAGCCGTGCAGGCCTTTGTCAGTCAGCATGGCAACCGCGGCAAGCCCCTGTAACCGGTAAAAGCTGTCACATTTTGAAGCCCGTCTCCTGACGGGCTTTCTCATTTCTGCATGCCACACTTGTCGCGTTTTCACCCATGAGGAAAGGGTGAGTTGATCACGAAGGAAGTGGCAATGCGGTTTTGTAGAGGGTTCAAACCAGCCGTGTGCTGGGTGTTTTTAATCAGTGCCATCGGCTTGGTTCAAACGGCGCTGTCAGCACAATTGGCGATTCCCGAGGCAAAGGGATCTGTCATTGGCGCGATGATCGAGCTGGATGCCCAAGAAAAAAAATGGTTGGCCGAACACCCCCAAGTTATCGTCGCGTCCACGCAATACCCGCTGTATCTGTTCAAGGATGAGCACGGCCAATGGAGCGGTTTGAACAACGATGTCCTCAACCGCATCAGTGCGATGACGGGGTTGCAGTTTGTCCACGAAGAGTCGTTCTCCAACGCCCAGTTGCTTGAAAGACTGGAGAGTGGCGCGGCGGACATGAGCACCACGCTGGCGATGAACGACGAGCGCAAGACGTTCCTGGATTTCAGTCATGCATTCGGTGGGGCGGGGTGGGTGTTTGTCGGGCAGGCGGGAGTGCCTGAGGTCCAGTCTCTGGAGCAACTGATGAAAAGGGTGCTGGTGCTGCCGGCCAGGCACGCGCTGGAGTCGATGATTCGTCGTGACTATCCGTCCATCGAGCTACGTTCGGTCAAAACGTATGCCGAGGCCCGGGCGCTGGTCGAGAGCGGCGAAGCTTACGCGACCATCGAAAACGAAACCGGCGCGCAGCTCTTTCCATTGGGGCAACTTAAGGTGGGGCGTACGATTGAGGGCAAATGGGAAGCGGACTACCTGACGATACGCAAAGGTCAGCCGCAGTTGCTGAGCATCCTCAACAAGGCGCTTGAGGCGTTTGCGCCTGCCGAGTTGCGCGCCATTCGCTTGAAGTGGCTCAACGGAATCGGCCCGGTGCATGCGCCGACTGCCTGGCAACGGTTCACCCAGTGGGGTTGCTGGGGCGTTTGCATCGTCAGCGTGTTCGGCCTGTTGTCCTTGCTCTGGAATCGACGTCTGGCGGTGTTGATCCAGCAACGTCTGAAGGCCGAGAAAAGTCTCAGCGATCAACTGGCCTTCCAGCACGCGTTGATGGACGCGATGCCCGACCCGATGTTTGTGCGTGATCTGGAAGGGCGGATGGTCATGTGCAACAAGAGTTATGAAGAAGGCTTGTCGACCCGTTTCGATCAGGTTCAGGGGCGGCTGTTGATCGAACTCGACCTTCTGCCCAAAGCGACCGCCGAACAGTTGCATGCCGAATTTATCGCCCAACTTGCCACGCGCAAGCCCCAATTCATTGAACGTCAATTGATGTTCCACAATGGCGTCAGAAACGTTTACCAATGGACGGTGCCGTTCTACAGCGCCGACGGCCAATTGCGAGGTTTATTGGGGGGCTGGACCGACAGAAGTCGGCGAAGAGGAGAGTGAAGCCGTTGTTTTCTCCTTGTCATCTTCGACGTGCATGCTCTATCAACCAGAGGCGCCGACGCGCCTGCACCTGAAATCCAGAACTTTCTTCTCGGGCCAGTGGTCATTTATTGTGAGCAGGCCCCAGGCACTTTGTTTTCGGACTATTGAGTGGTGATCGAGATGGAAAGTATCAGTCTATTGCTCGGTGAGGCGCTGAGCCCCTATCAGGTCACACTGACCCCGTCGGGTGCCCGCAGTGAATGCCTGGTGACACTGAAGAATACGACGGGCGCGATTGTCGTCGAACGGGTCTTCAATCAGGCTCAGCTGACCGACAAGCGTCTGCTGACCGACGTCGTCGATGGATTGCACCGCGACGTGCTCATTGCCGAAGGACGGCTGGAGCCCTGTGTCATCGCGGCGTTGCGCAATGCGGCCCAGGACAAAATCCTGGCCAGCCGAAATTGAAGTGACTTTTGTGGGAACCTTCCTGCGCCAAGGTCAGTCAGACCCCGTAACGGCAAGATCAAGCATTGTGCTCCGGTGCTTGTAGCTTGCTGCTACGGGTCTTTATGTAGGCCACGTTTGACCCCGAGTCGTCTCCCCACTTCTCGGGGTTTCTTTTTGCCTGCGATGGGCTAATGCCCGACCTGTGCCACGAATCGGATAGTCAACGCATCACCTTAGATAGCCCCTTCTTTGCGCAATTGTGCGATTTGCAGCGCGTCATAGCCAAGTTCCTGGAGCACCTGTACGTTGTGCTCACCCAGTTGCGGCCCGACCCATTCTGAAGTGCCGGGTGTCTCTGAGAGTTTCGGCACAATGCCCGGCATTTTGAAATCTTTGCCATCCGGAAGCTTGGCCTGCAGGAACATTTCCCGGGCCAGGTACTGCGGATCGCTGAACATGTCTTCAGCGCTGAAGATCCGACTGGCCGGCACGTCGGCCTGATTCAATTGTTCGATGACCGTGTCCAGCGGCAGCGAGTTGACCCAGCGGTCGATCACGCCATAAATCTCGTCGCGGCGGCTGTCACGCCCGTCGTTGCTGGCCAGCACCGGGTCATTGGCCAGGTCTTCGCGGCCGATGATCAGCATGAACCGTTTGAAAATCGCATCGCCATTGGCGCCGATCTGCACGTGTTTGCCGTCGGCGCTGGTGTGGATCGAGGAGGGCGTAATACCCGGCATGATGTTACCGGTGCGTTCGCGAATGAAACCAAACACATCGAACTCCGGCACCATGCTTTCCATCATCGCGAAGATCGCTTCATACAGCGCCACATCGACCACTTGGCCGAGGCCGCCGTTCACTTCGCGATGACGCAGGGCCATCAGCGCGCCTATTACACCCCAGAGCGCCGCAATCGAGTCGCCGATGGAAATCCCGGTGCGCACCGGTGGCCGATCCTCGAACCCGGTGATGTAGCGCAGGCCGCCCATGGACTCACCGACGGCGCCAAACCCTGGCTGATCTTTCATCGGCCCGGTCTGACCGAAACCGGAGAGGCGCACCATCACCAGTTTCGGGTTAAGCGCGTGCAGAACTTCCCAGCCCAGTCCGAGCTTCTCCAGGACGCCAGGGCGAAAATTCTCGATCAGGATGTCCGCTTCACTGAGCAGCTTTTTCAGAATCGTCAGGCCGTCGGGGTGTTTCAGGTTCAGGGTCAGGGACTTTTTGTTACGCGCCTGAACGAACCACCATAGCGAGGTACCCTCATACATTTTTCGCCATTTGCGCAACGGATCGCCGCCGTCGGGGGATTCGATCTTGATCACTTCGGCGCCAAACTCGCCGCAAATGCGYGAGGCAAACGGCCCGGCGATCAGCGTACCCAATTCAATGACTTTCAGACCTGAGAGCGGTTTTCCGGAGAGCGGCATGCGGGATCCTGTAGGACAAAGGCTGAGCGAATACAGCGTTTTAACATAGCCGAACGTCAGACGAGCAAGCAGAATCGCCTTCAGTTCGATGATTGCCTACAGCATCGGTTAGACTTGCCGCCTTTCCTCGTATCAAGAAGCCCGTTCATGGCCCAGCCGTCCACGACCTACAAGTTTGAACTGAATCTCACCGACCTCGACCGCAGCGTTTACGAGAGCGTGAAGCAGACCATCGCCCGTCACCCTTCGGAAACCGAAGAACGCATGACCGTACGGCTGCTGGCCTATGCCTTCTGGTACAACGAGCAACTGTCATTCGGTCGTGGTCTGTCAGACGTGGATGAACCAGCCCTGTGGGAAAAGAGCCTGGACGATCGCGTCCTGCACTGGATCGAAGTCGGCCAGCCAGACGCCGATCGCCTGACCTGGTGCTCGCGTCGCACCGAACGCACCAGTTTGCTGGCCTACGGCAGCTTGCGCGTCTGGGAAACCAAAGTGATCCCGGCCATCAAAAACCTGAAAAACGTGCACATTGCTGCCGTGCCTCAGGAAGTCCTGGAAACCCTGGCCAAAGACATGCCACGGGTAATCAAGTGGGACGTGATGATCAGCGAAGGGACGATTTTCGTCACTGACGACCGTGGTCAACACGAAGTCCAGTTGCAATGGTTGAGCGGCGAACGCGGCTGATTATTCGCTGCGGGCCCATTTCACCCGGTTTTATCCTACGTATTCAAGAGAAGCACCTGTCACCCCATGCGCATCGAACCTCGCCTGTTGCCCGACACCCTGCCATTTCTCGGTGATCTGCCGCCGCTGCTGACCCGCCTGTACGCGGCGCGGGGCGTACTGACCGAGGCTGAACTGGACAAAAGCCTGGCGCGGCTGATTCCGTTTCAGCAGCTCAAGGGCATTGATGCCGCCGTGGATTTGCTGGTGACGGCGTTGGATCAGCGGCAGCGGATTCTGATTGTCGGCGACTTTGACGCCGATGGTGCGACGGCCAGTACCGTGGGTGTATTGGGATTGCGCCTGCTGGGCGCGGCTCATGTCGATTACCTGGTGCCGAACCGGTTTGAGTATGGCTACGGCCTGACGCCGGAAATAGTCGAAGTGGCGTTGACTCGCACTCCGCAATTGCTGATCACCGTGGACAACGGTATTTCCAGTGTCGAAGGTGTCGCTGCGGCGAAGAAACATGGTCTTAAGGTGCTGGTCACCGACCATCACTTGCCCGGTGACGAACTGCCGCTGGCCGACGCCATCGTCAACCCTAACCAGCCAGGGTGCGACTTCCCGAGCAAGGCGCTGGCCGGCGTCGGGGTGATTTTCTATGTGCTGATGGCGCTTCGCGCGCGTTTGCGCAGGCTCGGCTGGTACGAGAGCACGCCGCAGCCGAACATTGGCGAGTTGCTGGACCTGGTAGCGCTGGGCAGCGTCGCTGACGTGGTGCCGCTGGATGCCAACAACCGGATACTGGTGCACCAGGGCCTGGAGCGGATTCGCGCCGGACGTGCCCGGCCGGGGATCAAGGCGATTCTTGAAGTGGCCAAACGTGATCATGCCCGCATCACTTCCACGGATTTGGGCTTCATTGTAGGCCCGCGCCTGAACGCGGCAGGACGCCTGGACGACATGAGCCTGGGGATCGAGTGTCTGCTCACTGAAGACGCGGGTCTGGCGCGGGAAATGGCTGTGCAACTCGACGGTATGAACCAGGACCGCAAATCCATCGAGCAGGGCATGCAGCGTGAAGCGCTGGCGCAACTGAAGGATTTGCCGGTCGAGTCGATGCCATTCGGTTTGTGCCTGTTTGATCCCGAATGGCACCAGGGTGTCATCGGTATCCTCGCTTCGCGTATGAAAGAGCGCTATTTCCGGCCGACCATCGCCTTTGCCGATGCTGGTGATGGTTTACTCAAGGGCTCGGGGCGTTCGGTTCAGGGGTTCCACATTCGCGACGCGTTGAGCGTGGTGGCGGCCCAGCATCCCAACCTGATCAGCAAATACGGCGGCCACGCCATGGCCGCTGGCCTGACACTGCCGGAAGCGAATTTTCCGCTGTTCGCCGAGGCATTCGACGCTGAAGTGCGCCGGCAATTGCGCGAAGAAGACCTGACGGGGCGCCTGCTGTCGGACGGCACGCTGGCGGTCGAAGAATTCCACCTTGAACTGGCCCGAGCCCTGCGTCATGCCGGTCCTTGGGGACAGCACTTCCCGGAACCGTTGTTCCATGGCGTGTTCCAGTTGGTTGAACAGCGCGTCGTCGGTGAACGCCACCTGAAAGTAGTACTGAAAAGCGAATGCGGTTCGGTGAAACTGGACGGTATCGCCTTCGGCATCGACCGCGAAATCTGGCCGAATCCGACTATCAAGTGGGTGGAATTGGCCTACAAACTCGACCTCAACGAGTTTCGCGGTAACGAGACCGTGCAGCTGATGATTGCCCACATCGAACCGCGTTAAGCCCATCGCGGGCAAGCCTTGCTCCTACAGGAGCAAGGCTTGCCCGCGATAGCGATCTTCCTGACGCCAATTATCCCCGGAACCCTCCCCCATCTCCCCGATGTCGACTAGGCTCTAATCACTGCTTGATTATCCTTGTGACGTCTTGTCGAATTTTTTGCCCGCGGGGGCGGGTGCTGCGCCTTTTTTTCCTGTCACTCGTCGACTTTTCAAACAGAACCCTGGAGCCTGCCCACTGATACGAGAGGTGACCCATGAGTCTGCTGCTTGAACCCTATACCCTGCGTCAATTGACCCTTCTCAACCGTATCGCGGTATCCCCGATGTGTCAGTACTCCAGCGTTGATGGGCTGGCCAATGACTGGCACCTTGTCCACCTCGGCAGTCGCGCGGTCGGCGGCGCCGGCCTGGTGTTTACCGAAGCCACGGCGGTCACCGCCGACGGGCGCATCACCGCCCAGGACCTTGGTCTGTGGAACGACGAACAGATTGAACCCCTGCAACGCATTACGCGCTTTATCGCCGCTCAGGGCGCTGTGGCCGGCATCCAGTTGGCGCACGCCGGGCGTAAGGCCAGCACCCATCGGCCGTGGCTCGGCAAACATGGCAGCGTTAAACCCGAAGACGGCGGCTGGGTGCCGGTGGGCCCGTCGACGATTGCCTTTGACCCGCAGCACACCCACCCACGGCAACTCGATGAAAGCGAGATCGCTGAGGTCGTTCAGGCCTTTGTTGACTCGGCCAAGCGTGCACTGACGGCCGGTTTCAAAGTGGTCGAAATACACGCCGCCCACGGTTACCTGCTGCATCAATTTCTGTCGCCCCTGAGCAATCAGCGGCGCGATCAATATGGCGGCTCGTTCGAGAACCGTATTCGGCTGGTGCTGCAAGTTACCGAAGCGGTGCGTGCGGTGTGGCCTGAAGAGCTGCCGCTGTTCGTGCGGGTGTCGGCCACCGATTGGGTGGAAGACGGCTGGAACCCGGATGAAACCGTGGAGCTGGCGCGACGCCTCCAAGCGTTGGGCGTGGACTTGATCGACGTTTCGTCGGGCGGTACGGCGGCCAATGCCGAAATTCCGACAGGTCCCGGCTATCAAACCCGCTTCGCCGAGCGCGTGCGCAAGGAGTCGGGCATTGCCACTGGCACGGTCGGCATGATTACCGAGCCGGCTCAGGCCGAGCACATCTTGCGCACGTGCCAGGCAGACATCATTTTCCTGGCGCGAGAACTGTTGCGCGATCCGTATTGGCCGCTGCATGCCGATGATGATCTGGGTGGGCGCAAGGCTATCTGGCCAGCGCAGTACCAGCGAGCGACGCACCGGGAACAGCCGATACATGAGTCGGATTTGCGTGACTGAGGGATGTCTGTAGAACCAAAAAGCCCCGATTGTTGAGATCGGGGCTTTTGTGTTTTTTGAGCCGGGATTTTTGTAAGTCTGGACCGGCCCCATCGCGAGCAGGCTCGCTCCCACAATTGATCTTTTTCAAACACAAAGTCTGTGACTCATGGAGATCCAATGTGGGAGCGAGCCTGCTCGCGATAGCGCCAGTTCAGGCGCCCAATAACTGTCAGGTGTACTTACGCTTATCCGGCGCCGGCGGGAAGTACTGGTACAACCAGGTCTCACTCAACGTCCGGTCATTGGTACGAATGAACAATCGCAGCTCCACCGGCTCCACGCTGTCATTGGTCGGGAACCAGTCGAAGGTAATGCGATAACCCTTGATGTCATCCAGCACCAGGACGTTGAAGTCTTTCACCTGCCCGTTCGAGCACGTCACCACCGGCTCAATCCCGGCCCCTTCCGGCAAGCGATCCAGACCGCCACCGGTGAAGTCCACGGCAAAGCGCCGAGCCCACACCTGCGGGTAATGCTCGCCCGGTGCCCAGCCCTCGGTGAAGCCGCCCATGCCCGAACGGGTCGCATTGACCCGCGCCAGCGGCGTGCCGACCGGTGGCAGCGCGCTCCAGTAGAGCTTGTAGCCGTAATTCAGGGAATCACCGGCCGCGACCGGTTTTTTCGGGGTCCAGAACGCGACGATGTTATCCAGCGTCTCGCCGGTTGTAGGAATTTCCAGCAGATCGATAG
The DNA here is from genome assembly GCF_056401975.1 of Pseudomonas sp. P4_C8. Lineage (NCBI taxonomy): Bacteria > Pseudomonadati > Pseudomonadota > Gammaproteobacteria > Pseudomonadales > Pseudomonadaceae > Pseudomonas > Pseudomonas sp. P4_C8. Next base: position 76,131 of record NZ_JBFUIH010000005.1, on the reverse strand, counting down.
AGCCTTCGCCCCACGCGGTTGTAGGTTCTACCCACAGGCTCGGGCGCTTGCTGTACCAGTCGACCGTGTCTTGATAGCTGGCGAACTCATGGTCGGTCTGCACCAGGCCGAAACCTTTCGGATCGGTGTCGGCGAAGGCATTGAATTGCAGGGTCGCCGGGTTGTTCAGCGGACGGCAGATCCACTCGCCGTTACCGCGCCACATCGCCAGGCGATCCGAGTCGTGGATTTGCGGGTGAATGGTGTCGCACATGCGCCGCTCGTGGGTGCCGCAGCTGAACATACTGGTCATCGGCGCGATCCCCAGTTGCTCGATGGCGGTACGCGCGTTGATATGGGCATCGACACCCATGACGACCTGGTTGGCCTGGCAATCGATGTCGAAACGGTAAGCGCCGGTGGCGCTCGGCGAATCCAGCAGGGCATAGACCACAAAGCGGGTGCTGTCCTTGTCTGGCGTCTCGAACCAGAACTTGGTGAAGTCCGGAAACTCCTCGCGCTTCTTGCCGTACGTATCAATCGCCAGCCCGCGCGCCGACAGCCCGTACTGCCCGGTGTTATCCACCGCACGGAAATAACTCGCGCCGAGGAAGGACAACACATCGTGCCGGTCCAACTCCGGGGCCTTGAACAGCTTGAACCCGGAAAACCCCAAATCGCCTGTGAGCTGTTTGGTGTCGACCGTGGTTTTTTCATAGTTGAACAGGGAAGGGCGGAAATGCACCTCCCGCGCCTGACGCGTCTTGGGGTCGACGCTGTACATGCGCACCGGCTGCTTGAACCCCATGCCGACGTGGAAAAACTGCACGTCCAGCTGACCGTTCAAATCCTTCCACAGCGAGTGATTCGCGTCGTAGCGGATCGCGTTGAAATTCTGCGGCGTCATGGTCGCCAGCGTCGGCGGCAGCACCTGCTTGGTGTCCTGATAGCGGTTGCCGGCGAGTTGCCTGGCCTGAATCTTCAGCGCTTCGAAATCGAACGCCTGGGCCACGCCATCCGCCGTATCGTTGCCCGCCCAGGCACGGGCGGCCAGCAGTCCGGTGGCCGACAAACCGGTGTAGGCCGCGATGGCCATGGACGCTTTGAGCAAATTCCTGCGGTGCATAAGTACAACCTGTCGTGAGCAATCCCGCGCCGTTCCTGGCACTACTGGATCAAAAATAACGGTTCGGACATGCCTTCGGCCAAACGCAACGGACTTTAAACAGATGCCAAATAGCTTAAACCGTTCGGTTGCAGACAAAAATTGATGGATAGCACTTTGATGGTTCGGCAATGAAACAAGAAATTTCGGTTAACTTTTCCGACAGTACTTTCTGATTTATAGGGCATTTCTGCTTTTTTTGACTAATTACTCTAAAAACCTCTTTTCAGCGCCGGGAATGTTCCTATTCTGTGCTCATGACCGGCTTCTGCCCTTAAGGCCGGCGACAAACAAAAAGGAGAGGGCGATGCGGTTTTTGAAGTTTTCTCGGTCTTATAGAAGGACATCGTCAATGACAAAAGTACAAGGCATCACCGAAATGTTAGGAATCCTTCCTTGCTTGGCAAGCGGCCGGCGAAGGCGTCGGCTCAGCCCGGACGAAATGAAGTTGTTGGAACGGTATCGAGAGCTGTCGGAGAGCGACCGGATTGCGATGCGGTATCTGGTGGATGCGATGAGGAGTGTTTCGCGGTTTTGATGGTTTGAGATTAAGTCTTGTTGGAAAGCCAAGGGGCGGACTGTGAAGTCTGCCCCTTTTTCATCTTTTACCCTGCCTTCAACTGCAAGTGCCCATGATCGTGAATGGTCGTTGTGCTTGCATCAGGTCAGGCATGTCCCGCCATTTGATCCAGGCTTGATGCTGCCAATGCAGTAGCGGCACCGAGATGCCTGCCCATTGCAATGAACTCAGGCTTGGAATGTTATCCACAGCTGTTTTTGACTCGCGCAGCGTAGGTATGACTTCGTTGCTCAGCCATTGACGCAGGTTTCGGTTTTCCGGGACGAAATGATGTACCAGCAGGGCGTACATCCCAGATTCGCTGACCATCAACGATTCGATGGTTTTGCCGTTTCTCAGCAGCCAGACCTGTTGGCGCTGATCGGGGTCTAGCTTCAGGGTGAGGCGTTGATCCAGAGGACGGCCCATCAGGCGACCGAGGTCCTGGACGCAGAACCAGGCCTGGTTGGCGTGCATGAAGGTGTGAAGAAAGCGATTGTGGCGGGTGAAGACGGTTGGGGTGAAATGAGGATGGATCATGGCCTGCCTCCGAAGAGACGGTTTGAGGCGTTTGTAAACGAGCGACAAGTGTATTCAGTCATTGGGGACTTTCCGTTTTGATTTTGGAGAGCCGCCACCAACCCTTCGACAGGTTGGGTGGCGAACCGAATGGCGTTCGAAGTCGGGACACTTCCAATCAAAACGGAAGCCAGAAGGCCCGCGCCACACGGCCCGCCATATAGCAAAACTGAGACTTGAACAGCCTAAGTTTTATGGGGGCGCGCAAGCACCGTTTTGATTTGTTCCGGCTTCGACCCCGGGTCGCTGATGTTGCAGCGACGAGGTAAAGCCTATCGCTCAGGCGCTCGCGGCGCCAAGTCTACTCTGGCGACGCATGCCGTAGGAATGGGGCTTTTAGCTTGAAGGCTCAGTCTGTAGGAATTTCCTGTTTTTGCTTGAAGTACACTGATGCAGCATCGCAGCTCTGGTTTTTCCTATAGGTTTTTCCACTTTCAGGAACGAACTGCAGGTTTGCTACATGTTGATCGAATTCTCTGTTTCCAACTATCGCTCCTTCCGTGACAAGCAAACCCTGTCCATGGCTGCGACGCCGCGCTTGAGCAAAAAGCGCAATCTGTTCGCGCCGCCGGTAAATGGGGAAAAACTGCCGGATTTATTGAAGGTAGCGGCGATCTACGGGCCGAATGCATCTGGTAAATCTTCGCTCATTCGGGCGATGGGAATCATCGGACAGTTGCTCACAGCATTACCGTCTGCAAATGATGAACCGCTACCGGTTTCGCCCTTTCGTTTCGACCCGCAACTCCAACATGAACCCAGTTGTTTTGAGTACAACTTCATTCAACGCGGGCTCCGATATCGGTTTGTTCTGCACCTGACGGCTCAGCGGATTATCGAGGAACAACTGGTTTCATACCCCAAAGGCAAGGAAGTGCTGCTGTATCAGCGTCGTTTTGCGGAGGAGGGTGAGCAGTATGTTTTTGGAACGCACCTTGAGGGCGGTAAAGAAGTCCACAATGCGTGGCGGCGTCTGACGAGCCCAAAAACGTTGTTTATTGCGCAGGCGGTAGCGAACAGTAGCGAAGAGCTGACCCAGTTGCGGTGGCCGTTTAGCTGGTTTCAAACCGGTCTACTCGTTATTGAGCAGAATAACTTCATAGGGCTGTCAGCCGCGTCCATCAGATTTTTGAAGATTGCTTCGGATCACACCGGCAATTTGCGAGATTTTCTAAAGGACGTGGATATCCCTGTGTCAGCTATCCACCTCAACACCGAAGACGCGGAATCTGTTCAACCTGCAAAAAAACTCACGCTTAAAGAGTTCTTTGCGGCCGCCCAAAAAGACAAAGTTACCCTGACGCATACGAGCCTTTTAGGAAAAGCCGAATTCGATTTTTCAGAGGAGTCCGGCGGCACAAAAAACCTGATCGGATTCTGGCTGCCCTGGTTCATGATCAATCACGCCGATGGGAGCGGGATTCTTTCTGTCGATGAGTTGGACAGCAGCCTTCACCCCTCAATCGTTGATGACCTGATTGAGAAACACTTGGACAGTGGGCTGGATACTCAACTGATCTTTACCACCCATGACACTCATCTAATGAACGCCAAAACACTTCGGCGCGATCAGTTCTGGATCACCGAGCGCGATGCCAACGGTGCAACCAGTCTTTATTCGGTTCACGATTTTGAAGGACGAGAAGGGGAGGATGTCGAGAAGCGCTACTTTGAAGGCCGTTATCGCGGATTACCGTTGATAAGGCGGGGTTGATCATGGCGCGTTCGATACGGCTGTTTGATCGAAAGGCACCCCGGTTCAAGCCTCAACCCAAAGTGCTGATTCTCTGTGAAGACAGCAAGTCAGGAAAACGATACTTGGAAGAGGCCGCATTTCATTTTCGCGCTAATGCTCAAGTGGAAATTGCCCACTGCGGCATCACGCACCCAAGTGGCATTGTAAAAACGGCCATCGCCCGTCAGAAAGGATTCGACAAGGTGTTTTGTGCCTTGGATCGCGATACGCATTTGTGCTTTGAGCGAGCAATTGATCTGGCGAGGCCGCATCCAAAAATCAAAGTCATCTCTTCATATCCCTGTTTTGAGTTTTGGCTTCTTCTGCATTTCGGGTTCAATCGAAAGCCTTTCCGTGCGGTCGGGAAACGCTCTCCAGGCGACTTGGTAGCCAAGAGCCTCAGAGAAAAGCCCAACATGGATAAGTATGAGAAGGGCGAAGACATCAACTATTTCGCCAAACTCTTGGGGGAGCCATTTCAAAGGGCAAGAGCTTTAGCGCCAAAGATTATCGAGGATGTCGCCATTAGCGGCGAAGCCAACCCGAGCACTGAAATTCATCTACTGATGGACGAGTTTGAAAGTCTCTCCAAGCCTCAACCGATTTAGCACCACCCACCCAGCCCGCATCGCTGCGGACTGGGTAAGTACCTTTACCGACTAACCTTCCAAGCATCCCCCGCAGGCGCCGTGCCATGGTCATACGGCTTGGCAATCCACATGTACAACAACCCCAAGCCAATCACGATCGCAGTGCTCAGCACCATGGCGTAGTTGATGTACCACGCCGCATCCGGCGTGCGCGGCCAGGCCATGTTGATGATTGCGCCGACGCCGTAGACCAGCGCGCCGATGTTCACCAGCCAGCCCCACGCACCCAGGGTGAATTTGCCGCTTGGTTTCCAGCCTTTCATCCGTGCATAGAGTGCCCCGAGGACGATCATCTGGAAGGCCAGGTAGATGCCGATAGCCGCGAAGCTGACGATAGTTGCCACGGCGTCTTGCAGGAAGAAGCCTAGGATGATGATCAGCGCCGGCAGGATGCCGGAGACGAACAGCGCAGCCACTGGCACCTGAGTAGCAGGCGAGATCTTCTTCAGCAGGGAGCTGCCGATGACCATTTCGTCACGCGCGTAGGAATACAGCAGGCGACTCGCCGCCGCTTGCAGGCTGATGACGCAGGAGATGAAGGAAATCATCACCACGCCCATCACCACTTTCGAACCGACCGGGCCGAAGGCGTTGTTGAGGATGGTGGTGACCGGGTCCTTGTCGGTGCCGTTGATGACAGCTTGCATGTCCGGCACAGCGAGGATCAGTGCCAGACAAGCGAACATCGCTGCGATGCCGCCGATGTAGATGGTCATGCGCATGGCCACCGGGATTTTCTTGCTCGGGTTCGGGGTTTCTTCGGCCACATCGCCGCAGGCCTCGAAGCCGTAGTACAGGAACATCCCCGCCAGCGAAGCCGTGAGGAAGGCTGGCAAGTATGAGCCGTCGACGCTGATGTCGAAGGTGTTGAACAACACGCTGAGCGGTTGATGACGCTCGAAGACCAGCAGGTAAACGCCGACGATCACCGCGCCGACCAGTTCACACAGAAAGCCGAACATGGCGATGCGCGCCAGCACCTTGGTGCCGCTGAGGTTGACCAGGGTGGCGAACAGCGTCAGGAACAGAGCGATGATGATGTTGGTGTTGTTGCTCGGTTCGAAGCTCATCATGGCCGCCAGGTACGGACCGGCACCCACTGCAACGGCGGCGATGGTCACGCACAGGGCGATGGAGTAGATCCAGCCGACCATCCACGCCCAGCGTTTGCCCACCAAGCGGCGAGCCCATGGGTAGACGCCACCGGAAATCGGGAACTGCGAAACCACTTCACCGAAGATCAGGCACACCAGCAACTGGCCGCAACCGACCAGTAAATAAGCCCAGAACATCGGTGGCCCGCCAGCGGCGAGGCACAGGCCGAAGAGGGTATAAACCCCTACAACCGGGGAGAGATAGGTGAAGCCCAGGGCGAAGTTTTCCCACAGGCTCATGCTGCGATTGAAGTTCGACGTGTAACCCAGCTTGCGTAACTGCTCGGTGTCGCTGTCGGCGACGGCTACAGCGAGTTCAGGTGTTGTTTCCATGGTGTGTCAGCTCCGGAAAATCGGCAGATTTCGGATGTCCGAAACCGTGGCAGGGCCGTGAAGGCGCTGCCCGGATCGGTGGTTATTGTTTTGACTTCTTTGGGGTGGAACCTGGGTGGTGCCTGGTGCCGGTTTCTTCCTTGATGTAGCGGTGAGGCCATCGCGGGCAAGCCCGGCTCCTACAAGTTCAGCGCAATCCGTGTAGGAGCTGGGTTGCCAGCGAAGCTTTTAATGCTTGAACATCACATGCCGGACGACGGTGTAGTCCTCCAGCCCGTACATCGACATGTCTTTGCCATAACCGGACAGTTTCTGGCCGCCATGCGGCATTTCGCTGACGAGCATGAAGTGCGTGTTCACCCACGTGCAGCCGTAATGCAGCCGCGCCGACAGGCGATGCGCGCGACCGACGTCCGAGGTCCAGATCGATGACGCCAGGCCGTAGTCCGAATCGTTGGCCCAGCCCAGCACCTGCGCTTCATCGGTGAACTTCGTGACGGAAACCACCGGCCCGAACACCTCACGGCGAACGATTTCGTCATCTTGCTGAGCATCGGCCAATACGGTCGGCTCGAAGAAGTAACCATTGCCGTCCACGGCCTTGCCACCGGTGATCAAGCGAATGTGCGGTTGCGCGATGGCGCGCTCGACAAAACCGGCCACACGGTCGCGGTGTTGCGCGGTGATCAGCGGCCCCAGTTCGGTCGACGGATCATCCTGCACGCCATACTTGATGCTGCTGACCGCCTCGCCGAGTTTCTCGACGAATTTTTCGTAGATGCCGGCCTGCGCATAGATGCGGCACGCGGCGGTGCAATCCTGGCCTGCGTTGTAGAAACCGAAGGTGCGGATGCCTTCCACGGCTGCATCGATGTCGGCGTCGTCGAAGATGATCACCGGGGCTTTGCCGCCCAGTTCCATGTGCATGCGTTTGACGCTTTCGGCGGTGCTGGAAATGATGTTGGAACCGGTGGCAATCGAGCCGGTCAGCGACACCATGCGTACTTTCGGGTGGTTCACCAGCGGGCTGCCCACGCTAGGACCACGGCCAAACACCAGGTTGAGTACACCAGCCGGGAAGATGTCCGACGCCAGTTCAGCCAGGCGCAGGGCGGTCAGCGGGGTTTGTTCCGACGGCTTGAGCACCACGGTATTACCGGCGGCCAGGGCCGGGGCGATTTTCCAGGCGACCATCATCAGCGGGTAGTTCCACGGTGCGATGGAGGCAATCACGCCGACCGGGTCGCGGCGGATCATCGAGGTGTGACCCGGCAGGTACTCGCCACCGGCTGAGCCACTCATGCAACGGCTGGCACCAGCGAAGAAACGGAACACGTCGGCAATCGCCGGGATCTCGTCGTTCAGCGCGGCGCTGTAGGGTTTGCCGCAGTTGTCCGATTCCAGTTTCGCCAGCTCTTCGCCATGGGTTTCGATCGCGTCGGCGAGTTTGAGCAGCAGCAGCGAGCGTTCTTTCGGCGGGGTTTGCGACCAGCCTTCAAAGGCACTGTCGGCAGCACGGACGGCAGCATCGACCTGGGCTTCGCTGGCTTCGTTGATTTCCACCAACACGCTACCGAGGGCCGGGTTGAACACAGGTTGGGCGGGGCCTTCGCCGTCAATCAGTTGGCCGTTGATCAAGAGTTTGGTTTGCATGGCATTTGTCCTCTTCGGAACTGTTGTTTGTTCTCTGTGGAAACCGGTTCCTTGTAGGAACTGGCTTGCCAGCGAAGGGGGCATCATATTCAACAACGATGTTGGCTGATCCACCGCATTCGCTGGCAAGCCAGCTCCTACACAAGCCCATTTCCACAGTAAGAAAGGGTTGTCAGTTACTTACCGCCACTGCCCGCAACACTCTCGCCACCCCGGGTCAGGTAATAGGCACCGAGGATCGGCAGCATGGTCACGATCATTACCAGCATCGCGACGACGTTGGTCACCGGCACGTCCCGTGGGCGGCTGAGTTGGTTGAGCAGCCACAGCGGCAAGGTGCGTTCATGGCCGGCGGTGAAAGTGGTGACGATGATTTCGTCGAACGACAGCGCAAACGCGAGCATGCCCCCGGCCAGCAACGCCGAGCCAAGGTTCGGCAGGATGATGTATCGGAAGGTCTGCCAGCCATCGGCGCCAAGGTCCATCGAAGCTTCGATCAAACTGTGCGAAGTACGACGCAAACGGGCGATGACGTTGTTGTAGACGATCACCACGCAGAAGGTCGCGTGACCGACGATGATGGTGAACATCCCCGGCTCGACCCCCAATGTCTTGAAGGTCGCCAGCAATGCGATCCCGGTGATGATCCCCGGCAACGCAATCGGCAGGATCAGCATCAGCGAGATGCCTTGCTTGCCGAAGAAATCCCGGCGGTACAACGCCGCCGAGGCGAGCGTGCCAAGGACCATGGCAATCAAGGTCGCGACGGAGGCGATCTGCAGCGAGAGCTTGATCGCTTCCAGCACGTCCGGCCGCGAGAACGCCACGCCGATCCACTTCAGGGTGAAACCCTTGGGCGGAAAGCTGAAGGCCGCGTCTTCGGTGTTGAAGGCGTAGAGGAAGATGATCAGGATCGGGAAGTGCAAAAACACCAACCCGCCCCAGGCTGCGATTTTTAATCCGATAGAAGCTTTCTCAGAGTGCATCGAAGGCCCCCAGTCGTTTGACGATAGTCAGGTAAATGGCGATCAACACAATCGGCACCAGCGTGAAGGCGGCGGCCATCGGCATGTTGCCGATCGCACCTTGCTGGGCGTACACCATGCTGCCAACGAAGTAGCCCGGCGGGCCCACCAGTTGCGGCACGATGAAGTCGCCCAGGGTCAGCGAAAAGGTGAAGATCGAACCGGCGGCAATGCCCGGAATCGACAACGGCAGAATCACCTGCATGAAAGTCTGGTGCGGTTTGGCACCCAGGTCGGCCGATGCCTGCAACAGGGACGGCGGGAGACGTTCCAGCGATGCCTGAATCGGCAGGATCATGAACGGCAGCCAGATGTAGACGAACACCATGAAGCGCCCCAGGTGCGAGGTCGACAAGGTGCTGCCGCCCACGCCCGGAATGCCCAGCACGAACTGCAACACCGGCTCCAGTCCCAAGTGCTGAACGAACCACTGCGCGACGCCGCCCTTGGCCAACAGCAAGGTCCAGGCATACGCCTTGACGATGTAACTGGCCCACATCGGCATCATCACGGCGATGTAGAAAAACGCCTTGGTCTTGCCGGTGGTGTAGCGCGCCATGTAGTAGGCAATCGGGAACGCGACGATGGCACTGGCGATGGAGACGACCACAGCCATGCTCAAGGTGCGCAGGATGATGTCGAAGTTCGACGGCTGGAACAGCGCGGTAAAGTTCGCCAGGGTCAGGTCAGGCGTGACCGCCATGGTGAAGTCATCGAAGGTGTAAAAACCTTGCCACAACAGCACCAACAACGAGCCAAGATAGATCGCGCCGAACCACAGCAGCGGCGGCACCAGCAGCATCGACAGGTACAGGTTGGGCCGGCGATACAGCAGATTGGAAAACCTGCGCAATGGCGAACCGCTGGCTGGAGTTTGAGGGATAGCCGCGGTGTTCATCTCACACCCCGCCGGCAACAGTGTCGTGCAACGGGATCATCGCTTCCCGTGCCCAGCGTGCGCTGATGCGTTGCCCGGTCTGGTGCTGGGCGCTGGTGTCCAGCCATTGATTGTTGGCCTGGCTGATGTTCAGGGTCTGGCCGTTTTCCAGTTTCATCTCGTATCGAGTAGCGCTGCCCTGGTACTGAATGTCGTGCAGTAAACCGCTGACTTCGATCTCGTGGCTGGCCAGCGGTCCTTCGGCGAATCGCACATGTTCCGGGCGAATCGAAAACGGTTGCGGGTTGCCGCTCAACTGCTTCGCCAGATCGCCGCGAATCACATTGGAGGTGCCGACGAATTCCGCGACAAAGGTCGTCGCCGGTTTCATGTAGAGGTTACGCGGCGTGTCGACCTGCTCGATGCGCCCCTTGTTGAACACGGCCACGCGATCAGACATCGACAGCGCTTCGGTCTGGTCGTGGGTGACGAAGATGAAAGTGATGCCGAGCTGGCGTTGCAGTTTCTTCAGCTCACTCTGCATTTGTTCGCGCAGTTTCAGGTCGAGGGCGCCCAACGGTTCATCGAGCAGCAACACGCGCGGGCGGTTGACCAGTGCGCGGGCCAAGGCCACACGCTGGCGCTGACCGCCGGACAGTTGCACCGGTTTGCGCTCGCCATAACCGCCGAGGGCGACCATGTCGAGGGCTTCTTCGGCGCGTTTCTGGCGCTCGGCTTTACCGACGCCTTTGACCTTCAAACTGTAAGCGACGTTGTCGAGTACGTTCATGTGTGGGAACAGGGCGTAATCCTGAAACACGGTATTGACGTCACGCTCATACGGCGGCAGCCCGGCGGCTTCCTCGCCATGAATTCGGATGGAGCCTGCGCTCGGTTGTTCGAAACCGGCGATCAGGCGCAAACAGGTGGTTTTGCCCGAGCCGGAAGGGCCCAGCATGGAGAAAAACTCGCCGTCCTGGATGTCGATGGAAACCCGGTCTACGGCTTTCACTTCGCCGAAAAGACGGGAAACGTTGGTGAACTGGACTGCAAGCGTCATGGTGCGGAACTCCGAAAATCTGAATCTTTAAAAGCATCGCGAGCAGGCTCGCTCCCACATTGGTATGCGATCAATTGTGGGAGCGAGCCTGCTCGCGAAGAGGGCTTAGCGGCCGCCCATAATCGCGATGTAATCCTGGGTCCAGCGGCTGTACGGCACGAACTTTCCGCCTTCAGCCTGCGGGGTTTTCCAGAAGGCGATCTTCTCGAACTGGTCGAAACCATTGGTCTTGCAGCCTTCCGCACCGAGCAATTCGCTGCCGGTGCACGCCGCCGGCACCGCTGGCAACGAACCAAACCACGCGGCTACGTCTCCCTGGACTTTCGGTTGCAGCGACCAGTCCATCCACTTGTAAGCGCAGTTCGGGTGTTTGGCCTCGGCGTGCATCATGGTGGTGTCGGCCCAACCGGTGGCGCCTTCTTTCGGGATGGTCGAAGCGATCGGCTGCTTCTCGTTCATCAGGCCGTTGACCTGATACGGCCAGGCGCTGGACGCGACCACGCCTTCGTTTTTGAAGTCGCTCATCTGCACCGTGGTGTCGTGCCAGTAGCGGTGGATCAACGGTTGCTGGGCGCGCAACAGATCGAGCACGGCTTTGTACTGGGTTTCGGTCAGTTCGTACGGGTTCTGGATACCCAATTCCGGCTTGGCGGTTTTCAGGTACAGCGCGGCGTCGGCGATGTAGATCGGGCCGTCATAAGCCTGCACGCGTCCCTTGTTCGGCTTGCCGTCCGGCAGGTTTTCCGCATTGAACACCACGCCCCAGCTAGTCGGCGCGGTCTTGAACACATTGGTGTTGTACATCAACACGTTCGGGCCCCACTGGTACGGGGTGCCATAGGTTTGTTTATTGACGGTGTACCACGGGCCATCCTTGAGACGGGGATCGATGTTCTTCCAGTTCGGGATCAATGCCGTGTTGATCGGCTGCACACGCTTGCCCACGATCAACCGCAGCGAGGCATCGCCCGACGCGGTCACCAGGTCGTAACCGCCCTTGGCCATCAAGCTGACCATTTCATCGGAGGTGGCGGCAGTTTTTACATTGACCTTGCAGCCGGTTTCCTTCTCGAAACCGGTCACCCAGTCGTAGGCCTTGTCGCTTTCGCCACGTTCGATGTAACCCGGCCAGGCCACGATATCCAGCTGACCTTCGCCAGCACCGACCGCTTTCAGCGGTTCGGCGGCCTGGACACTGGCACTCGCCAGCAGCGCGGTAGTGATTGCACTGAGCAGTGCGGTCTTGTGCACGAACATGGGAATTCCCTCTTCTTTAATTATGGTCGGGGCAGTTGTGAACGCGGTGAAGCATGCCGTTAGCGGCTAGTTATTAGCGTAGTCAGAGATGCTGTCCGTGGCGCGCCATGATGTGCCGCACCACGCTGTAGTCCTGGAGCGAATCGCTGGATAAGTCTTTGCCGTAGCCCGAACGCTTCAGGCCACCATGGGGCATTTCGCTGACCAGCATGAAATGGCTGTTGATCCAGGTGCAGCCGTACTGCAAGCGCGCCGCGACCTGCATCGCCTTGTCCAGATTCTGGGTCCAGACCGAGGAGGCGAGGCCGTATTCGGAGTCGTTGGCCCAGTCCACCGCTTGTTCGAGTTCGTCGAATCGGGTCACGGTGACCACCGGCCCGAACACTTCGCGCTGAACGATCTCATCGCTCTGCTTGCAACCGGCCAGCAACGTCGGTTGGTAATAGAAGCCGGCGCCGGAGTGCACTGCCGCGCCGGTCACCCGTTCAATGTGCGGCTGACCGAGGGCGCGTTCGACGAAACTGGCTACGCGGTCGCGCTGGCGAGTGCTGATCAGCGGCCCGATTTCGTTGTCGGCATCGCGTTTGCCAGCGAAGCGCAGGCTGCTGACCGCCGCGCCGAGTTCGGCCACCAAACGGTCATGAATCCCGGTCTGCGCATAAATCCGGCACGCGGCGGTGCAATCCTGACCGGCATTGTAGTAACCGTAAGTGCGTACACCTTCGACCACCGCTTGAATGTCCGCATCGTTGCAAACGATTACCGGCGCTTTACCGCCAAGTTCGAGGTGCGTGCGTTTCAACGTTTTGGCGGCGGCCTGGAGGATTTTTTGCCCGGTGACGATATCCCCGGTCAAGGACACCATGCGCACTTTAGGATGACTGACCAAATGGCTGCCGACGCCCTCACCGCCACCGCAAACAATGTTGATCACGCCGCGCGGCAGGATCTCGGCCAGCGCAGGCGCCAGGGCCAGGATCGACAGCGGCGTGTGTTCGGACGGCTTGAACACCAGCGTATTGCCGGCGGCGAGGGCCGGGGCGATTTTCCACGCGGCCATCATGATCGGGTAATTCCACGGCGCGATGGACGCGACAACCCCGATAGGATCGCGACGCACCATGCTGGTGTAGCCCGGCAGGTACTCGCCGCTGAGCTGTCCGGTCTGGCAACGCACGGCGCCCGCGAAGAAGCGGAACACATCGACCGTCGCGCTCAAATCGTCCTGGCGGGCCAGGTGCAACGGCTTGCCGCAGTTCAGGGATTCAAGACGGGCGAGGAGGTCGGCTTGTTTTTCGATAGCGTTGGCGATGTCCAGCAGCAGGTTTGAACGTTGCTGCGGTGTGGTCCGCGACCAACCGGTGAAGGCGCGGTGGGCGGCGAGGATGGCGGCTTCGACTTGCTCAGTGCTGGCTTCGGCGATATGCGTCAGCACTTCCCCGGTGGCGGGGTTGAGGATCGGTTCGACAAAACCCTGGCCTGCGACCAATTCGCCATCGATCAACAACGCGGTAAACAACGGGGTCTGCGCGCCAGCCATTTTGCGGGTTCTCTTTTCTTGTGTGGCCATGCTGCTCCCAGTGACTGGGGCCCGGCCGTCTTATATAGATGCATCAAGACTAGTGCGCAGACCCGAGGTCGACAAATTCTAAATACTGAAGGTGGCGTTCGATTAAATAGATGGCTTGCGCCCGCCGTGAGGTTGCTCGCGGGCGACGGTCAGGAACGGGTCCACCAGCGGCGGGCGCGCGGTGCCACGGCGCCAGGCCAGGCCGACGTCGAGGGTCTGGCTCAGGTCGGCAATCGGCCGTGCTTCGATGATGTCGCCCTCCAGTGACCACGGGCGATAGGTCATGTCGGGCTGGATCGACACGCCCAAACCGGCGGCCACCAGGCTTCGCACCGCCTCCGTTGAGGCGGTTCTGAGGGTGATGCGCGGTTGCAGGGACGCCGCGGACCACATGCGCTGGGCATTACGGTCCATTTCATCGACGTTCAATTGAATCAGCGGTTCTCGCGCCACGTCGGCAAGGTTGATGCTGTCGTGTTCCAGCAGCGGGTGCTGGGCCGGCAGCCACAAGCGATGGGGCGAATGCGTCAGGACTTCGGTTTGCAGGGCGTGACGATCTTCCAGGTTGGACAGGATCAGAACGCCGACATCGATCTCGCCACTGACCAGCAAATGCTCGATGTACGGTCGCTCATCCTCCATCACCCGGATCTCTACATTGGGGTAAGCGCGCTGAAAGCGGGTGAGCAAATCCGCCAGGTAATAACCGGCGACCAGACTGGTCACGCCGATGATCAACTGGCCGGCCACCTGATCGGTACTCTGTTGCAGGCTGCGTTTGGCGTTGTCCACCGTTGCCAGAATCAGGTGCGCCTGGCGCAGGAATTGATGACCCTGGTGGGTCAGCGTCATGCCCTTGGCGTGACGATTGAACAGGCCGACGCCGATTTCTTGCTCCAGTTGCTGGATGGCCAGGGTCAGTGTCGATTGGGAAATGAATGCGGTTTGTGCGGCGGCGGAGATCGAGCCGGTCTCGGCCACGGCAATGAAGTGACGAATCTGACGCAGGGTCATCATGGGAAAGTACCCGGTGGGCTGTTTTTATAGATTCGCTTGAGTGTATATCGTTTTAATCGATGGGCTCCTGAGCGTTACAAGAGATGAGCAACATCTGGAAGCACTCTCGTCGGGAGAAGCCGGGCACTTTCGATCTAGGCTGGTGGCCGGTTAACCCTTGGTGGAGGCGGCAAAATGAATACCCGTGGTTTGCTCGATCAACTGCTCAAGTCCGGTCAGGATTTGCTGAAGAACAAAGCCGGTGGTCATCAGAACAAGGCGTCCAGCGGTGGCTTGGGTGGTTTGCTCTCGGGCGCGAGCGGCGGTGCGTTGGCGGCGGGCGCCATGGGCCTGTTGCTCGGTAGCAAAAAGGCCCGCAACGTCGGCGGCAAAGTCGCCCTCTACGGCGGCCTTGCGGCATTGGGAGTGGTTGCCTACAAAGCCTATGGCAACTGGCAGACGCAGCAGGGCGCTGCGCCGCTTTCTAACACAAGAAGTGAACCACAAACCCTCGACCGCTTACCCCCGGCGCAAGTCGAACTGCACAGCCAGGCAATACTCAAAGCGTTGATCGCGGCGGCAAAAGCCGATGGCCACATAGATGAGCGTGAGCGTTCGTTGATCGAAGGTGAGTTCACCAAGCTCGACAACGATCAGGCATTGCAGCACTGGCTACATACCGAACTCAACAAGCCACTTGACCCGAGGGAGGTTGCCCGCGCTGCCAGCACGCCGGAAATGGCCGCCGAGATGTACATCGCCAGTGTAATGCTGGTGGATGAGCAGAACTTCATGGAGAGGTCCTACCTTGATGAGCTGGCGCGGCAGTTGAGGCTGGAGCCGGGGTTGAAGGCAGAGTTGGAGAAGCAGGTGCATCAGGCTTCTATGTAGGCCTATCCAGAGCAAATCTAATGTGGGGGGCGAGTTGTCCAAACGGACGCGATCCAAGGTGGGAGCGAGCCTGCTCGCGATGGCATTTTCAGCAACACCACAGATCTCATTGCCAATCCACGGTTCGCTTCTTCCGATTCACCACTGGCAATAGTCTTAAAAATGAAACACTGCCCTCGGCTATACTCCCCAGCATTTGAGCCATCCCGAGGACTGACTGTGAAGAATTGGACGTTGCGCCAACGCATCTTGGCGAGTTTTGCGGTAATCATCGCCATCATGTTGTTGATGGTCGTCGTCTCGTATTCGCGGCTGTTGAAGATCGAGACAAGCGAAGCCAGTGTTCGCGAAGATGCGCTTCCCGGGCTGTATTACAGTTCGATGGTTCGCGGTGCATGGTCCGACAGTTATCTACGGATGCTGGACATGCTTGGCCTGGAGCAAGGGCAGGGCATCAGCGCTGAGGATGTCTCGGAGTTCAAGGGCTACGCCACGCGTCTGCAAGAGCAAATGGAGCTCTATCGCGAGACGGTCACAACCGATCAAGACAAAGTCGAGTACGCCGACTTCGAAAAACTTCATGAGGATTACCACCGGATCCTGTCAGCCGTGATCGAGTTGTACAAACGCAACCAGGGCGCCGAAGCGATCAAGATGTTCAAAGAAGAGCTGACCCCGACCTGGACGGCGGGTCGGATGAAACTCTCTGACATTTTGCGCCACAACAAAGCGGTGGCAGACCAGGACGTAGGCGCCATCGATGATGCCGTCGTCACCGCCAAATTAGTCATGGGCATTTCCTTGCTGATCGCCGTACTGGCTGCCGCGCTCTGCGGTCTATTGTTGATGCGCGCCATCATGGCGCCGATGAACCGTATCGTGAAAATCCTCGAAATCATGCGCACCGGCGATCTCAGCAGTCGACTGAATCTGGAGCGCAAGGACGAATTCAATGCTGTCGAAACCGGCTTCAACGACATGATGACCGAGCTGACCTCCCTGGTCTCCCAGGCCCAGCGCTCGTCGGTGCAGGTCACCACATCGGTCACCGAGATTGCCGCCACGTCCAAGCAACAACAAGCCACCGCCACCGAAACCGCTGCCACCACCACCGAAATCGGTGCGACGTCCCGCGAAATTGCCGCGACGTCCCGTGATCTGGTGCGCACCATGACTGAAGTCTCCACCGCCGCCGATCAGGCCTCGGTGCTGGCCGGTTCCGGGCAGCAAGGCCTGGCGCGCATGGAAGAAACCATGCATTCGGTGATGGGCGCGGCCGATCTGGTCAATGCCAAGCTGGCGATCCTCAACGAGAAGGCCGGTAACATCAATCAGGTGGTGGTGACCATCGTCAAAGTCGCCGACCAGACCAACCTGCTGTCATTGAACGCCGCCATCGAGGCCGAGAAGGCCGGTGAATACGGACGTGGTTTTGCCGTGGTTGCCACTGAAGTGCGGCGTCTGGCGGACCAGACCGCCGTGGCCACTTACGACATCGAGCAAATGGTGCGCGAGATTCAGTCGGCGGTATCCGCCGGGGTCATGGGCATGGACAAATTCTCCGAAGAAGTGCGCCGTGGCATGTCCGAAGTGCAGCAGGTCGGCGAACAGTTGTCACAGATCATCCACCAGGTTCAGGCGCTGGCGCCGCGGGTGTTGATGGTCAACGAAGGCATGCAGGCGCAAGCCACTGGTGCCGAACAGATCAACCACGCGCTGGTGCAATTGGGCGATGCCAGCAGCCAGACCGTCGAGTCCTTGCGCCAGGCCAGCTTCGCCATTGACGAGCTGAGCCAGGTGGCCGTCGGGCTGCGCAGCGGCGTTTCGCGATTCAAAGTCTGATGAACGAACTCGCGGCCAAACGCGGCGCCGTGGTGCCGGTCAAACAATCGTTGTATCTGGTGTTTCGCATCGGCAGCGAACGCTTTGCCTTGCAGGCCATTGAGGTGGCGGAAGTGCTGCCGCGTCTGCCGTTGAAGCCGATTGCCAAAGCGCCGCACTGGGTTGCCGGGGTATTTGCTTATCGTGGCGCGGTGGTGCCGGTGATCGACCTCAGTGCGCTGACCTTTGGGCAACCGGCCCAGGCCCGCACCAGCACACGGCTGGTGCTGGTCAATTACCGCCCGGATGAAACGACCCCGACGCAACGGCTCGGGCTGATTCTGGAGCAGGCGACTGATACGTTGCGCTGCCACCCGGCGGAGTTTCAGCCGTACGGCCTCGACAATCGTCAGGCGCCGTACCTGGGGCCGGTGCGCGAAGATGCGCAGGGGCTGCTGCAATGGGTGCGGGTCGCCGATTTGCTCGATGAGCACGTTCGCGCGCTGTTGTTCCCGTCGCCGCCACTCGATCCGGCGCTGCTTGAGGAGCAGGCATGAGCAGCGATCAACGGTTTTTCGATTTCCTCAAGGAGCGCATCGGCCTCGACGTGACGTCGGTGGGACCTGCGATCATCGAGCGCGCGGTGCGCCAGCGCAGCCTCGCGTCCAATGCACCGACGACCGACGAGTATTGGCACACGCTGCAACATTCGCAGGATGAGCAGCAGGCGCTGATCGAAGCGGTGATCGTGCCCGAAACCTGGTTTTTCCGGTACCCGGAATCGTTCGCGACGCTGGCGAAACTGGCCACCAAACGCCTGGCCGAAATCAACAACATGCGCGCACTGCGGATTCTCAGCCTGCCGTGTTCTACCGGCGAGGAACCGTATTCCATCGCCATGGCCTTGCTCGATGCCGGCCTCAAGCCGCATCAATTCAAGGTGGACGGCATGGACGTCAGCCCGCTGTCGGTGGAAAAAGCCCGGCGTGCGCTGTACGGCAAAAACTCGTTTCGCGGTCAGGACATTGCGTTTCGCGAGCGGCATTTCAGCGCCGAAGATGAAGTCTATCGCCTCAGCGATCGCGTGCTTGAACAGGTGCGTTTGCAAGTCGGCAATCTGCTCGATCCGGCGTTGCTGGCCAGCGAGCCGCCGTATGATTTTGTGTTCTGTCGCAACCTGCTGATCTATTTTGATCAGCCGACCCAGCAGCAGGTGTTCGAGGTGCTCAAGCGCCTGACCCATGTCGACGGTGTGCTGTTTATCGGCCCGGCCGAGGGCAGTTTGCTGGGGCGTTTTGGCATGCGCTCGATTGGCATTGCGCAGTCGTTTGCGTTCAGCCGTCAGAGTGTGCCGGAGCCGGAACCGTTTCCAGTGTTCGTGCCGGCACCGCTGCCGGTGCGCCAACCGGCGCGCAGTGCGCCACCGCCACCCGTGCGCATTCGCCCATTCGCCACTGTTACGCGGCCACCCGACACGGCGAAAGCCTCGGACGCCACCGCGTTGCTGGCGAACATCGCCGTGCTGGCCAACGAAGGCAAAAGTGTTGAAGCCCGCGCCGCCTGCGAACAGTATTTGCGCAGCCACGAACCGGTCGCGCAGGTGTTTTACTGGCTGGGATTGCTCAGCGATGTCAGCGCAAACGCCTTTGAAGCCCAAGGTTTTTATCGCAAGGCGTTGTACCTTGAACCGCAACATCCCGACGCGTTGATGCACTTGGCAGCCTTGCTGCAATCCCAGGGTGATACGGCGGGTGCCAGACGATTGCAGGACCGCGCCGCCCGCAGCGAGCGCGCTGACAGTGAGCGTAAACGATGAACGCCTCCGACAGCTTTAGCGTCACCCACGAAGATGCCCAGGCCATCGACGATTGCTGGAACCGCATCGGTGTCCACGGCGACAAGTCCTGCCCGCTACTGGCCGAGCACATTCACTGCCGCAACTGCGCGGTGTACTCGGCTGCCGCCACGCGCTTGCTCGACCGTTATGCCTTGCAGCAGGAGGACCGCGTACAACACTCGGCAACGGTCGAAACGGAGGTAAAAACCCGTTCGCTGCTGATGTTTCGGCTCGGTGAAGAGTGGCTGGGGCTGGCCACTCGCAGCCTCGTGGAAGTGGCGCCGCTGCAAGCCATTCACTCCTTGCCGCATCAGCGCTCCCGAGCCTTGCTCGGCGTGGCGAATGTGCGCGGTGCGCTGGTCGCATGCCTGTCGCTGGTGGAGCTGCTTGGGCTCGACGCGACCAATAACGTGGCATCCAGCGCGCGGGTCATGCCGCGCATGCTGATCATCGCCGCCCACGGTGGGCCGGTGGTGGTGCCGGTGGACGAGGTCGACGGGATTCATGCCATCGACGAGCGGATTCTCGATGCCGCCTCACAATCCGGCACTCAGGCCAGCGGCAAATACACCCGAGGTGTGCTGCCCTTCAAAGGTCGCAGCTTGCGTTGGCTGGATGAAGAACAGCTGTTGTCCGCCGTGACCCGGAGCCTCACATGACCCCCGAGCAAATGCGCGACGCCTCGTTACTGGAGCTGTTCAGCCTCGAAGCCGAGGCCCAGACCCAAGTGTTAAGCGCAGGTCTGTTGGCACTGGAGCGCGACCCGACCCAGGCCGATCAACTCGAATCCTGCATGCGCGCGGCGCACTCGCTCAAGGGCGCGGCGCGGATCGTCGGTGTCGACGCCGGGGTCAGCGTTTCGCACGTGATGGAAGACTGCCTGGTCAGTGCACAGGAAGGGCGTTTGTACCTGCGACCCGAGCACATCGATGCGTTGTTGCAAGGCACCGACCTGTTGATGCGCATCGCCACGCCCAACAACAGCCTGACGCCGGCGGATATCGACAGCTATGTGGCGTTGATGGCGCAGTTGCTCGATCCGCTGGCGCCCGCCGCGCCGATCAGCATGCCCGTCATGCCCGAGCGTCAGCTAGAACAGCCTCGCGTCGAGCTGCCAGTCCCGGTCGTTGAGCTGCCTATCGCTGCGCCGGTCGAGCCTCCACGCCAGGCTAAACGCACCACCGAAAACGGTGAGCGCGTGCTGCGCGTGACGGCCGAGCGTTTGAACAGCCTGCTCGACCTGTCGAGCAAATCCCTGGTGGAAACCCAGCGTCTCAAACCGCACCTGGCGACCATGCAACGCCTCAAGCGCATGCAAAACAACGGTCTGCGGGCGCTGGAAAACCTCAACGTGCATCTCAAGGATCACGCCCTGAGTCTGGAAGCCCAGGAAACGCTTGAAGATGCGCGGCGGTTGCTGGCGGAATCCCAGCAACTGCTGATCGAGAAAAACGCCGAGCTGGATGAGTTCGCCTGGCAGGCCAGTCAACGGGCGCAGGTGTTGTACGACACCGCGCTGGCCTGTCGCATGCGGCCGTTTGCCGATGTATTGACCGGGCAGGTGCGCATGGTCCGCGATCTGGGCCGGGACCTGGGCAAACAGGTTCGGTTGGAAATCGAGGGCGAGAAAACCCAGGTCGACCGCGACGTCCTGGAAAAACTCGAAGCGCCGCTGACTCATTTACTGCGCAACGCCGTGGATCACGGCATCGAATCCCCTGAACAACGGCTGCTGGCCGGCAAACCGGCGCAAGGGCTGATTCGTCTGCGTGCCTCCCACCAGGCTGGTCTGCTGGTGTTGGAGTTGAGCGACGACGGCCAAGGCGTCGATCTGGAAAAGGTCCGCCGCAGCATCGTCGAGCGCCAGCTTTCCCCTGCGCACACCGCCGCTCAACTGAGCGAAGAAGAGCTGCTGACGTTTTTGTTTTTGCCAGGTTTCAGCCTGCGCGACAAGGTCACCGAAGTGTCCGGGCGCGGCGTGGGCCTGGATGCGGTTCAGCACATGGTCCGCGAATTGCGCGGTGCGGTGGTGCTGGAGCAGACGGCGGGCGAGGGCAGTCGTTTCCACCTCGAGGTGCCGCTGACGTTGTCGGTGGTCCGCAGCCTGGTGGTGGAAGTCGGTGACGAGGCTTATGCATTTCCGCTGGCCCACATCGAACGTATGTGCGACCTGGAGCCGGCAGACATTGTGCAAGTCGAAGGGCGTCAGCATTTCTGGCACGACGGTCGGCATGTCGGGCTGGTGGCGGCCAGTCAGCTGTTACAGCGCCCGGTCAGCCAGAGCAGTCAGCAAACCCTTAAAGTTGTGGTTATCCGTGAGCGCGATGCGATCTACGGCGTGGCGATCGAGCGTTTTATCGGCGAGCGCACGTTAGTCGTATTGCCGCTGGACGAACGACTGGGCAAGGTGCAGGACATCTCCGCCGGGGCCTTGCTCGACGACGGCTCGGTGGTGCTGATCGTCGACGTCGAGGACATGCTGCGTTCTGTGGATAAACTGCTCAACACTGGACGCCTGGAGCGCATTGCCCGCCACAGCAATAAGGTGGTTGAAGCGGCACGTAAACGAATTCTGGTGGTTGACGACTCACTGACGGTTCGCGAGTTGCAACGCAAGCTACTGCTTAATCGCGGCTACGATGTGGCGGTGGCAGTCGACGGTATGGATGGCTGGAACGCCTTGCGTTCCGAGGATTTCGATCTGCTGATCACCGACATTGATATGCCGCGCATGGATGGCATCGAACTGGTGTCGTTGTTGCGCCGTGACATTCGCCTGCAATCACTGCCGGTGATGGTGGTGTCGTACAAGGATCGTGAAGAGGATCGTCGTCGTGGACTGGACGCCGGGGCCGACTATTATCTGGCCAAAGCCAGTTTTCATGACGATGCCCTGCTTGATGCAGTGGTTGAGCTCATCGGAGGAGCAAGTGCATGAAAATCGCAATCGTCAACGATATGCCCATGGCGGTAGAGGCTTTGCGCCGGGCCCTGGCGTTTGAGCCAGCGCACCAGGTCATCTGGGTCGCCGGCGATGGCAAGGAAGCGGTGCAAAAGTGTGCCGAACAGACGCCGGACCTGATCCTGATGGATTTGATCATGCCGGTGATGGACGGGGTCGAGGCCACCCGGCGGATCATGGCCGAAACGCCGTGTGCCATTGTCATTGTCACCGTCGATCGCCAACAGAACGTGCACCGGGTGTTCGAGGCCATGGGCCATGGCGCCCTGGATGTGGTCGATACCCCGGCGCTCGGTGCCGGCAATGCCCAGGAAGCGGCAGCGCCGTTGTTGCGCAAGATCCTGAACATTGGCTGGCTGATCGGCGAGCGGGGTAATCAGGAACGATCGGTGCCGAGCCCGCTGCGTCACTCTGCCTCGCGCCAACGCCTGATCGCCATTGGTTCATCCGCTGGCGGGCCGGCAGCGCTGGAAATTCTGCTCAAGGGCTTGCCGCGAGATTTTTCGGCCGCCATCGTGCTGGTGCAGCATGTGGATCAGGTGTTCGCCGCCGGCATGGCCGAATGGCTCGGCAGCGCCAGTGGCTTGAACGTGCGTCTGGCCCAGGAAGGCGAACCGCCTCAGGCCGGTACGGTGTTGCTGGCCGGCACCAACCACCATATTCGATTGTTGAAAAATGGCACGCTGGCCTACACCGCCGAACCGGTCAACGAAATCTACCGGCCTTCGATCGATGTGTTTTTCGAGAGTGTGGCCAATTACTGGAACGGTGACGCCGTAGGGGTCTTGTTGACGGGCATGGGGCGCGATGGCGCGCAGGGGCTTAAACTCATGCGCGAACAAGGCTACCTGACTATCGCTCAGGACCAGAAAAGCAGTGCGGTATACGGAATGCCCAAAGCGGCCGCGGCCATCGACGCAGCCATGGAAATTCGTCCGCTGGACAAGATAGCGCCACGATTGCTGGAGATTTTTGCGAAGTGACCACCATTAGCAGCAACCCTGGCCCAAGTAGTACTTCAGGTGATCGCACATGAATGATTTACAGCTCGACGATTTCAAAACCAACGAAAACGCCGCCATGGTGTTGTTGGTGGACGATCAGGCGATGATCGGCGAAGCGGTGCGTCGCGGGTTGTCGAACGAAGACAATATCGACTTCCACTTCTGCTCCGACCCGCATCAGGCCATCGCCCAGGCGATCCGTATCAAGCCGACGGTGATCCTGCAGGATCTGGTGATGCCCGGCCTGGACGGCCTGAGCCTGGTGCGCGAGTACCGCAATCATCCGGCGACCAAGGACATTCCGATCATTGTCCTGTCGACCAAGGAAGACCCGCTGATCAAGAGCGCGGCGTTTGCAGCCGGCGCCAATGACTATCTGGTGAAGCTGCCGGACAACATCGAGCTGGTGGCGCGGATCCGCTATCACTCGCGCTCCTACACGATGCTGTTGCAGCGCGACGCGGCGTACCGTGCATTGCGGGTCAGCCAGCAGCAATTGCTCGACACCAATCTGGTGCTGCAACGGCTGATGAACTCCGATGGCCTGACCGGGCTGTCGAACCGCCGGCATTTCGATGAGTACCTGGAACTGGAATGGCGACGTTCGCAACGTGACCAGAGCCAACTGTCGTTGCTGATGATCGATGTCGATTACTTCAAGTCCTTCAATGACAGCTTCGGCCATCTGGAGGGCGATGAAGCCTTGCGCAAGGTGGCTGAAGCGATCCGCGACGCCGGCTCTCGCCCGTCCGACCTGCCGGCCCGTTACGGTGGCGAAGAGTTTGCGTTGGTGCTGCCCAATACCACGCTGGGCGGCGCACGTCTGGTGGCGGAGAAACTCCGCCAAACCGTGGCCGCGCTGAAGATTGCGCATATTGCACCGACCGAAGGCTCAAGCCTGACCATCAGCATTGGCCTGTCCACCGTGATCCCGCAACCGGGCAGCAATTGCCGGCAATTGATCTCGGCGGCGGACAAGGGGCTGTACCTGGCGAAGAACAATGGGCGTAATCAGGTGGGGATCGAGTGAGGTAATACGCGTTCTGTAGCAGCTGCCGAGCCCGCGAGGCTGCGTTCGAGGACGAAGTCCTCGCCAAACCTGCGCATGCGGTTTGCCTGAATGAGCGAGTTGTCTGATTTTACGACGGCTGCGCCGCCGGACGCAGCCTCGCAGGCTCGGCAGCTGCTACAAGCGTTCAGCTGAAAACCATTCGTGCCTAAAGCCGCCAGGCGGGCTGCCGTGAAGGCCTGATTACGTTATACTCGCCGGCTTTCAAAAGTTCGCCAACGAGTGCTGCCCGCCATGGAAATCAACCCGATCCTTAACAGTATCAAGGACCTGTCCGAGCGCTCCGAAACTATTCGGGGGTATCTTTGACTACGATCAAAAGCATGAGCGTCTGACCGAAGTCAATCGCGAGCTTGAAGATCCGTCTGTCTGGAACAACCCGTCGTACGCTCAGGAACTGGGCCGCGAGCGCTCCTTGCTGGCGCAGATCGTCGAAACCCTCGACGAAATGCACGCCGGCCTCGCCGACGCCAAAGACCTGCTGCTGATGTCCGCCGAAGAAGAAGACCAGGCTGCCGTCGATGACGTCGCTGCCGAAGTCGAGCGCCTGCGCGAGTCGCTGGAAAAACTCGAATTCCGTCGTATGTTCAGCGGTGAAATGGATGCCAACAACGCCTACCTGGACATCCAGGCCGGCTCCGGTGGCACCGAGGCTCAGGACTGGGCTAACATCCTGCTGCGCATGTACCTGCGCTGGGCTGACAAACGCGGTTTCGACGCGACCATCATGGAGCTGTCGGCCGGTGAAGTCGCCGGGATCAAGGGCGCTACCGTGCACATCAAGGGCGAATACGCCTTTGGCTGGTTGCGTACCGAAATCGGCGTTCACCGTCTGGTACGCAAGAGCCCGTTCGACTCCGGCAACCGTCGTCACACCTCGTTCTCGGCCGTGTTCGTGTCGCCGGAAATCGATGACAACATCGAAATCGACATCAACCCGTCGGACCTGCGCATCGACACCTACCGCTCCTCGGGCGCCGGTGGTCAGCACGTAAACACCACCGACTCGGCCGTACGTATCACCCACGTACCGTCCAACACCGTGGTCAGCTGCCAGAACGAACGCTCCCAGCACGCCAACAAAGACACCGCGATGAAAATGTTGCGGGCGCGCTTGTACGAGCAGGAAGTGCAGAAACGCAACGCCGCTTCCCAGGCCCTGGAAGACACCAAGTCCGACATCGGCTGGGGGCACCAGATCCGCTCGTATGTACTCGATGCGTCGCGAATCAAGGATTTGCGCACTAACATCGAACGCAGCGACTGCGACAAGGTGCTCGACGGCGACATCGACGAATACCTGGTGGCCAGCCTGAAACAAGGCCTGTAAGCCATGCAATACCGGATCGCCTGACACCCCACGATCCCTGTAGGAGCCGGCTTGCCGGCGATCCCCGGCCGCAGGCCGGGGGCAATGAACCTGATGGAATATTTAAAGACATGAGCGACCTAGAACTCGACCCGCAAGCCCTGCAACAGGAAGAAAACTCCCTGATCGCCCTGCGCAAGGAAAAGCTTGCTGCCGAGCGCGCCAAGGGCAATGCCTTCCCGAATGACTTCCGCCGCGACAACTACTGCGATGACTTGCAGAAACAGTACGCGGACAAGACCAAGGAAGAGCTGGCAGAGGCTGCAATCCCGGTCAAGGTTGCCGGTCGCATCATGCTCAACCGTGGCTCGTTCATGGTGATCCAGGACATGACCGGTCGCATCCAGGTTTACGTCAACCGTAAAACCCTGTCCGAAGACACCCTGGCCGCGGTGAAAACCTGGGACATGGGCGACATCATTGCCGCCGAAGGCACCCTGGCCCGTTCCGGCAAGGGCGATCTGTACGTCGAAATGACCAGCGTGCGCCTGCTGACCAAGTCGCTGCGCCCACTGCCGGACAAGCACCACGGCCTGACCGACACCGAGCAGCGCTACCGTCAGCGTTACGTTGACCTGATCGTCAACGAAGACGTGCGCCAGACTTTCCGCGTGCGTTCGCAAGTCATCGCGCACATCCGCAGCTTCCTGATGCAGCGTGACTTCCTTGAAGTCGAAACGCCGATGCTGCAAACCATCCCGGGTGGCGCAGCGGCCAAGCCGTTCGAGACTCACCACAACGCGCTCGACATGGGCATGTTCCTGCGAATCGCGCCTGAGTTGTACCTCAAGCGGCTTGTTGTTGGTGGGTTTGAAAAAGTCTTCGAAATCAACCGCAACTTCCGTAACGAGGGCGTTTCGACTCGTCACAACCCAGAATTCACCATGTTGGAGTTCTACCAGGCGTACGCCGACTACGAAGACAACATGGACCTGACCGAAGAACTGTTCCGTGAACTGGCGCAGCTGGTTCTGGGCAGCACTGACGTGCCTTACGGCGACAAAGTGTTCCACTTCGGTGAGCCCTTTGTACGTCTGTCGGTGTTCGACTCGATCCTCAAGTACAACCCTGAGTTGACCGCTGACGACCTGAACGACATCGACAAGGCTCGCGCCATCGCCAAGAAGGCCGGCGCCAAGGTGCTGGGCTTCGAAGGTCTGGGCAAGCTGCAAGTGATGATTTTCGAAGAACTGGTCGAGCACAAGCTGGAACAGCCGCACTTCATCACCCAGTACCCGTTCGAAGTGTCGCCGCTGGCCCGTCGCAACGATGACAACCCGAACGTCACCGACCGTTTTGAACTGTTCATCGGCGGCCGTGAAATCGCCAACGCCTACTCCGAGTTGAACGACGCGGAAGACCAGGCCGAGCGCTTCATGGCTCAGGTCGCCGACAAGGACGCGGGCGACGACGAAGCCATGCATTACGACGCCGACTTCGTTCGCGCGCTGGAGTACGGCATGCCGCCAACGGCGGGTGAAGGCATCGGCATCGACCGTCTGGTGATGCTGCTGACCAACTCTCCGTCGATCCGCGACGTGATCCTGTTCCCGCACATGCGGCCGCAAGCGTAAGTGTTTCAATTAAAAAGCCGCCTTTTCAGGCGGCTTTTTATTGCCTGTCTGGTACAAACGTATCAATTTGTTGCTTTCATCTGAAAGGAAAGACCTGTCGTGAATCATGCAATGGCTCAAGAAGGTGCAGCGGGTATCGCCACTGCGGTCGCTGAAAGTGTTCAGTACCAGGGCCGCAAGGCCAGCCGACAGGGCAGCGAGCAGCGTCGACAGGTCATTCTCGATGCGGCGATGCGCATTGTCGTGCGCGATGGCGTGCGGGCCGTGCGTCACCGCGCGGTGGCGGCCGAGGCCGGTGTGCCGCTGTCAGCGACCACCTACTATTTCAAGGACATCGATGACTTGCTCACCGATACCTTCGCTCAGTACGTGGAGCGCAGTGCGGCGTTCATGGCCAAGCTGTGGGTGAACAACGAAGGCCTGCTGCGCGAGATGGTGGTCAGTGGCGACGGCAGCCCACAGGCGCGTTCGAAACTGGCGGACGATATTGCACGGTTGATGACGGACTATGTTCACCGCCAACTGATCAGCCGTCGCGAGCACTTAATGGCGGAACAGGCGTTCCGCCAAGAGGCTTTGTTGAACCCGCGTCTGGCGGAGTTGGTGCGCGCGCATCAGCAAATTCTTCTCCAGGGTACGCGCCAGCTTTTCGAGGTATTGGGTTCGCGTGAGCCACAAGAGGATGCCAAAGTGTTGACGGCGATTATCGGACGGATGGAATATCAGGGCCTGCTCAACGACGCCGAGCCTGTGGGTGAAGTGGAAATGCTCGGTATCCTCAATCGTTACATGCACTTGGTACTCGCGTCGGTGTGAGTTGAGCGTAGTCCCTGTAGCAGCTGCCGAAGGCTGCGTCCGGCGACGAAGTCGTCGTAAAACCTGCAACCTGTTCCTTAAGGGTTTATTCGGGATTCAGATTTTACGACTGCTTCGCAGCCGAACGCAGCCGAACGCAGCCTTCGGCAGCTGCTACAGGACTGCGTGTGTTCATAGGGAGTGTTGAATGAAAGCCTGGCGCGTCGTGGTGATCGCCTTGTCGTTTGTGCTGCTCAGTGGCTGCCTGGTGACCTTCAAGGAGCCTCTGCCCGCAAGCGAGCCCGCGCCCAAAGGTTTGCTCGGCAAATGGACCAGCACCAACGCGTGGGGCGAGCCGATGAACCTGGAGCTGAGGCGCATCGGCGACAATCGCTATCAGGCCGTCAGCTACTTCAAGGCCAAACCCGGCGAACGTGAAGCATATCCTTTCACCGTCTCGCGTCATGGCAGCCGCTGGTATCTGTCGGCGAAGGTACCCGCCAGATTCGGCGGCCATTTCACCATTGCCGGTTTCGAGATCACGGATAAGCATGAACTGGTGGTCTACAACCTCGATATCGAGCAGATCAACCAGGCCCGCGGACAAAACGTCTTGAGCGGCGAAGGCTTCCAGACCGACGACGGCGACGGCGTATTGGTCAACAATGCGATGGATCAGGTCTTCAGCTACCTCGACGATCCGGCCAATTCCGATGTCTTCGTCGAAGCCGTGCGTTATCAGCGCTTGGCCAAAAGCAAATAAACCCAGCACATAACGGTTTTTCTACAGGAGTTACGGGTGGACGAATACCAGCAGACGATACGCATTTTGTCCGATCGCATTGTGCTGGCGCAGACGCCGATTCGCGTCCTTGATGCGGTCAAATGGGACGACAGCATCCGCCAAGGGTTCCTCAAGGCCAAGGGCAAGGAAATGCCGGCCATAGACCGCGATTACTACCTCAATCGGCCACTGTCGTTCGACTCCAGCAAAGTGAAACTGGAATTCCAGAACATCGAACGCGACATCACCCGTCAGCTCGGCCAGTTCAACCCGGTTGGCCAGATCATGCGCCGCATGTGCAAGGAATACCGGATGGTGGTGCGCATGCTTGAAGCGCGCGGCACCGAGGATTTCGGCCTGATTTCCCAGGAACTGTACGGCGCCGCCTCCGACGCGTTTCACGCCGGCGATCCGACCCTGGCCGATCTGGGGTTGATGCTTTCCGATTATCTGAACAATATCGACGGCCGCGGCGATCTCAAGGATGAGCCAAAAATCCTCACGGCCAAGGAAGCCGTGCATCTGTTGCAAACCCGATTGAACAAGGTGTTTGGCGAGGCCGAAGAGACCATTCGGGTGTTCGAGTCCGACGGGATCGTCGCCGATGCGGCAGCCGGCGCCGACTACATCAAGATCCGCGCCGATGCGATGTTCAACGATCGCGACGTGCGTGCCCTGGAAGTGCACGAAGGGCTGGTGCATGTCGGCACCACGCTCAACGGTTTGAACCAGCCGATCTGCACCTTCCTGTCCAAGGGGCCGCCGTCATCGACGGTGACGCAGGAAGGCCTGGCGATCCTGATGGAAATCATCACGTTCGCTTCCTACCCGAGTCGTTTGCGCAAACTGACCAACCGCACCCGCGCCATTCACATGGTGGAGGAGGGCGCGGACTTCCTGCAGATCTTCGAATTCTTCCGCGAGCAAGGCTTCGAGATGGCGGAAAGCTACGGCAACGCCAGTCGGGTGTTCCGCGGTTCAGTGCCAAATGGCCTGCCATTTACCAAAGACTTGTCCTACCTCAAGGGATTTATCATGGTTTACAACTACATTCAGTTGGCCGTGCGTAAAGGCAAGCTTGAGCAGATTCCGCTGCTGTTTTGCGGCAAGACCACACTGGAAGACATGCGCACGCTGCGTCAGTTGGTTGATGAGGGGTTGGTGGTGCCGCCAAAGTATCTGCCGGATCAGTTCCGCGACCTGAACGCGCTGTCGGCGTGGATGTGCTTCTCCAACTTCCTCAATCACCTGAGCCTGGACCGGATCGAAGCGGATTACTCCAACATCCTGTGAACAACAAGGGCCCTGTAGGAGCCGAGCTCGCTCGCGATGGCGCAATTACATTCAACATTTGTATCGCCTGACATACCGCTATCGCGAGCAAGCTCGGCTCCTACAGGTACGGTGTTCCAACCCCTGTTTTCGCGAGGTTTCAACGGATGAGATTCCTCGGCATTTTGTGCCTGCTTCTGACCCTCGGCGGTTGCAGCTCCCTGCTGTTCTACCCCGAGCCCGGCCAGCTGTTCACCCCGGAGCAAGCTCATCTCGAATACCGTGACGTCACCCTTGTCACCGCTGACGGCCTCAAACTCAATGCCTGGTGGTTGCCAGCCAAGAAAGGTGTCGAAGTCAAAGGTACGGTACTGCACTTGCACGGCAACGGGGGCAACTTGCCGATGCACCTGGGTGGGAGCTATTGGTTGCCCAAGCACGGCTATCAAGTGCTGCTGATCGACTATCGTGGCTACGGTTTGTCCGAAGGGAAGCCGAGCCTGCCAGCGATCTATCAGGACATTGACGCGGCGTTCAAATGGCTCGATCAGGCACCAGAGGTCAAAGGCAAGCCGCTGATCCTGCTCGGCCAAAGCCTCGGTGGCTCGATGGCCGTGCACTATCTGGCTCAACACCCCGAGCGCCAGAAACAACTCAAGGCGTTGGTCCTTGACAGCGCGCCCGCCAGCTATCGCAGTGTCGGCCAATATGTCTTGGGCACTTCATGGCTGACCTGGCCGTTCCAGGTGCCGTTATCCTGGCTGGTGCCGGACGGTGACAGCGCAATCAACTCGATGGAGCAGATCAAAGATGTGCCGAAACTGATCTACCACAGCATCGACGATCCGATCGTGCCCCTTTCCAACGGCATCCGACTGTATCAAGCTGCGCCGCCGCCACGCGTGCTGCAACTGACCCGAGGCGGTCATGTGCAGACGTTCGTCGACCCGGTCTGGCAGAAAGTCATGCTGCGTTATCTCGACGACCCGCAGCATTTCAACGGTCTGCGCCGCCTGGGTGAAATCCCCAATTACCCGGCACCCCCGAATTCAGAAGATGAACCACCAGAGAGCCCGCAATGAGTGAAGAACGTAACGCCATCCCAATGATCATCACCGGTATCTGCAGCATCCTCGGCACCGTTGGCGCCTTGTGGTACTACGGCTACCTGCATTTCGCCAAGCCTGAAGATGCGTTGCTGCTCAGCGACTTCACCATGCTCAAGACCGTGCCGGGCGAAGACTACAAAGTCTCCCTGGAACCGGCCGCGCAAGTGGCCCAGTGCATCGATGGCGTGCTGGTGCTGTTCGACACCGAGCAAAAAGGCCTGACCGGCGTGTTGGTCAACAACAAGAAAAAAGCCGTGCGCTGCATGGGGCAGGAAACGCCGCAGAAGCTGGAGCAGTAGGCCTTTCCAGAAGTCGCCAATAATCCATTGTGGGAGCGAGCCTGCTCGCGAATGCGATTGTTCAGTCCCATTGGTGTTGACTGACACTCCGCCATCGCGAGCAGGCTCGCTCCCACAGTTTTATATCGGTTGGATCAGTGTTTTTGCTTGTCGCTACCCGCCGATAAATCGTGCAAATGACGACGGGACAAGGCGAGAAAACGCGGCGTGGGACCGACATCTTCGTACAGCGGATCACCTTCTTCGTCAGTGGCCACAACGGTCGAGCCTTTCACGTAGGGAAAGCTTTTTTCGAGCTCTTCCAGGGCGGCGCCGATCAATTCGCCCAGAAGCTCTTCGGGTTGGCGTTTGGGGTACATTTCAGTAATGGCCGCCAGCCGTGCGGCGGCTTCCACGTCCAGATGAATCGTGTAGCCCGTCTCGGTCAGGCGACCCTTGGCGTTTTCTTCCCAATGTTGGGCAAGTTCGCGAATTTTCATAATGACCTCAGTGCGTTCCTGCTCGTGGCAGGCCATGTCAGTGACCGGCAGTGGCCGGCGAAAGCCGTTGTGCAGCTTTCTCTTCAGACTAGCCTCTACGCACGGAGTTTAAAGTCGCTTCGTCGTTTGCTTGTAAGAACGGCTTTACGGCGGCACTCTTGGGGTCAAAGCATGATGTTCATGGCCGCCCGGATTTTTGCTGGAGAACTGCTGATGACCGATATTGATGCACGCTTGCGCGAAGACGTTCACCTGTTGGGTGAGCTGTTGGGCAACACCATTCGTGAACAGTACGGGGACGGCTTTCTCGACAAGATCGAGCAGATCCGCAAGGGCGCCAAGGCCGATCGTCGCGGCTCGATGGACGCCGAACTGAGCGCCAGCCTCAACCAATTGAGCGAAGACGAGTTGCTGCCGGTGGCGCGGGCGTTCAACCAGTTTCTCAACCTGGCCAACATCGCCGAGCAATATCAGCTGATTCACCGCCGCGAAGCCTCGCAACCCGCACCGTTCGAGGCGCGCGTGTTGCCGGAACTGCTCGCTCGCTTGCGCGCTGAAGGCCACAGCGCCGACGCTCTGGCCCGGCAACTGGGGCGACTGGAGATCGAGTTGGTGCTGACCGCGCACCCGACCGAAGTCGCGCGCCGCACGCTGATCCAGAAGTACGACGCGATTGCCGCGCAATTGGCCGCACAAGACCACCGCGACCTGACCCCGGCTGAACGCGAGCAGATCCAGGCGAAATTGCAGCGCCTGATCGCCGAAGCCTGGCACACCGAAGAAATCCGCCGCACCCGTCCGACGCCGGTGGACGAAGCCAAGTGGGGATTCGCGGTGATCGAACATTCGCTGTGGCAGGCCATCCCCAATTACCTGCGCAAGGCCGATAAAGCCCTGCATGACGCCACTGGCCTGCGCTTGCCGCTGGAGGCCGCGCCGATTCGTTTCGCCTCGTGGATGGGCGGCGACCGCGACGGCAATCCCAACGTTACGGCTAGCGTCACCCGCGAAGTGTTGCTGCTGGCGCGCTGGATGGCCGCCGATTTGTATGTGCGAGATGTCGATCAACTGGCCGCAGAGTTGTCGATGCAACAAGCCAGCGAGGCATTAAAAGCCAAGGCCTTGGACAGCGCTGAACCGTATCGTGCCGTGCTTAAACAGCTGCGCGAACGCCTGCGGGCAACGCGTAACTGGGCGCACGCGTCCTTGACGACGACCACTGCGGCACCGGCCGATGTGCTGCAAAACAACCGCGACCTGCTGGATCCGCTGGAGCTGTGCTACCACTCGCTGCATGAATGCGGCATGGGCGTGATCGCCGACGGCCCGTTGCTCGATTGCCTGCGTCGGGCGGTGACCTTCGGCTTGTTTCTGGTGCGCCTGGATGTGCGTCAGGATTCGTCGCGGCACACTGCGGCCATGACCGAAATCACCGATTACCTGGGCCTCGGTCGCTACGAAGACTGGAGCGAGGACGAGCGCATCGCGTTCCTGATGCGCGAACAGAACAACCGTCGGCCGTTGCTGCCAGCGTATTTCAAACCGTCGGCCGATACCGCCGAAGTGCTCGCAACCTGTCGGGAAATTGCCGCCGCGCCCGGCGCATCGCTCGGTTCGTATGTGATCTCCATGGCCGGTGCCGCCTCCGACGTGCTCGCCGTGCAATTGTTGCTCAAAGAGGCTGGTGTGCTGCGGCCGATGCGCGTGGTGCCGCTGTTCGAAACCCTGGCGGACCTCGATAACGCTGGCCCGGTGATCGAAAAACTGTTGTTGCTGCCGGGCTATCGTTCGCGCTTGCAAGGCCCGCAGGAAGTGATGATTGGCTACTCCGACTCGGCCAAGGATGCCGGCACGACAGCGGCGGCCTGGGCGCAGTATCGGGCGCAGGAACGCTTGGTCGATATCTGCCGCGAGCAGCAAGTGGAACTGCTGTTGTTCCACGGTCGTGGCGGCACCGTGGGGCGTGGCGGCGGTCCGGCGCACGCAGCGATTCTGTCGCAGCCACCGGGTTCGGTCGCTGGGCGTTTCCGCACCACCGAGCAAGGGGAAATGATTCGTTTCAAATTCGGCCTGCCGGACATCGCCGAGCAAAACCTCAATCTGTACCTGGCCGCAGTACTGGAAGCGACCCTGCTGCCACCGCCTCCACCGGAACCGGCCTGGCGCCATTTGATGGACGAACTGGCCGCCGATGGCGTCAAGGCGTACCGCGCCGTGGTGCGTAAGAACCCGCAATTTGTCGAGTATTTCCGCCAGTCGACGCCGGAACAGGAACTGGGGCGTTTGCCGCTGGGCAGTCGCCCGGCCAAACGCCGCGCCGGCGGGATCGAAAGCCTGCGCGCGATTCCGTGGATCTTCGGCTGGACCCAGACACGCCTGATGTTGCCGGCCTGGTTGGGCTGGGAAGCCGCGTTGAGCAAGGCGCTGGAACGCGGTGAAGGCGAGCTGTTGGGGCAGATGCGCGAACAATGGCCGTTCTTCCGCACCCGCATCGACATGCTGGAAATGGTTCTGGCCAAAGCGGACGCCGACATCGCCCGATCCTACGATGAGCGCTTGGTCGAGCCGGATTTGCTTCCTTTAGGTGCGCATTTACGCGACCTATTGTCGCAGGCCTGTGCCGTGGTCCTGGGGTTGACCGGCCAGTCGCAGCTAATGGCACATAGCCCAGACACCCTTGAATTCATCCGCTTGCGCAACACCTATCTCGACCCGCTTCATCTATTGCAGGCGGAGTTGCTGGCCCGTTCGCGACAACAGGACGTGGCGCAAGGCAGCCCGGTAGAACAGGCGTTACTGGTGTCTGTGGCGGGGATTGCCGCCGGTTTGCGAAATACCGGCTAAGGTTTTTGCCGTGGGGCGAGTCACTCGGCGCGGGCGTCGGGTGCCTGTGGGCGAGGGGCTGAAAAGGTCGGGCAGGCGACAGTTAATGATGGGGTTGCGACTTGGGGCACTCCATCGAAAGGGCGAGTCAGGCGGCAGTTTCTCCGACTTTCGGCGGCTTGTGTGGGCAGGATCTGCTGTGTATCTTGATCAGCCTCTGGCCGTTTGGGCGGCCACGACCCTATTTTGAGATTGGCCCCACGAGGCGAATCTGACGTTATCCATATAAAAATTGAGGAGCACATCGATGCGCGTCATTCTGCTGGGAGCTCCCGGGGCTGGTAAAGGTACTCAGGCTCAGTTCATCACCGAGAAATTCGGCATTCCGCAAATTTCCACTGGCGACATGTTGCGTGCAGCCGTCAAGGCCGGCACCGAGCTGGGCCTGATCGCCAAGAGCGTCATGGACAGCGGTGGCCTGGTATCCGATGACCTGATCATCAACCTGGTCAAGGAACGCATCAGCCAGGCCGATTGCGCCAACGGTTTCCTGTTCGACGGTTTCCCGCGCACCATTCCTCAGGCTGAAGCCCTGGTGAAGGCTGGCGTCGAGTTGGATCACGTATTGGAAATCGACGTAAAAGACGAAGACATCGTCCAGCGTATCGCTGGTCGTCGTGTTCACGAGGCCAGCGGCCGCGTGTATCACATCGTCTACAACCCGCCGAAAATTGCCGGTAAAGACGACATCACCGGTGAAGAGCTGGTACAGCGCAAAGACGACACCGAAGAAACCGTGCGTCATCGCCTGTCGGTCTACCACGCCCAGACCGAGCCTCTGGTGAAGTTTTACCAGGAGCTGTCCGCCGCTCAAGGCAAACCGAAGTACAGCCACGTCGAAGGTGTTGGCTCGGTTGAAGCGATCACCGGCAAAGTGCTTGAAGCACTGAGCTAAAAAAACGCTTCATCTTCTACGGCCCGCTTGCGGGCCGTAGTTGTTTATACTGGCGCACTTTTTCTGACCTCTCTTACGGAAACATCGATGAGCACCTTGCTGGCCCTGGACACCGCGACTGAAGCTTGCTCCGTTGCCTTGCTGCATGACGGCAACGTCACGAGCCATTACGAGGTGATCCCGCGCCTGCATGCGCAGAAGCTGTTGCCGATGATTCAGCAATTGCTCGCCGATGCCGGGACTACCCTGCAAGCGGTTGATGCCATCGCGTTTGGCCGCGGGCCGGGCGCGTTTACCGGTGTGCGGATCGCCATTGGTGTGGTGCAAGGCTTGGCGTTTGCCCTGGATCGTCCGGTGTTGCCGGTGTCGAACCTGGCGGTACTGGCGCAACGCGCGTATCGCGAACACGGTGTGAGCCAGGTGGCGGCCGCCATCGATGCACGGATGGATGAAGTGTATTGGGGTTGCTACCGCGAAACGGCGGGGGAGATGCGCCTGGTTGGCAAAGAAGCCGTGTTGCCCCCGGAAGTGGCGGCATTGCCGGCGGATGCCAGCGGCGAGTGGTTCGGTGCGGGCACGGGGTGGGGGTATGCCGAGCGCATTGCCGTGAACCTGACCGGGCACGACGCGGGCATGTTGCCGCATGCCGAAGACCTGCTGGCGCTGGCACGTTTTGCTTGGGAGCGCGGTGAGGCGATTGTCGCGGATGAGGCTCAGCCGGTTTACCTGCGCGATAAAGTGGCGACGCCTAAGGCCCGTTGATTTCTCGCTACCGAGTTGGTCCCATCGCGAGCAGGCTCGCTCCCACAGGGGATTTGTGAACGCGGCAGATCCAGTGTGGGAGCGAGCCTGCTCGCGATGGCGGTATATCAGCCAGCGCCAATCTTCAGTTTATTGCTCCGGCTTTTAAACCTTTTCCTATTTCTGTGTTCTAGTTATCACCGAGCGGTTTGCGAAGTGGGTAGTGCGCCACTAGACTGCCATCATTGATACCGGACATGTACTCATGCGTATAGACGGCGTTTCCTCTCAGTCCTATCCCATCAAGCGCAAGCCTCGCAAAGGCCCTGTGGCGGAAGACGATTACATCGATATCGACGGTGAGCTGGAAACTCCCTCCGAAGAGCAAATGGCTGCCCGTGCTGCCAAAGCCTCTGCGCAACGCCTGAGCAATCTCCCGGCTCGTCAGCAAGACATGATCTACCAGCGCGCCATGAGCAAAAGCGTCGCCACGGCTCTGGCCAGCTACCTGAGCACGGCCAGTTTTGTCGATTGGGATACGGATGTGCTGGGCCTCGACCTGTACATCTGATGCGGCTGCCTTACTACCTCGGCTGTCCGTCCTGGAGTGAAAACGCCTGGCGTGATTATCTCTATCCGCCCGACGCGAAACCCGCCGAATTTCTAAATCTCTATACCCA
The DNA here is from genome assembly GCF_056401975.1 of Pseudomonas sp. P4_C8. Taxonomy (NCBI): domain Bacteria; kingdom Pseudomonadati; phylum Pseudomonadota; class Gammaproteobacteria; order Pseudomonadales; family Pseudomonadaceae; genus Pseudomonas; species Pseudomonas sp. P4_C8. Next base: position 39,075 of record NZ_JBFUIH010000005.1, on the reverse strand, counting down.
AATATTCAACGCCGTAGAAGGCAATACGACCTTCTACGCGAGCCCGGCTGCCACCACGGTGCAGCGTTGGGCTGAAGCCATGCCCGAACACTTTCGTTTCACGGCCAAGTTCCCTGGTGACATCAGCCACGGCGGTGACCTGCGCGAGCAACTGACCGCCGCCGAAACCTTCGTGCAATTGCTCAGCCCCTTGGGTGAGCGGGTTTCGCCGTTGTGGCTGCAATTGTCGAAAAGCTTCACGCCGCAACGATTGCCCGAACTGGCCGCTTTCATTGATGCGCTGGAGCGGCCGTTGGCCGTCGAGGTGCGCCACGACGCGTTCTTTGCCAAGGGTGATGCCGAGCGAATGTTCAATCGCCTGCTGCTGGATCGCGGTGTCGAGCGCATCTGCCTCGATCCGCGCGCGCTGTTTAGCTGCACGTCTACCGATTCGTCAGTACTCCACGCCCAATCGAAAAAGCCCAAAGTACCGCCGCGTCCGGCGGCGTTCACTCAGTTCCCGCAAGTGCGTTTCATCGGCCATCCCCTGCTGGAAGCCAACGATCCGTTTCTGCTGCCGTGGGTCGAGAAAATCGCCGCGTGGATCGAAGAGGGCCGCACGCCCTACATCTTCCTGCACACCGCCGACAACCTGCTGGCTGCCAAACTGGCGCAACGCTTTCACGCACAACTGATGCTGCGTTTGCCTGGCCTGCCGCTGCTACCTGAGCTATACAGAGAACCCGCAGCGGAGCAACTTGGCTTGCTCTGAGGCGGATTCGTTCCCCTTTTCAGGAGCCTGCCAATGGATGCGCAAACCCTTCGAGCCCAGGCGTTCAAAGCACTGCACGAACGCGACGGCGCTTTTGTCATTCCCAACCCGTGGGACGCCGGCTCGGCGAAGATGGTCGCCAGCCTGGGGTTCGAGGCGCTGGCGACCACCAGCGCCGGTTACGCCTTTTCCAATGCACGCCCCGACGGCGCGATGACCCTGGACGATACGCTGGCGAATGTTCGGGCGATTGTCGCAGCGACGAATCTGCCGGTGGCGGTGGATCTGGAAAACGGTTTTGCCGACGACCCTGCCGAGTGCGCCCAGAGCATTTTGCGCGCGGCGGAAGCCGGCGCTGTCGGCGGTTCTATCGAAGATGCCACGGGCCGTGAAGCGGCGCCGATCTACTGCTTCGAACATGCCGTGGCGCGCATTGAAGCGGCAGTGGTGGCGGCGCGCAGCTTGCCGTTCCCCTTCATGCTGACTGCGCGAGCCGAGAATTATCTGCACGGCAATCCCGATCTCGCCGACACCATCCGCCGCTTGCAGGCGTTTGCCGAGGCAGGTGCCGACGTGCTCTATGCGCCGGGGCTGCGCAGTGCTGAAGAGGTGTTGGCGGTGGTCCGTGCTGTGGCGCCCAAACCGGTCAATGTGTTGATGTCAGGCGGGCTCAAGCTCACGGTCGAGCAGTTGAGCGAAATGGGCGTCAAACGCATCAGCGTCGGTTCGGCGCTGGCCCTGGCGGCGTATGGCGAGTTTTTCCGCGCGGCCGAAGAGATCAAGACCTCGGGCACCTTCGGGTTTACCTCGCGGGCCATGCCGTACGCGAAGGCCAATCAACTGTTCAAAGGCTGACGATGCGGTTTCGCTAAGGGTTACGCAGCGATGCGCAGGTTTTGCAGAACGATCGGGCGCGCCCAGCCGTTATCGAAGTCGAGTTGTTTCTGTTGTTCCACCAGCTCTTGGGGGGAGAACGGCGGGAAGGGTTTGTCCAGCAGGTCCAATTCGAATTCGGCGATCGGCAGGTGCAGCGGACGCGGTTGCGGCGCCGGGCCGGCTTGCGGCACAGGTTGGCCGGCGGTGAGCACGATTGGGCGGACCCAGCCGCTTTCGAAGTTTTGTTGTTTTTGCTGAGCGACGATTTCTTCCGCCGGGAACGGTGGGGCCGGTTTGTCGGCCAGGTCCATTTCGAACTCGGCAATTGGCAAAAACAGCGGCTCGGGCGGGCGAACCACGGTTTCTGTCACGTTGCATTCGCGCTGGGAGACGATGTGCGCCAGCAGCTCGCTGCCAACCATCGGTTCGACCGGGCTGTTGAGATCGACCGGTGGAAATTTGAGCGACTCTGGTACCCCATCACCCGGCTGATCGGCCAGCGCCCGGGCAAAAAAATCTTGCCACAGGTGACTGACACCGCCCAGCGCTTGGGTATTTCGCAGGTTGTAATCGCCATAGGGCGAGATAAAACCTGTGATTGTGGGGTGAAAGTCTGACATTTCTCTCGGTCGACGCTCAGCTCTGGCAAAATGCCCGTTAGTTTTGTTATCGGCCGTTTTTGCCGATCATTAATTTTTTGAGCGTGTTTTCCGATGACTGATCAACCGGCAGTTTGCCGCATCCATGTCGAGGCCCTGGGCACGACCTTTCAGCCACAAGCCGAGCAATGGGCCGAGCGCCTGGGCTTGCCGTTGCAGGTGGAAGACGGCGAATTTGCCTTGCAGGTCGGCGAGCAGGGTTTGCAGTTGCAACAGCTCGGGGCTGATGCGCCGGGGCCGGTGCGGGTGGATTTCGTCGAAGGCGGGGCGGCGCATCGCCGGTTGTTCGGTGGCGGAACGGGGCAGATGATCGCCAAGGCTGTTGGCATCGCGCAGGGCGTGCGTCCGCGTGTTCTGGATGCCACGGCGGGGCTGGGCAAGGATGCGTTCGTGCTGGCGAGCCTGGGCTGCGAGATGAGCCTGATCGAGCGTCAGCCGCTGATCGGCGCCTTGCTGGAGGATGGCCTGGCGCGCGGTGCGGAAGATTTCGATGTGGCGCCGATCGTGGCGCGGATGAAATTACTCAAGGGCAACTCAATCGAGGTGATGCGCAATTGGGAAGGGGAGCCGCCGCAGGTGATCTACCTCGACCCGATGTTTCCCCATCGTGAGAAAACCGCGTTGGTGAAAAAGGAAATGCGCCTGTTCCGGCCATTGGTGGGTGATGACCCGGATGCGCCAGCACTGCTGGAAGCCGCGTTGGCGTTGGCCAGTCACCGGGTAGTGGTCAAGCGCCCGCGCAAGGCACCGTGCATTGCCGGGCCCAAGCCGAGCCATGCGCTGGATGGCAAATCCAGCCGGTATGACATTTATCCGAAAAAAGCGCTGAAGCCTTGAAACCGAGTTGCCTTCATCGCGAGCAGGCTCACTCCCACAGGTCAGTCGCTGACCCTGTGGGAGCGAGCCTGCTCGCGATGGGGCCAGACCAGACAAGCCAAATCTATCAAGCTGTCTGTGGTCGATAAGCCCGCATAAACAACTCCACCACTTCCCGCACATGTTCCTCGGCCGCATCCCCGGTCACCGGCTCGCCGCAGCCATACAGCAACCGAAAATTCCCCGCGCCCTTGAGCAGGCAAAAGAAATGCTCGGCTGCATTGCGCGGTTTATCGATGCTCAACACACCGCTTTGATCAACCTTGGCCAGCAACCGCTCCATGCCATGCAGCATGCGTTGCGGCCCGGCCTCGAAGAAGATCAGCGAGAGTTTCGGGTCCTGACTGCCGAGGGTGATCATCAGACGGTGCAGGTTCACCGATTCGTCGCTGTTGATCAGCTGATGAAAGCCATGCGCGATGTTCAGCAACACCGTTTCCACCGCAATGCCGTCCGGCAATTCGAAAAACAGCGGTGGCAGTTGCTCTTCACACTTGGCGACAACGGCGGCGGAGAACAGCGTCTCCTTGTCGTTGAAGTGGCTGTAGACAGTCAGTTTCGACACGCCAGCCTCAGCCGCCACGGCATCCATGCTGGTGTTGGCGTAACCATTGCTCAAAAACAGAATTTTCGCCGCATCAAGGATGGCCTGGCGCTTGGCCAGATCCTTGGGACGGCCCGGACCATTGGGTGCTGAAAGTTTGTTCGACATTCTTCGCTTTAATACTGGACTGGTGAGTTTGCTATTAATACCATACTGGTCAGTATAATTACTCCAAGCACCATTAGCGAAAGGTCGTTCACCATGTTCCGCTATGCCTTGCACCTCGCGTTGCCAGTCAGCCTGGCGTTTTTATTGACTGCGTGTGGTCACGAAGAGGCGCCTCAAGTCACCATTCGCCCGGCCATGGTGGTGCAGCCAGAGCCTTCGGCGCAGGCGATGGAAAGCTATCCCGGGGAAGTGCGGGCTCGTTATGAGCCGGACCTGGCGTTTCGCATTGGCGGCAAAGTCAGCCGACGACTGGTCGAAGAAGGGCAGCGGGTCAAGGCTGACCAGCCTCTGGCAGAGCTCGATCCACAGGACGTGCGCCTGCAACTGGAAGCCACCCGCGCCCAGGTCGCCGCCGCCGAGGCCAACCTGAGCCTGGTGCGCGCCGAGCGGGATCGCTACAAGACCCTGATGGATCGTCAGATGGTCAGCCATTCGCAGTACGACAATGCCGAAAACCTTTACCGCTCCGGTGAAGCACGCCTCAAGCAAATCAAAGCCGAATTCAATGTCTCGACCAATCAGGCGAGTTACGCGGTGCTGCGCGCGCCTCAGGATGGCGTGGTGGCCAAGCGGGCCGTGGAAGTCGGGCAAGTGGTGGCTGCCGGGCAAACCGTGTTCACCATTGCGACCGATGGCGAACGTGAAGTATTGATCAGCCTGCCGGAACAGAGCTTCGGCCGCTTCAAGGTCGGTCTGCCAGTGCTGGTAGAACTCTGGAGCCAACCTGATCAGCGCTTTGCCGGACGCATCCGCGAACTGTCGCCTGCCGCCGATCCAAAATCGCGCACCTTCGCCGCTCGCATCGCGTTCACCGCCGGCAAAGTCCCGGCGGAACTCGGCCAAAGCGCCCGGGTGTTCATCCAGACCGCAGAAACTATCGCGTTGTCGGTGCCTTTATCGGCCATCACGGCAGAAAACGGTGCGACGTACGTTTGGGTGCTCGGCGCCAACAACACCTTGAAGAAAGCCCCGGTCCGCATCGGCGCCTTCGGCGAGAAAACCGTGCCGGTGCTCGAAGGCCTGAACGCCAGCGACTGGGTCGTGGCAGCCGGTGTTCATGTGCTGCATGACGGGCAGCAAGTGCGTCCGGTGGATCGCTCCAACCGCGCGGTCAATCTGGCGGACAAGGAGTAATTCCCGATGGGTTTCAATCTTTCCGAATGGGCGTTGCGTAATCGCCAGATCGTACTGTTCCTGATGCTCCTGCTGGCCGTTGTCGGCGCACTTTCCTACACCAAACTCGGCCAAAGTGAAGACCCACCGTTTACCTTCAAGGCGATGGTGATTCGTACCAACTGGCCGGGTGCCACGGCTCAGGAAGTGTCGCGCCAGGTCACCGAGCGCATCGAAAAGAAGCTGATGGAAACCGGCGACTACGAGCGCATCGTCTCGTTCTCCCGTCCGGGGGAGTCCCAGGTAACGTTTATCGCGCGCGATGCCATGCACTCGGTGGAGATTCCCGAGCTCTGGTATCAGGTCCGCAAGAAGGTCAGCGACATCCGTCACACCTTGCCACCGGGCATTCAGGGGCCGTTTTTCAACGATGAATTCGGCACCACCTTCGGCAACATCTATGCCCTGACCGGCGACGGTTTTGATTACGCAGTGTTGAAGGATTACGCCGACCGCATCCAGATCCAGCTGCAACGGGTCAAGGATGTGGGCAAGGTCGATTTGCTCGGGTTGCAGGACGAGAAGATCTGGATCGAGCTGTCCAACGTCAAACTCGCTACCCTTGGCTTGCCGTTGGCTGCCGTGCAGCAAGCGCTTGAAGAACAGAACGCAGTGTCGACAGCCGGGTTCTTCGAAACCACCAGTGAGCGATTGCAGCTACGGGTCTCGGGGAATTTTCAGACTGTCGATGAGATCAAGAACTTCCCGATACGCGTCGGTGATCGTACGTTCCGCATTTCCGATGTGGCTGACGTTCGCCGTGGCTTCAATGATCCGCCCGCGCCGCGCATGCGTTTCATGGCCGAAAACGCTATCGGTCTGGCCGTCGCGATGAAGGGCGGCGGCGACATTCTGGTGCTGGGCAAGGCGCTGGAGATCGAGTTCGACCGCATTCAAAAAAACCTCCCGGCCGGCATGCAGCTGCGCAAGGTATCGGATCAGCCTGCCGCGGTGAAAACCGGGGTCGGCGAGTTCGTTCAGGTGCTGGTCGAAGCCTTGGCAATTGTGTTGCTGGTGAGCTTCTTCTCACTCGGCGTGCGCACCGGCATGGTGGTGGCGCTGGCGATTCCGCTGGTGTTGGCGATGACCTTTGCCAGCATGTATTACCTGGGGATAGGCCTGCACAAGATTTCTCTCGGTGCGCTGGTGCTGGCGCTAGGGCTGCTGGTGGACGACGCGATCATCGCCGTGGAAATGATGGCGATCAAAATGGAGCAGGGCTTCGACCGCGTGAAGGCAGCGAGTTACGCCTGGACGAGTACGGCATTCCCGATGCTCACCGGTACGCTGATCACTGCCGCCGGCTTCTTGCCGATTGCCACGGCACAATCGAGCACCGGCGAATACACCCGCTCGATCTTCCAGGTGGTGACCATCGCCTTGTTGGCCTCGTGGGTGGCTGCGGTGGTTTTTGTGCCGTATCTGGGGGAAAAGCTCCTGCCGGATCTGGCGAAGATTCATGCCGCCAAACATGGTACGGGTCAGCCCGATCCTTACGGTACACCGTTCTATCAACGTGTAAGACGTCTGGTGGAGTGGTGCGTGCGGCGACGCAAAACCGTGATCGTGCTGACGATCATGATGTTTATTGCCTCGGTGGCGCTGTTCCGCTTCGTGCCGCAGCAATTCTTCCCGGCGTCGGGCCGGCTGGAGTTGATGATCGATTTGAAACTGGCCGAAGGCGCGTCCCTGAGCAACACCGCCGATGAAGTTAAACGCCTTGAAAGCCTGTTGAAGGATCGCGCCGGTATCGATAATTACGTGGCCTACGTTGGCACCGGTTCACCGCGTTTTTACCTGCCGCTCGATCAGCAACTGCCGGCGGCGAGCTTCGCGCAGGTTGTGGTCCTGGCCAAGACCATCGAGGATCGCGAAGCCCTGCGCACCTGGCTGATCGAAGCCCTCAACGAACAATTCCCGGCCCTGCGTGCGCGGGTCACGCGTCTTGAAAACGGCCCGCCAGTAGGCTACCCGGTGCAGTTCCGCGTGACCGGTGAACACATCGACGAAGTCCGCGCACTGGCCCGTAAAGTGGCGGCCAAGGTTCGCGAGAACCCGCATGTGGTCAATGTGCACCTGGACTGGGAAGAGCCGAGCAAAGTTGTGTACCTGAACGTCGATCAGGACCGCGCCCGGGCGCTTGGCGTGAGCACGGCGAACCTGTCGAAGTTCCTGCAAAGCTCGCTGACCGGTTCCAGCGTCAGCCAGTACCGCGAAGACAACGAGTTGATCGAGATCCTGTTGCGCGGCACCTTGCACGAGCGCACCGAACTGTCGTTGCTGCCGAGCCTGGCCGTGCCGACCGATAACGGCCGTAGCGTTGCACTGTCGCAGATTGCCACGCTGGAATACGGCTTCGAAGAAGGCATCATCTGGCACCGTAATCGCCTGCCCAACGTGACCATCCGCGCCGACATCTATGGCAAGGAACAACCGGCAACGCTGGTGCAACAGATCATGCCGACGCTCGATCCGATTCGCGCCGAATTGCCGGACGGTTACTTGCTGGACGTCGGCGGCACGGTCGAAGACTCCGCTCGCGGACAGAACTCAGTGAAGGCCGGTGTGCCGCTGTTCATCGTGGTGGTGCTGACGCTATTGATGCTGCAACTGCGCAGTTTCTCCCGCACGGTGATGGTGTTTCTGACCGCGCCGCTGGGGCTGATCGGCGTGACGTTGTTCCTGCTCGTGTTCCGTCAGCCGTTCGGTTTTGTCGCCATGCTCGGGACCATCGCGTTGTCCGGGATGATCATGCGTAACTCGGTGATCCTGGTGGACCAGATCGAGCAGGACATCGCGGCAGGCCTCAAGCCCTGGCAAGCGATTATCGAGGCGACCGTGCGCCGCTTCCGTCCGATTGTGTTGACCGCGCTCGCGGCGGTGCTGGCGATGATCCCCTTGTCACGCAGCGTGTTCTTCGGGCCGATGGCGGTGGCGATCATGGGCGGGTTGATTGTGGCGACGGCGCTGACGTTGCTGTTCTTGCCGGCGCTGTATGCGGCGTGGTTCAGGGTCAAGAAAGAGGCGGTCTGACTTCCTACATGTATTTCAGATCCCTCTGATATTGAGTCAGGGGGAGCTGAATGCTGTACTCAAGGCTCAGTTTCACGAGTTTTTGAGACAGTAGTGATGAAAAAGCCGCCTGCTTTAACGGGAAGGACCGATCCGGTCTTCGACCTGTTGATGAAATCGCCCTACAAGGAACGCCTCCCGGACTACCTGGCCCTGCTGAAACCTCTGGATGATCAGGGGCGTTACCTTCCATTTGATGAATTGCGTTACCGCTGGGCGCCGGGACTGGATTCCAGATTGTGCTGGGCCTTGGTCAAAAAGGCCCGGACAGCCCAGTACTCCTGCCTTCTCCCCTTGGGCGAGCCGGTCCAGTGGGGCAACTTCGTTCTGACGCCGCTGGCGCAGAAAGCCATTTCGGCGGTCGATCGCCAAGCCACTACCGCCGCGCTGGAGTACATGACCAGCCAGATCGGTGAGCGCGCACATTTCAGCTATCTGCTCAATGACCTGATCGAAGACGAGGCCATCAGCAGCAGCCAGCTCGAAGGCGCCGCAACCACCACACGAGTGGCCAAGGACATGCTCAAGCGTCATCGCCTGCCGCGTACGCCAGATGAGCGAATGGTCATTGGTAACTACCGAATGATGAACTTTGCCTGGGAACAGCGTTATCAACCACTGAGTGTGGAACTCATCACCGCGATGCATCGTGTAGGTGTCGAGGGCATCGATGATGCGCAGTATTCGCCGGGGGAATTGCGTGGCAACGATGATGTGGTGGTGCAGGACGGAGAGGGCAACACCGTGCATACACCGCCGCCCGCCGCAGGGCTGGTGTCACGATTGGAGCTGCTGTCGAAGTGGATCAATCAGTCCCACAACGATCTCAACCGTGGGGACTACCTTCATCCACTGGTCAAAGGTATCGCGCTGCATTTTGCTTTGGGTTACGAGCATCCTTTTCGCGATGGCAATGGTCGTGTCGCTCGGGCGCTGTTTTACTGGTTCATGTTCAAGAATGACTTCTCGGCCTTTCGGTACATTGCGATCAGCGTTTTGCTGCGCAACGCGCCGGTGAAATACGGACGGTCGTATTTGAATACCGAGGCCGATGAACTGGACCTGACTTATTTCATTGATTTCCAGTGTTCGGTGATCCTGAGAGCTGTCAGTGGTTTTACCGAGGTCTATCGCAAGAGTCTGGACTACGCCGAACGCTTTGATCGCTGGTTGATGGCATCGGGTTTTTTCGATCAGCTCACCGAGAAGCAGCGCGCCGTCTATCAAGTGGCCAAGAGCGGGATGGCCAAGGAGTTCACGGCCGTCAATGTGAAGGAAAACCTCGACTGCTCTTACAACACCGCTTCGGCGACCTTGAACGGGTTGGTTGATCTGAAGGTGTTTGAGAAGCGGAAGATGGGTCGGGAGTGGGTATTCTTTTTACGGGCCGCACCCGTGGACTCATCCATAATGGAAGCCATTTAAATGAAAAAGCCCGCTGAACCTGTAAAGGTCAGCGGGCTTTCTGTCGCGTGATGGTCGCTAAAAACTACAACGTCCCAAACACCTTCTTCGCCAAACTGGTCGCCGCCGCCGCAGGGTTCTGGCGGATGGTTTCTTCCTGTTTGCCAATCATCTCGAACAAACCGTTCAGGGCCTGCTCGGTGACGTAGTTTTCGACGTTGGCGTTCTTGGCATCCAGCACTCCCATGGTCGCCGCCTGACCCGCGAAGGTGTTGTACTGCTTGGCCAGGCCAACCTGGTCGGTGGCTTGCTTGACGATGGGCAGGAACTTCGTGCGGATCTGTTCGCGGCTGGTTTTGTTCAGGTATTGAGTGGCCGAGTCGTTGCCGCCGCTGAGAATGCCTTTGGCATCTTCCACGCTCATCTTCTTTACTGCGTCCACGAGGATCGGCTGGGCTTGGGTCACGGCGATTTCAGCCGCTTTGTTCATGCTGGTTTCCAGCTCGTCGACCTGATCGCCCATGCCGAACTGCTTCATTTTGCTGGCGACCTTGCCGAGTTTGCCCGGCAAACCGATTTTCACGTCCGGGTTGTTGCTGAAGCCACCCGGTGTGCCGAGTTGTTTGACCGCTAACTGCGCACCTTGGGTCAGGGCATCCTTGAGGCCACCGGTGGCGTCTGTTTGCGACAGGTCGCTGAGCGACAGCGCCAGCGCGCTGGCGGAAATCATCAGGCCTGCGCAAAGGCCCGCGAAGCGAAGGGTAGGGCGAAGCATGGCAGCTTCCTTGTTCGAAAGAGGAGTTTAGTGAAACGCTGGCGACAATCTAACGGATTTTTACAACAGTTTCGCCCGCGTATTGTTGATAAGCGCTTTTTCAGACTTTGCTGAAGGGTTTCAATACAACGGAGCCGGGATACACCTCGATTGAGTTGCGGTATTCATTTTCAGTGGCCGTCAGGGTATAGCGCTTGCCCGGCACGACAGTGTCTGGGTCGTATTCCAGATAAAACGCCTCTGCCATTTGTTCACTGATATGCACTTGAGTCAGTTGGACCGCCGCATTGTCGTGCTCATGCGCGACGACGGTCACCGCGTGCTCCGGTTCTACCGGTTGAGGTTCTTGCGCCTGAATGTAAAGACGACCGATAGGGCTCAGGTGCAGGGTTTGTCGGTGTGGTGCGCGGTGGACAATGACGAAGTGGTCCAGGTCAATCAGCAGTGGAACGCCGTTGTGGGTCATGCTGACCGTCACGCGGTATTTGACGCTTACATCGGTATAGTTGTGTGCAAATGAAAAATTCCAGCGCCCGCTACGCAACACCGGTTCTCGGGAGTGTGCGACTTTTACAGGCGTAGAAGAGTTTGCAGTTTGAACACTTATATACGTTTCACCTTCGCCACCGATGGGCGGTAGAAAGTCTTCAGGCAAACTAAAAGTGAGGGTGATGTAAGCGTTGTTGTTTTCTGATGAGTTCATCGCGATATCCATATCGGGATTGGTTGTGGGGGATCTATTAATCCATAACCGAGCGAAGATAAGAACATCCTTGTTCTTATAGTCATTGTCAGGAAGTTACAGGCGGCGAAACTAAGCCTGATCCGCCGCATCTTCACTGCGATGCAATGCCACCTGACGGATCGACAAACGAATCTCTGCTGGCAGCACCCGTTTGGCCGCACCTTCGGCCAGTTCGCCGAGCAATTCGTGATAGCTCAACTTACCGGCTTCGTCGCGCTTGAGCACGTCGAGATCAAGCATGGTCTGGATGAAGTGCCGGAACAGACTCTTGTCGAAGAACTCCGGGGCGTTCAGGCCATGCAGGATCGACAGGCGCTGGGCCATGACCGTGCACAGGTCTTCCAACTCTTCGGCGCTGATGCTGTTCTGGCCGCTGTTGAGCAGTAAAGAAACGGTCATGTAGAAGCGCTGCAACGTCTGGGCGATGCTCTTCGACAGCAAGGTCAGCAACACGAAATGCCGCGAACTTGGTACCGGGCGCAGGTAGACATTGTTTTCGAAGCGCAGCAGACCCTGTTCGACGAACGCTTCCAGCCATTGATCGATCACGGCGTCCAGCTCATCCATGGACCAGCGAATGAACAGTTCCGATTGCAGGTACGGATACAGCGCACGGGTGTAGCGCAGGATCTGTTCGCGGCTCATGCGAGAGGCGCTCTGGAAGAAACTCGCCAGCAGCGCCGGTAACGCAAAGATGTGCAGCACGTTGTTGCGGTAGTAGGTCATCAGGACGGCGTTTTGCTCGTCCAGATACAAAATTTTGCCCAGGGCATCGCTCTGCTCGGACAGCAGATCCATGTCCTTCACATGTTCGATCAGTGCGCGACCGTCACCTTCTGGCAGCGTGGTGTGCGCTGAATACGGAACCTTGCGCAACAGCGCCAGATACAAATCGAGCACTCGTGCCATGGCGCGATCGTCCAGCGCCAGACGGCTGGTGGAGAGCAACGCCAGGGCCACCAGGTTCACCGGGTTGATCGCTGCCGCTTCGTTCAGATGCTGCGCGACTTTCTCGCCCAGGCGGTTAGTCGTTTCGTTGAGCCAGGCCGGTTTGAACTGCGGACCGAGTTCCTGTTGGCGCCAGTCCGGTTGTTCGCTGTCGAGGAATTCCGCCAGTTTGATCGGCTCGCCGAAGTTCACCGCCACTTGGCCAAAGCGTTGCTTGAGCGCGCCGATGACTTTGAAAATATCGAAGATCGACTCTTTCTTCTTGGTCGCACCTCGCAGTTCGCCGAGGTAGGTCCGGCCTTCCAGTACGCGCTCGTAACCGATGTACACCGGCACAAACACGATGGGCATGCGCGATGAACGCAGGAAGCTGCGCAGGGTAATCGCGAGCATCCCGGTTTTCGGTTGCAGCATGCGCCCGGTGCGCGAACGGCCGCCCTCGACGAAGTACTCGACCGGGAAACCTTTGGTGAACAGCGTGTGCAGGTATTCGTTGAACACCGAGGTGTACAGCGGGTTGCCCTTGAACGTGCGGCGCATGAAAAACGCACCGCCCCTGCGTAGCAGGCTGCCGATCACCGGCATGTTGAGGTTGATCCCGGCGGCAACGTGCGGCGGGGTCAGGCCATTGCGGAACAGCAGATACGAGAGCAGCAAATAATCGATGTGGCTGCGATGGCACGGCACGTAGATCACTTCGTGACCCTGAGCGACCTTCTGCACGCCTTCGATGTGGTTGACCTTGATCCCGTCGTAGATCTTGTTCCAGAACCAGCTCAGCACCACTTCCAGAAAACGGATGGCGGTGTAGGTGTAGTCCGAGGCGATCTCGTTGCCGTAACGCAGGGCCTGGGCCTTGGCTTTTTCCGGGGAGATGTTCTCGCGCTCGGCTTCGTCGAGGATCGCTTGTTTGACCAGCGGCTGGTTGAGCAAGCCTTTGACCAGATTGCGCCGGTGGGAAATGTCCGGACCGATGACGGCGGCTTTGAGATTGCGGAAGTGCACCCGCAGGATCCGCTGGGCCATGCGCACGGTGCGCTCGTGGCCCTTGTTGTGATCGATCAGCTCGCACAGGTGAATCGGCGCAGAGAACTGCACACGCGTCTTGCGCCCCAGCACGATGATGCTCAACAAGCGGCGAAGACGGCCGGTGACGGCCCAGCTGTCGGCGAACAGCAATTTCCACGGGCTCGATTCGCTGTCCGGCGACTGACCCCAGAACACGCTGACCGGAATGATTTGCGCGTCTTCGGCGGCGTTCTGGCTCAGGGCACTGACCAACCGGGTGAGAGTCGGCGGCGCACCGCGTTTGTCCTGACGGCCGAGCCAGTCAGGCTCTGGCGTCAGGTAAAAGAACGCGGCGGGTTCCACAAGATTACCCACTGAAACCGGCAGCACCGGGCGGGGCAGGCCAGCTTTGCTGCATTCGGTGTCGACCACGGCGAGGTCGGTCAGCGAAGGGTTTTGCAGGACGTAGAACACCGGGCGACTGCGGTCGAGGTCAAGGGTGAACGACGACTGGTTGATCGTCTCCGAGCGAACCCAGAGATACAACAGTCGGCGCAAGGTGCCAAACACAAGACGGCGGAACGGGGAGCGGGTCATACGGCTTCTGCGTGAGTGGATAAAACCGAGCACTTGCTCGGGAGGGCGACAGTGTGCCGGATTCGTCGAAAATCGGCAAAAAAGCGGCTAAGTAAAGTGAGTTGAGAGTTTTGACGGCTGTCATATACTCGGCCGTTCAAAATAAAAATAAGGGGGTACTGATTCATGGCTACGCGCGAAACCGGCAACGTGAAGTGGTTTAACGACGCCAAGGGCTACGGCTTTATTCAACGCGAGGACGGGGTGGATGTGTTCGTGCACTACCGCGCGATTCGCGGCGAAGGGCACCGATCGCTGGCTGAAGGGCAGCAGGTTGAATATGCCGTGGTGACGGGCGAGAAGGGCTTGCAGGCTGAAGACGTTGTAGGTCTGTAACCGCGACGCAACCTGTAGGAGCAAGGCTTGCCCGCGATGAATGGCAACGCGGATTACCTGATACACCGCGTCGCCTCAATCGCAGGCAAGCCTTGCTCCTACAGGTTTGTGGTGTCGCTGACTACGCGGTTTTCCAGGTGATCTCTTCTTCACCATCCGCGCTGATACGCATCCAGCGATCTGCAGTTTCTTCCCCTTCTTCCTCGACCCACGTACCCGGCGCGCAACGCACTTCGACGTTCAGCGCGGCAAAGGCTGCGCGTGCGCAGGCGATGTCGTCTTCCCATGGGGTCTGGTCGCTGTCCAGGAACAGGCTGTTCCATTTGCCCACGGCTTTGGGTAGCCAGGTGACGGGCACATTGCCGGCCTTGCACTTGTACGTCTGGCCCTTCTGAACCCAGTCGGTGCACGGGCCCAAAGCAGTGCCGAGCCAGGCCGCAATGGCCTTGTAGTCGACGTCGGCGTCTTTCAGGTAAATCTCGATATCGGGTTGGCGCATGGATGTCCTCACTGCGGGTCTGAAAAATCCATTCGCGGATTTAGCCGGCCTCAAGCCGTTGCTCAAGACCAAAAAATTAAGATTTCTCTCTAACTACTACTGCAGTACGAAATAATCGTAGCGCATCGACACAGTGACTTCGAACGGCTCAGCCTGTTCGATGACCGCCGCGCGGCGTTCGGCACTGGCGCGCCAGCCGTGGGGTGTCATGGCCAACAAGTTCGCGCGGTCCTGTCCCTTTGAAAGTGTCAGTTTGAATTCAAGGGTTTCACTGTGCGCCAGCGCCATACCTTCCGGCACCAGCGCCAGATGCTTGTCGTCGGTGTACTCACGGACTTCGTCGTACAGCCGTTCGCGCAACTCCATCAGGTGACCGCTGGTCGGCCCGACTTTCATCAAACCGCCACCGGGGCTGAGCAGGCGTTTGGCTTCTTCCCAATCCAATGGGCTGAAGACGCTGGCGAGAAACTGGCAACTGCCCGAGGCCAACGGCACCCGCGCCATGCTGGCGATCAACCAGGTCAACTGCGGATTGCGTTTACAGGCGCGTTTCACCGCTTCCCGGGAGATGTCCAGCGCGTAACCGTCGGCGTTTGGCAAGGCCTCGGCGATTTGCGCGGTGTAGTAACCCTCGCCACAGCCGATGTCGAGCCAGCGTTGCGGCGCGAATTGCGCTGCCAGTTCGGCCAGACGCTTGGCCACCGGCGCGTAGTGGCCGGCGTTCAGGAAGTCGCGACGGGCTTCGACCATGGCCAGGTTATCCCCAGGGTCGCGGCTGTTTTTGTGCTGCACGGGCAACAGGTTCAGATAACCCTGGCGCGCGCGGTCAAACCGATGCCCGGCGGGGCAAGCCACGCCGTTGTCCACCGCGTTCAGCGGTTCACTGCAGATCGGGCAGGCGAGCATCAGGCGAGCAACTTGATCAGGGTCTGGTAGTAGATTTCGGTCAGCACGTCGAGGTCAGCGGCCAGTACGCGCTCGTTGACCTGGTGGATCGTTGCATTGACCGGGCCCAGTTCAACCACTTGCGTGCCCATGGTCGCGATGAAACGACCGTCGGAGGTGCCACCGCTGGTGGAAGCCTTGGTTTCGCGACCGGTGATGTCCTTGATGCTCGACGCCACGGCATCCAGCAACGCACCCGGCTCTGTGAGGAACGGCAGACCGGACAGCGCCCAGTCGATGTGCCAGTCCAGGCCGTGCTTGTCGAGAATGTCGGCGACGCGCTTTTGCAGGCCTTCAACGGTGGACTCGGTGGAGAAACGGAAGTTGAACACCGCCACCAGGTCGCCCGGAATCACGTTGGTCGCGCCGGTGCCGGAGTTGACGTTGGAAATCTGGAAACTGGTTGGCGGGAAGAAATCGTTGCCGTGGTCCCAATGCTCGGCGGCCAGTTCGGCCAGGGCCGGGGCGGCGAGGTGGATCGGGTTCTTGGCGAGGTGCGGATAGGCCACGTGGCCCTGCACGCCGCGAACGGTCAGTTTGGCGCCGAGGGAACCGCGACGGCCATTCTTGACCACATCGCCCACCAGCGTGGTGCTCGACGGCTCGCCGACGATGCACCAGTCCAGACGCTCCTTACGGGCGGCGAGGCGTTCGATCACAGCCTTGGTGCCGTGATGCGCCGGGCCTTCTTCGTCACTGGTGATCAGGAAAGCGACCTTGCCCTTGTGATCCGGGTAGTCGGCGACAAAGCGCTCGGCGGCCACGGTCATCGACGCCAGGCTGCCTTTCATGTCCGCCGCGCCACGGCCGCAGAGCATGCCGTGTTCGTCGATCAGCGCGTTGAACGGGTCGATCTGCCAGGCAGTCACCGGGCCAGTCGGTACCACGTCGGTGTGGCCTGCGAAGCACAGCACCGGACCGTCGTGTTTACCGTGGGTCGCCCAGAAGTTATCCACATCTTCGATGCGCATCGGTTCCAGCAGGAAACCGGCGTCGCCCAGGCGCTGCATCATCTGCTTCTGGCAATCGGCGTCGACCGGCGTCACGGACGGACGGCGGATCAGGTCGATGGCGAGTTGAAGGGTCGGCGAAAGGTCGGCGTGGGCCGTCATGGAAAACTCCGGAAGCTAATTGTGTAGGAGCAAAGCTTGCTCGCGATGAACGATGATGAGGTCTTTCTGTTACACCGAGTCGCATCAATCGCGAGCAAGCTTTACTCCTACAGGAATTGGTGCTGGGCGCGCAAAATGGCGGTTATCTTAAAGCAAAACGGCGACCATTGGCCGCCGTTTAGTGCATCCGTACAGATTTAGACCGCCGGTGCCGGCTCCGGCTCGGCTGCCGGTTTCGGCAGCGAAGACAGGAACGCCATGATCAGGGCCGCCAGGTACGGCAGCGACTGCACCAGCAACATGGTCACCCAGAAGCGCATATCGTTGCTCGGCAAGCCGTTGACCAGGAAGATCCCCAGCGCCGCGCCCCACAACAGCAGCATGATGAACATCTCTTCCCGCGCCTCCGAAATGGCCACCCAGAAGCCGTGGTTGTCGGCGTTTTTCGGCGTGCGGAAGAACGGAATGCTGCTGGTGAAGAAGCCGTACAGCACCGCTTTGGCGATGGTGTGCGACAACGCCAAGCCGGCCAGTGCCGCGCAGAAGGCATCTTTCAGGTTCACGCCGACGGCACGGCGATAAAGGAAGATGATCTTGCCAACCTTGAACACGAACAGCGCCAACGGCGGGATCGCGAAAATCAGCAATGGCGGATCGACCCGCTGCGGCACGATGATCATCGCCGCCGACCACAACAACGCGCCGACGGTGAAGAAGATGTTCATGCCATCCGCGACCCACGGCAACCAGCCCGCAAGGAAGTGGTAACGCTGACCACGGGTCAACTCGGTGTCCTTGCCGCGCAGCAAGCTGGCGGTGTGACGCTTGATGATCTGAATCGCGCCGTAGGCCCAGCGGAAACGCTGTTTCTTGAAGTCGATAAAGGTATCGGGCATCAAGCCTTTGCCGTAGCTGGTGTGGTAATACGCCGCTGACAGGCCTTTTTCGAACACGCGCAGACCCAACTCGGCGTCTTCACAGATACACCAGTCGGCCCAGCCCAGTTCCTCAAGCACCGAGCGCCGGGTCATGGTCATGGTGCCGTGCTGGATGATCGCGTCACGGTCGTTACGGGTGACCATGCCGATATGGAAGAAGCCTTTGTATTCCGCGTAGCAAAGCTTTTTGAAGGTGCTTTCGTTCTGATCGCGGTAATCCTGCGGCGACTGCACCACCGCGATTTTCGGATCGGCGAAGTGCGGCACCATGTGCTTGAGCCAGTTCGGGTCGACGCAGTAGTCCGAGTCGATCACCGCGATGACTTCGGCATCCTTGGCTGTATGCGGGATCAGGTAATTCAGCGCGCCACCCTTGAAACCGGCCAGCGGGGCAACGTGGAAGAACTTGAAGCGCGGGCCGAGGGTTTCACAATAATCGCGCACCGGTTCCCAGACCGCCGGGTCCTTGGTGTTGTTGTCGATGATCAGGACTTCGAAGTCCGGATAGTCGAGGTTGGCCAAGGCGTTGAGGGTCTGTTTGACCATCTCCGGCGGCTCGTTGTAGCACGGCACATGGATCGAGACTTTCGGTCTGTAATCCGAATCGCCCACCACCGGCAGGAATTCACGCCGGCGCTTGTGGGTCCAGACTGCTTCGGCCAGTTCATGGGCCTCGGTCAACAAAACAATAAAGACCCCGAGTGCACCGAGGGCCAGGAGGAATCCGACGGTCAGGCTGAACCAGGTGCTGTATTGCTGGCTGTAGTCGTAACCGATCCACACCAACACCGAACCGCAGAGGAATGCGATGAAGGTCAGGAAGGTACGGCCACGCTGGCGCAGGGCCGAGCCATCAATCATCAACAGGGTCAGGGACAGCAACGCCAACACGGCCGAGCCGATCGCCAGCACCCGCCATTGCGGGATCGCGACCACCGGGCCTTCGAAGTTGAATTTCTGCTGGCGCGCGGCGTTGAACACGCCCCAATACGCGCCCACAGAGCCTTCGTCGCTGGCCTTCCACGGCTGGTCAAACGCTTCGATCACGAAGTAGTTGAAACCCTGGCGGTTGAGCTTGTTGACCAACGTGCGCAGGTAGATCGCCTGATCCGCCGGGCTGGCATCGGTGCCGCCACGCATACGGCCATTGCTCGGCCAGCCAACCTCCGAAAGCAGCAGCGGTTTTTTCGGGAACATCTTTTTCAGGTCACGGGCGCGGTCGAGGACGAACTGACCGGCCTTGTCCACCGGGATAAATTCCCAGTAAGGCAATACGTGCGCGGCGATCAGGTCGACGTGTTTGGCCAGTTCCGGGTGTTCTTCCCAGACGTGCCACTGCTCGGAGGTGGTAACCGGCACTTTCACGGCCGCGCGGACGCGATCCAGCAGTACGCTCAGTTCAGCGGCGGTAATTTCCTTACGGAAGATCGCCTCGTTGCCTACAACCACGCGAACCACACTGCGGGACGTGTTGGCGATTTCGATGGCACGAGTGATTTCGCGCTCATTGCGCTCCTGGTCCGGGCTGATCCAGATTCCCAGTGTCACGCGCAGGCCGAATTCTTCTGCCAGCTTGGGAATATCTCCCAGCGTACCGTCGACCGAGTAAGTACGGATGTTGTCCGTCAGCTTGCTCATGATCTCCAGGTCGCGACGCATTTGATCGTCGGTGGGGTATTGCTCTTTTTGTGGGTACTGGCCTTGTTGGTACGGCGAGTACGAGAAGCCGGCGATCTGTTCAGGCCAGTTGGGGGCGGTGACCGGGCGATTGATCAGCGCCCAGAAGCCGGTAAACAAGGCTGCGATGGCGAGCACCACGACCAGGTTGAGTCCAAATTTACGCGATGACATAGCTATTTCGGGTTCCGGAGGCAGTGGAACGAAGGAACGGTCGGCAGGACGGCTGCCAAAGGACTTGGAGGGCGCGCATCCTACACCGTGCTTTCACTTACCGTACATCAGGCAGGGAAAAGTCTGACGTTGGGCAATTCCGTTTCACATAAGTTCTTACACTTGTAGCCAGAAGGTTAAAAGTTCTCGCGCTGTGGCCCTATAATGCGCGCCGGTTTTTGGGGTATTGGTCATGAGCACAGAAGATCCGCGGTTTGCAGGCATCGCCCGTTTGTATGGCATCGAGGGGCTGGAGCGCCTGCGCGCGGCGCATGTGGCGATCGTTGGCGTTGGTGGCGTCGGTTCGTGGGCGGCGGAAGCCGTTGCCCGTTGTGGCGTGGGCGAGATTTCGCTGTTTGACCTCGACGATGTCTGTGTCAGCAACGCCAACCGCCAGTTACATGCACTGGACAGCACCGTCGGCAAACCGAAGGTCGAAGTGATGGCCGAGCGCCTGCGCGGGATCAACCCGGACTGCACGGTGCACGCGGTGGCGGATTTCGTCACCCGCGAGACCATGGCCGAATACATCACGCCGAACATTGACTGCGTGATCGATTGCATCGACAGCGTTAACGCGAAGGCTGCGCTGATTGCCTGGTGCAAGCGTCGCAAGATCCAGATCATCACCACCGGCGGGGCGGGTGGGCAGATTGATCCGACGCTGATTCAGGTGTGCGATTTGAACCGTACGTTCAACGATCCGTTGGCGTCGAAAGTGCGCTCGACCTTGCGTCGCGATTACGGCTTCTCCCGCACCGTGACCCGCCATTACAGCGTGCCGTGCGTTTTTTCCACCGAACAACTGCGCTACCCGAAACCCGATGGCAGCATTTGCTTGCAGAAGAGTTTTGTCGGGGATGGCGTGAAGCTGGACTGTGCCGGCGGGTTTGGCGCGGTGATGATGGTGACGGCGACGTTCGGCATGGTCGCGGCGACCAAGGCTGTGGATAAGATTGTTGCTGGGGTTCGGCGCCCCTCGGATCGGGTTAAACCTGAGGTTTGAACACAATCCACTGTAGGAGCTGGCTTGCCAGCGATGGCGGCATCCCTGACACACCGCGGTGCCTGGATCGCCAGCAAGCCGGCTTCCTACAGAGCTAATTCGCGCATGCGTTGCAATACGGCGTTGAGGCCATTACTGCGCGACGGCGATAGCTGCCGCGAAAGCCCAAGCTGATTGAACCACTCCGGCAAATCCACCTGCCGCAGCTCAGCCGCCGACAACCCGTTGACCCGCGCCAGCAGCAACGCCACCAACCCGCGAATCAACCGCGCATCGCTGCTCGCCGCAAACTGCCAATGTCCATCCTGCAGTGTGCCCACCAACCAGACCTGACTTTCACAGCCATGCACCCGGTTGGTGTCGACTTTATCCACATCGCTCAAAACAGGCAGGCGGTCACCCCACTGCATCAACAGCCGCGCCCGCTGTTCCCAGCCAGCCGCGTTTTGAAACGTATCCAGCGCCGTCACCGCGTCGACAGGCAAGCTCATCGCAACAGCTCCAACGCCTGATCCAGCGCTTCAAAAAACCGCTCCAGGTCTTCGGAATCGTTGTACAGCGCCARCGACACCCGAATCGCCCCGGCCAGCTCGAAGCTCTTGAGCAACGGCATGGCGCAGTGATGTCCCGCCCGAACCGCAATCCCCTGTTCGGTCAGCAGATGCGCCAGATCAGAGTTATGCACACCCTCGACGACAAAACTGGCCAGCGCCAGTTGCGGCTTGCCCAGCAGCCGAATGCCATTACGTGCTTCAAGACCTTTCAACAAATAATCATGCAACGCCGCTTCATGCGCAGACACTGCTTCCTGATCGAGGGCCGCCAGATAATCCAGCGTCGCCCCCAAACCAATCACACTGGCAATCGGCGGCGTTCCTGCCTCGAAACCCAGCGGGGCAGGGCGAAAGCGAGCACTTTGGTAGTCCGCATCCAGCACCATTTCGCCGCCAAATTGCCAGTGGCGCAGTTGTTTCAGCGCTTCATTGCGCCCGTACAACACACCGAGTCCATCGGGACCGTAGAGCTTATGACTGGAAAATACATAAAAGTCGCAACCCAGCGCCTGCACGTCATGTCGACCATGCACTACGCCTTGAGCGCCATCGACCACAGTCAATGCGTCG
The DNA here is from genome assembly GCF_056401975.1 of Pseudomonas sp. P4_C8. Taxonomy (NCBI): domain Bacteria; kingdom Pseudomonadati; phylum Pseudomonadota; class Gammaproteobacteria; order Pseudomonadales; family Pseudomonadaceae; genus Pseudomonas; species Pseudomonas sp. P4_C8. Next base: position 17,530 of record NZ_JBFUIH010000005.1, on the reverse strand, counting down.
TTCGCCTTGGCCATCGCCAATAAAGCGGGCAACGGCTGCCAGGCGCCAAGCACGTTGGACAGCTGACTAACCGCCAACAGGCGGGTTTGCGGACCGATCAACTGCGCGGCGGCACTCAGATCGATCAAACCGTCGGCATCCAGCGGCAGGATCACCAGTTTCAGCTCGCGTCGCTGGGCCAGTTGCTGCCATGGCAGCAAGTTGGCGTGATGCTCCAGGGCGCTGATGACAATCTCATCGCCCGGATTGAAAAGCGGTTCCAGGCCATACGCCAGGAGGTTCAGCGCAGAAGTCGCGCCGTGAGTAAAAATGATCTGCCCGCCATCGCCGGCATTCAGCCATTGGGCGACCTTGCTGCGGCTGGCCTCGAACGCCTGGGTGGCATGGGCGCCGGGCAAGTGTTGCGCTCGATGCACATTGGCTGCGCCATTGGCGTAGTAATGCGTCAGGGCATCCAGCAGGGCTTGTGGCTTTTGCGTGGTGGCGGCGTTGTCCAGATAGGTCTGGCCTTGCCGTTGCAGAGCGGCGATGGCCGGAAAATCGGCGCGCCAGGGAGAGGAAATCATCATGCTGTCGGGCCCTGGTGAACATGGGCGGATGTACGCCTGACCCGTAGGAGCAAAGCTTGCTCGCGAAGCTTTTGGCGGCCTCAGGGGCCCCATCGCGAGCAAGCTCTGCTCCTACACAGGTAATCGTTCGACGCTCTGCTTAGTTGTGAGCGTGCAGCGCTTCGTTCAGTTCGATGGCCGATTTGTGGGTTTTACACTCCACGGCTCCGGTCTCCGAATTGCGGCGGAACAACAGGTCAGGTTGACCGGCCAGTTCACGCGCCTTGACGACTTTGACCAGCTTGTTGTGCTCGTCCAGCAGCGCCACTTTGGTGCCAGCGGTCACGTACAGGCCCGACTCAACGGTGTTGCGGTCGCCCAACGGGATACCGATACCGGCGTTCGCGCCGATCAGGCAGCCTTCGCCGACCTTGATCACGATGTTGCCACCACCCGACAGCGTGCCCATGGTCGAGCAACCGCCGCCCAGGTCCGAACCCTTGCCGACGAAAACACCTGCCGATACACGACCTTCGATCATGCCCGGGCCTTCGGTGCCAGCGTTGAAGTTGACGAAACCTTCGTGCATCACGGTGGTGCCTTCGCCCACATAAGCGCCCAGGCGGATACGCGCCGCGTCAGCGATACGCACGCCAGCCGGAACCACGTAGTCGGTCATTTTCGGGAACTTGTCCACCGAGAACACTTCCAGCAACTCGCCACGCAGACGGGCTTCCAGTTGATGCTCAGCCAGTTCGGACAGGTCGATGGCGCCCTGGCTGGTCCAGGCCACGTTCGGCAGCAACGGGAACACGCCGGCCAGGTTCAGGCCGTGCGGCTTGACCAGACGGTGGGACAGCAGGTGCAGCTTGAGGTAAGCCTCAGGCGTGGAAGTCAGCTGAGCGTCTTCGGCCAGAATGGTCGCGACCAGCGGCTTGTGGCTCTCGGCCAGACGGGTCAGCAGCGCGGCCTGGGCAGCGTCGACGCCTTTCAGTGCTTCAGCCAGTTGCGACGCCTGGGCGGTGCTGAACGCGATGGCCTGATTGCCTTCGGTGTAGCCCAGAACCGGCGCAATGGCCGCGACCAGTTCGGCCGACGGGTTGAGCAGTGGCTGTGCGTAAAACACTTCCAGCCATGCGCCTTGACGGTTTTGAGTACCAACACCAAAGGCCAGGCTAAACAGGGTAGTGGACATGTAAATAACCTCTAACAAAATTGAACGGGCTGGCTTAATTGAGCGCTGCCGCGTAGATATCTGGCTTGAAGCCAATCAGGGTTCGGTCACCGAGATCAAGCACCGGGCGCTTGATCATCGAGGGTTGTGCGAGCATCAGTTCGATGGCTTTCGGCTGGTCGAGATCGGCTTTGCGTTCGTCGTCGAGCTTGCGAAAGGTCGTGCCTGCACGGTTCAACACCACTTGCCAGCCGTGCTCGTCGCACCATTGGGTCAGGTGTTCACGGTCAATTCCGACCGCTTTGTAATCATGAAAGTCATAGCTGACAGCGTGTTCATCGAGCCAGGTGCGCGCCTTTTTCATGGTGTCGCAGGCTTTGATGCCGAAAAGGTGCAACGTTTTGCTTGAAACGGTCAAGGAATTGCCCCCTTTGCAGGTGCTGGAAAAAAATGGTGACGGATTATGCCATGGAAGCGCAAAAGCTGTGGGAGCCGAGCTTGCTCGCGATAGCGTTTTAGCATTCAACATTTTTGCTGGCTGACAGTCCGCTATCGCGAGCAAGCTCGGCTCTCACAGGTGTTGCGGTGCTTCAGAGCGGTCCGCAGCGGCGTGCGACATTGACGTAAGGGCCTTCGCGCAGTCTAAGCGACAAATATGGCACTTCGAAGCTGCCGATTACCTTCGCCGTTGCGGCAGTACTGTCGCCGGCGCAAGCCCAAGCGCTGGCATTTCAGATGGATCTTCTGGTGCGACGTTTGTGGCTCAAGGCGCCGCGGGCACGACGCCTTGAGTTGTATAGCCTCAGCCGTCGTCACCCGATTGGCGATGACGTGTCGCGAGAGGTGTTAGGGGGGACGCTGGATTCACTCGCTTTCGGGATACGGATAAGCCTTGGACATAAAGGCTTTATCCTTTTCGCTGAGGCTAAAATTGTGCCAAATCTGGAAGTCACCTTCGGTCCATTGCTGAAGGATGGGATAGTGCATGATCGAAAGCGGATCGTAGGGTGAGTAGTTGACCTCGCTCGCGTCGAGGAGATTGAAGTAGCGTTGGTCAACCTCACGCCGTTGGAAATTGTCTTCGCTAGCGTCTTCGGGTACGCCATGTGCTGCATAGACAGCTTTCTTGTTCCACGGAATAGTCATCTCGGGGTGCAGGTGTTCATGTTCGGCACCCAGTGCATGGCCGAACTCGTGCATGACATAGTGGTTGAAAAGTGGGATATGGAGCATCCAGTCTCCGATCACCATGGTGGGTCCATCTTCCGTCAATAGCGCGTCTGTCCCGATATTGGACCAATAGGTTGAAGGATCGGTGCGGATACGGATATCACCTTCTTCACCTTCGACGAAGTCGAACTTGAGGTTGATGTGAGGTAACCAGTTACTTGCGGCAGCCTTGACCCCATCCTTGAACGCTTGACCACCGTTCAAAAAAGCAATGCGCAATGTACGGCCTGGCGCCCAGAATTTGGTGTGTCGGGCTACTGCTCTTTTTTTGCGACTGGAAGAAGTGCTTTGGCGGTTCGCTGGGTTTTCAGTAATTGCCACCTCGTAGGAGGTAGTCGGGTCTACCGAGTGTTCGGAGAAGCAATAGGGTAAATCATTCATAATTAAACATCCGTGTTTGGTTTGTTTGAAGGTGAATCAGGTGGGCTGAAGTCAGTTAATATTTTTTTTGGATAGAATTCGCCGATGGATTTTATATCTTGTTCACTCAGTTCCGAGTAGGTACCTACTTCCCAGATGCCATCTGTAAACTCCTTGTCTACGGGGTAGTGCATAATCGAAGTTTTGTCGTAAGGAGCGACTCGCGAACTGTCTGTTCCTTTTGTTGTAAATAACTGATCGTCTACCAGTTCTTTATCCCAGCCGAATTGCGTAGCATAAGCTTTATAGACTTTTGGTTTGTTCCACGGGATGTTCGCTTGAGGGTGCTGGTGTTCGTGCTCCAGGCCCAGCGCATGACCGAACTCATGCAAAACAGTCACCTTGAAGTCAGGATCTGAAGGTTTTAGACCTATGTACATTGTGGGTTGGCCTGCCTCGACGGTCAGGGCGTCGGTGCCAATACTGGAGCCGTTCAGTGTCGTGTTTGTCGAAATCCGGATGTCCGCATTGGCTTCCTTGGATAATCCGAAAATCAGGCTGACGTGTGGGTCCCATTGCCAAATCAGTTGTTCGATGGCGTCTTGTAGTGCCTCGGGTGGGTTATCGATGAAAGCTATTGTTAACCAGCGATGTTTTGGCCAAAGTTTTGTGTGGTTGGCGATTGTACTAATAGCGATTTCTCCGGGTGCATGTTTAGGTGCGTTGTCCGGGTTTGCTTTAATGGCTGCTTCGTATGATGCTTGTTCGCTGACAGGATTGAATGCTATGCAGGATGATAGTTTGCACATGTCGAACTTCCTTGTTCTGGGTTGTTTTAGTGTGATGTTTTTAACGTGTGATGATACTAAGTCTGGCGAGTTAGTTTATCAAAGCGGTATTTTGCGTGGGTTGTTTCAGAGTGTTCGCTAGTTGAGCTTGCCCCCTCATTGCAAGGGGGCAAGTTTGTGATATTACTTTTGGCGTTTTATAAAGGCGCGAATACGCTCGGCCGCTTCGACACATTCGGCCAACGGCGCTACCAACGCCATCCGCACACGACCTGCGCCAGGATTAAAACCGTCAACTTCACGGGACAGATAAGAACCCGGCACCACCGTCACATGTTCTTCAACGAACAGATCACGGCAGAACGCTTCATCATCGCCGTCAACATCGGGCCACAAGTAAAAACCGCCATCCGGACGCTGTACGTCCATCACCGGGCCGAGAATTTCCAGCACGGCATCGTACTTCTCGCGATACAGCACGCGGTTGGCGCGTACATGCACTTCGTCATTCCACGCGGCAACGCTGGCCAGTTGGGTCTGAACCGGCATCGCGCAACCGTGGTAGGTGCGGTACAGCAGGAAGCCTTTGAGGATATCGGCGTCGCCAGCCACGAAACCCGAGCGCAGGCCCGGCAGGTTGGAGCGCTTGGACAGGCTGTGGAACACCACGCAACGCTTGAAATCCTTGCGGCCCAGTTCCACGCAGGCGCTGAGCAGGCCGGCCGGCGGGGTTTGCTCGTCGAAATACAGTTCGCTGTAGCACTCGTCAGCGGCGATCACAAAGTTGTATTCGTCGGCCAGGGCGATCAACTTCTTCAGGGTCTCGACCGGGATCAGTGCGCCGGTCGGATTGCCTGGCGAGCACAGGAACAGGATCTGGCAACGCTTCCAGATGTCCGGCGAAACCGCGTCGAAGTCCGGGTTGAAGCCGTTTTCATCCAGGCATGGCAGGTAGTGCGGCTTGGCTCCGGCGAGAAAGGCCGCGCCTTCGTAGATCTGATAAAACGGGTTCGGGCTGACCACCAAGGCGTCTTCGCCACGGTTGACCACGGTCTGGGTAAATGCAAACAACGCTTCGCGAGTGCCGTTGACCGGCAGCACGTTGCGCGCCGGGTCGAGCCAGCCGCTCGGGACGCTGAAGCGGCGTTCGCACCAGGCGGCGATGGCTTCACGCAGCGCCGGGATGCCGAGGGTGGTCGGGTACACGGCCATCTGATCCAGATTGCTGGCCAGGGCTTCGGCGACGAAGGTCGGCGAGCGGTGCTTTGGCTCGCCGATGGACAGCGCGATAGGGCGTTTGTCCGGGTTTGGCGTGACGCTGCCGAGCAGGGCGCGGAGCTTCTCGAACGGGTAAGGCTGGAGCTGGTTCAGAGCGTTGTTCATGGGGGCCTCGTTCAATGTGGGAGCTGGCTTTTGTAGGGGCCGGGCTTGCCCGCGATGCAGGCGCCTCGGTTTGTCAGGTGCACCGAGGTGATGCTATCGCGGGCAAGCCCGGCTCCTGCATAAGCGCTTTCCCACAGGGAAAGTTGGTTAATTMAGATACTGAGTCGTGACAGTTTGATATCGGGCTCGTGGCTGACGCTCAGCTGCTCAACGATTGCATCCTGCAAGCGGCTGCACAGCAGCGGGTCGGATAGCTGCTGGTTGTTGGCGTCGGTAATGAAGAACACGTCCTCCACCCGCTCGCCCAGCGTGGCGATCTTGGCGTTTTGCAGCGACAGGTCGAACTCCAGGAAAATCGTGCCAATGCGCGCCAACAGGCCCGGACGGTCGGGAGCCGTGAGTTCCAGCACGGTCACCGGACGCTGGGCGTCGTTGTGGATCGTCACCTGTGGCGCAAAGGCGAAATGCTTGAGCTGGCGTGGCACACGGCGCTGGATGATGGTCGGGTAGTCAGCCGGGTTGCGCAGGGCTTCGGTCAGTCCGTCGCGAATCTGTTTGACCCGCGCCGGGTTGTCGCCAATCGAGTCGCCGTCAGTGTCGAGCACGATGTAGGTGTCGAGGGTGAACTGGCTGCTGGAGGTGATCACCCGGGCGTCGTGAATGTTCAGGTTGAGCTGGTCCATCGCGGCCACGGTCACGGCGAAGAAATCGTGCTGGTCCGGCGCATAAATAAAGATCTGCGTGCCGCCTTCGAATTCGCGCTGAGTGGTTTCCTTGATCAGCACCAGTGGCCCGCCGTCGGCAGGTTGTTGCAGGATCGCGTCGGTGTGCCAGGCCACGTCGCCGGCGGTGTGACGCAGGAAATAGTCATCGCCCAGTTGCGACCACAGCTGTTCGACGTCGTCCGGATCGTTACCGCCGCGCACCAGGATGTCCAGGGCGGCGCTCTGGGTCTGGCGAATTTGCATTTCACGATCGACCGGATTTTCCAGGCCACGGCGCAGGGCGCGCTTGGTCTCGGTGTAGAGCTGGCGCAACAGGCTGGCGCGCCACGAGTTCCATAGAGTCGGGTTGGTCGCGTTGATGTCGGCCACAGTCAGTACGTACAGATAATCGAGGCGGGTTTCGTCACCGACAGCCTGTGCAAAATCGTGGATCACCTGCGGGTCGGATAAGTCCTTGCGCTGAGCGGTGGTCGACATCACCAGATGGTTTTGCACCAGCCAGACGATCAGGCGGCTGTCCCATACCGGCAATTGATGACGCTGGCAGAAAGCTTCGGCATCCACCGCGCCGATTTCCGAGTGGTCACCATGCCGGCCCTTGCCGATGTCGTGGTACAGGCCGGCCAGGTAAATCAGCTCGGGCTTGGGCAGTTTGCCCATGAGCTTGCTGGCCAGCGGGAATTTTTCCGACACTTGGGTGTACTGCAACTTACGCAGGTGTTTGATCAGGTTCAGGGTGTGCGCGTCGACCGTATAGATGTGGAACAGGTCGTGTTGCATTTGGCCGACAATGAAACCGAACTCCGGCAAGTAGCGCCCGAGAATGCCGTAACGGTTCATCCGGCGCAGGTTGCGGTGGATGCCGATCTTGCACTTGAACAGCTCGATAAACAGGCTGGTATTACGAATGTCGTTACGGAATTCGTCGTCGATCAGGTGACGGTTTTCGCGCAGCAGACGGATGGTATCGGCGCGCACGCCTTTGATTTCCGGCTGCTGGGCCATCAGCACGAAGATTTCGAGCATGGCGAACGGCGTGCGACGGAATACGTTGTCGTTGCGTGCCTCGATGTAGCCGTCGTGCAACTGGAACCGCGAGTTGATGGGCTGTGGCGGCGCTTCATCATCCGGGGCGAGGATGACTTCTTCGAAGTGCTGGATGATCAGGTCGCTGAGCTGCGCAATGCTCATGACCACCCGGTAGTACTGCTGCATGAAGTTTTCGATGGCTTGCTTGGCGTCATCGCCAACGAAACCCAGCAGCCCGGCAATCGAACGCTGGTGATCGAACAGCAAGCGATCCTCGGAACGACCGGCGAGCATGTGCAGCGCGTAACGGACCTTCCACAGAAACTCCTGGGATGAGGCCAGCAGCGCGTTTTCGCTCTCGACCAGAAAACCTTCGCCAGCCAATGCGCGCAGGTTCAGGGTGCCGTATTCGCGACGGGCCACCCACAGAATCGTCTGGATATCCCGCAGGCCACCGGGCGAGCCTTTGACGTTGGGTTCCAGGTTGTATTCCGTGTCGTTGTATTTGTGGTGACGGGCCTTCTGCTCGGCGCGCTTGGCCAGGAAGAAGTCCTTGCTCGGCCACATGTGCGCGGTGCTGGTAACGTCCAGCATGCGCTGGCGCAGGCGTTCAGGGCCGCAGATGGTGCGGCTTTCCATCAGGTTGGTAACAACCGTCAGGTCGGCGCGGGCCTCAACGGCGCATTCGTCCACCGAGCGAACGCTCTGACCCACCTCCAGGCCGATGTCCCACAGCAACGTCAGAAAACGCTCGATGGAATCGCGGAAAACTTCGTGGTCGGCGCTGTCCAGGAGAATCAGCAAATCGATGTCGGAATACGGGTGCAACTCACCGCGACCGTAGCCGCCGACCGCGACCAGCGCGATGCCGGCGTCTGCACTCCAATTGAACTGCTCCCAGGCCTTTTGCAGGATGTTATCGACGAACCAGGCGCGATCCTCGATCAACCGGCGAATTTCGCGGCCGCTGCGAAAGCGCCCGTCGAGCACCTCGCGGGCTTGGCGGATCGCCTTCTTGAAGGCCGCGATCGGGCTTGCCTTCAGGGCCAGTTCAGCCTGGAACTGGCCGCGATCGAAGAGTTCGGGATCCACCTGCGGCATCGATTGGCTTTCCTGTCTATCTATAAGGCTGAGAGCTGCACGGGTCGGATCAAGCCGAAACGCGGGCGATGGTGTCATCGCTACGCAAGGTGAAGATCTCGTAACCGGTTTCGGTGACCAGCAGGGTGTGCTCCCACTGGGCCGACAGCTTGCGGTCCTTGGTGATCGCGGTCCAGCCATCGCCCAGCACCTTGGTGTCGGCCTTGCCCTGGTTGATCATCGGCTCGATGGTGAAGGTCATGCCCGCTTTCAGTTCCATGCCAGTGCCGGCGCGGCCGTAATGCAGGATCTGCGGCTCTTCGTGGAACACCTTGCCGATGCCGTGACCGCAGAACTCGCGAACCACCGAGAAGCCGTTCTTTTCCGCGTGCTTCTGGATGATTTCGCCGATGTCGCCGAGGCGGCAGCCGGGTTTGACGATTTCAATCGCTTTGTACATGCATTCCTGGGTCACTTGCGACAGGCGCTCGGCCCAGACCGGCACGGTGCCGACGTGGAACATGCGGCTGGTGTCACCGTGGTAGCCGTCCTTGATGACGGTGACGTCGATGTTCAGCGTGTCGCCATCCTTCAACGGCTTCTCGTTCGGAATACCGTGGCAGACCACGTGGTTGATCGAGGTGCAGATCGACTTCGGGTAACCCTTGTAGTTGAGCGGGGCAGGAATGGCTTTCTGCTCGTTGACGATGTAGTCGTGGCAGATCTGATTCAGTTCATCGGTGGTGACGCCCGGTTTGACATGTTCGGCAATCATTTCCAGCACATCGGCGGCCAGTTTGCCGGCGATGCGCATTTTTGCGATGTCCTCTGGGGTTTTGAGGGTGACGGTCATACAGGCTCTCTTTGCGCTCGACGGCGCTTGTGAAAACGAAATGGGCGGTGTGCGATTGATCTTCGCGGCCCTGAAAAACCTGATTCTATCAGACGATCAGCGCAAATCTGAGCCTCTGTGCGTCGCATCTCTCTATAGATTGGCGCATTCTTGAGCGATTCCAAGGGGCGATTAAAGACGCGTGTCAGGTTTTGAGAATCCGGGTTCCGTTTTTTGCAGCCTTGTGGTATAAAATGCGCCGCTTTCCGGGGATACCCCGAAAGGCTTAAATCCACACACGTGTCGACACGATGACCTGGGTGCCTTCAGCTGATGCTGCTGGTTGGTCATTGGGATACGTGGAGGCCAAACCCGACTTATTAAGGAACTATCATGTCCCAAGTCAACATGCGCGATATGCTGAAGGCCGGTGTGCACTTCGGTCACCAAACCCGTTACTGGAACCCGAAAATGGGTAAATACATTTTCGGCGCGCGTAACAAGATCCACATCATCAACCTTGAAAAAACCCTGCCAATGTTCAACGAAGCTCTGACTTTCGTAGAGCGTCTGGCCCAGGGCAAAAACAAGATTCTGTTCGTCGGCACCAAGCGTTCCGCTGGCAAGATCGTTGCTGAAGAAGCAGCACGTTGCGGTTCGCCGTACGTCGATCACCGCTGGTTGGGCGGCATGCTGACCAACTTCAAAACCATCCGTGCTTCCATCAAGCGTCTGCGTGACCTTGAAGTGCAAGCCGAAGACGGTACGTTCGCCAAGCTGACCAAGAAAGAGGCGCTGATGCGCACTCGCGACCTGGAAAAGCTGGACCGTTCCCTGGGTGGTATCAAGGACATGGGCGGTCTGCCAGACGCTCTGTTCGTTATCGATGTTGATCACGAGCGCATCGCGATCACCGAAGCCAACAAGCTGGGCATCCCGGTTATCGGCGTAGTCGATACCAACAGCAGCCCGGAAGGCGTTGACTACATCATCCCAGGCAACGATGACGCAATCCGCGCTATCCAGCTGTACATGGGTTCGATGGCTGACGCTGTAATCCGCGGTCGCAACCACGTTGCTGGCGGCACCGAGCAGTTCGTTGAAGAAGCTCCGGTAGCAGCAGCTGAGTAACTGACGCCTTGGCGTTGACTCAGTAAGCAAAAAGGGGGCTTGGCCCCCTTTTTGCCACCTCGAAAACCGTTTGTCGGCCCCGCACTTGCAGAGCTGTAACGTGCAGCGGCTTACAACGGTGGTTCGGGAAGAATTGATCGCCCGTTCGATCGGGTGGAATGGTTGAAAACCTATCCAAGAGGATTTTGAAAATGGCAGCAATTACTGCAGCGTTGGTTAAAGAACTGCGTGAGCGTACCGGCGAAGGCATGATGGATTGCAAGAAAGCCCTGGAAAAGGCTGACGGCGACATCGAAAAAGCCATTGATGATATGCGTGCTTCCGGCGCAATCAAGGCTGCCAAGAAAGCAGGCAACGTGGCTGCTGAAGGCGCTATCGCTCTGAAAGAAGACGGCAAATCTGCTGTTCTGCTGGAAGTAAACTCGCAGACTGACTTCCTGGCCCTGCAGGACGACTTCAAGGCATTTGTTGCTGCTAGCGTTGAAAAAGCGTTCGCCGACAAACTGACTGACGTCGCTCCGCTGATCGCCGCTCAAGAGGCTGATCGCCTGGTACTGGTTGGCAAGGTTGGCGAGAACGTCAACATCCGTCGCTTGGTACGCGTTGAAGGTGATGTTGTTGGTGGTTACCTGCACGGCAACAAGATCGGTGTTGCAGTTGTCCTGAAAGGCGGCAACGTTGAACTGGCCAAAGACATCGCTATGCACGTAGCGGCCAGCAACCCAGAGTTCCTGCTGCCTTCGGAAGTTTCTGCCGAAGCGATCGAGCGTGAAAAAGCTGTGTTCCTGCAGCTGAACGAAGAAAAAATCAAAGGCAAGCCAGAAAACATTGTTGAAAATATGGTCAAAGGCCGTATCAGCAAGTTCCTGGCCGAAGCGAGCCTGGTTGAGCAGGCGTTCGTCAAGAACCCTGAAATCAAGGTTGGCGAACTGGCCAAGAAAGCCGGTGCTGAAATCGTTTCTTTCACCTACTTCAAAGTAGGCGAAGGCATCGAGAAGCCAGTAGACAACTTCGCTGAAGAAGTTGCTGCCCAGCTGGCTGCTGCCAAGTCGTAAGACGGTTTTTTAAACTGTCGCCCTGAAGAGGCTGCCCGCTTACGCGCGCAGCCTCTTTTCAGATGGGCTGCCAATTTTTTAATTGGTTTCCCTTTGGAACTGGCTTACAAAGCCATGTTCCGATGGCGTTGAAGCAGCGCCAAGCTAGAGTGAGCGCAGCTGTAAACAGCTCGCAAAGAATTTTTAAAATACGCCGCAGGAGAGATTCGCAATGGCTCAGCAGGGCAGTGGTTATCAGGCTCGCTATAAACGCATTCTACTCAAGCTTAGCGGCGAGGCCCTGATGGGCTCGGAAGAGTTCGGGATCGATCCGAAAGTTCTGGATCGCATGGCGCTGGAAGTCGGCCAACTGGTCGGTATCGGTGTTCAGGTCGGTCTGGTGATCGGTGGTGGCAACCTGTTCCGCGGTGCTGCGCTGAGCGCGGCCGGCATGGATCGGGTGACTGGCGACCACATGGGCATGCTGGCCACTGTGATGAACGCGCTGGCCATGCGTGATGCGCTGGAACGTGCCAATATCTCGGCCATCGTGATGTCGGCGATCTCCATGGTGGGCGTGACCGATCACTATGATCGTCGCAAAGCCATGCGCCACCTGAACGCCAAGGAAGTCGTGATTTTCGCAGCCGGTACAGGTAATCCGTTCTTCACCACGGATTCGGCGGCCTGCTTGCGTGCAATCGAAATCGATGCCGATGTCGTGCTCAAGGCGACCAAGGTCGATGGCGTCTACACCGCTGACCCGTTCAAAGACCCGCATGCCGAGAAGTTCGATCATCTGACTTACGATGAAGTGCTGGATCGCAAGCTGGGCGTGATGGATCTGACGGCCATTTGCCTGTGCCGCGACCACAAGATGCCGCTGCGCGTCTTTAACATGAACAAACCCGGCGCCCTGCTGAATATCGTGCATGGCGGCGCTGAAGGGACCCTGATCGAGGAAGGCCAACAATGATCAATGAAATCAAGAAAGACGCTAAAGAGCGTATGCAGAAATCCGTCGAATCGCTGATGCACAACTTCGGCCGTATTCGTACCGGACAGGCGCACCCAAGCATTCTTGAAGGCGTGATGGTGCCGTATTACGGTTCCGACACTCCGATCAAGCAGGTGGCGAACATCACCGTCAAAGACGCCCGTACCCTGCAAGTCGTCGCCTTTGAACGCAACATGCTGGGTGCCGTCGACAAAGCCATCGGCAGTGCTGGTCTGAACCTCAACCCGACCAACCTGGGTGAGTTGTTGCTGATCTCCATGCCGGCCCTGACCGAGGAAACCCGCAAGGGCTTCACCAAGCAGGCTCGCGATGTCGCTGAAGACGCCCGTGTTGCGGTGCGCAACATCCGTCGTGATGCGAATAGCCAGCTCAAGGATCTGGTCAAGGAAAAGGAAATCAGTGAAGACGAAGAACGTCGCGCCACTGGCGAGATCGATGATTTGACCAAAAAGTTCGTGGCAGAAATTGACGCGAATCTGGCTCAGAAAGAAAAAGACCTGATGGCCGTATAAGGGTCGCGTTTTCATGGAAAAGACCAAGCAGACTGTGCCGTCCGCGGTGCCGCGCCATGTCGCGATCATCATGGATGGTAATAATCGCTGGGCGAAGAAGCGCTTTATGCCGGGTGTCGCCGGGCATAAAGCGGGCGTGGATGCAGTTCGTGCGGTGATCGAGGTGTGCGCTGAGGCCAAGGTCGAAGTGTTGACCCTGTTTGCCTTCTCCAGTGAGAACTGGCAGCGTCCCGCAGATGAAGTCAGTGCCTTGATGGATTTGTTCTTCAAGGCATTGCGTCGCGAGGCCAAGCGCCTCAATGACAACAACATCAGTCTGCGGATCATCGGTGATCGCTCGCGCTTTCATCCCGAGCTTCAGGCTGCCATGCGTGAAGCTGAGGCGATGACCGCCGGTGCCAACCGCTTTGTATTGCAGATCGCCGCCAATTACGGTGGTCAGTGGGACATCGCGCAGGCCGCTCAGCGTCTGGCACGGGAAGTTCAGGCCGGGCATCTGCGTCCGGAAGACATCACCCCTGAATTGTTGCAAACCTGTCTGGCCACCGGCGATCTGCCGTTGCCGGACTTGTGCATCCGTACAGGTGGTGAGCACCGCATCAGCAACTTCCTGCTGTGGCAGCTGGCTTACGCCGAGTTGTACTTCTCCGACCTGTTCTGGCCGGACTTCAAACACGACGCCATGCGAAACGCGCTGGCCGATTTCGCTTCTCGCCAGCGCCGCTTCGGTAAAACGAGCGAGCAGGTCGAGAATGGAGCCCGGGTTTAATGCTTAAACAACGAATCATCACCGCACTGATCCTGCTGCCGATCGCTTTGTGCGGGTTTTTCCTGCTTGAAGGTTCCAGCTTTGCGCTGTTCATCGGGTTTGTAGTGACGCTCGGCGCTTGGGAATGGGCGCGGCTGGCCGGCTTCACTGCTCAGCCGATTCGCGTTGCCTATGCCGTTGTCGTCGCGTTGATGCTGTTTGTCATGTACATCCTGCCGGGGTTGGCGCCTTGGGTGCTGGGCGCTTCAGTGCTCTGGTGGGGTGTGGCAACTTATCTGGTGCTGACGTACCCGCGCTCCAGCGAGCACTGGGCCAGCGCCGCCAGCAAACTGGTGATCGGTTTACTGATCCTGTTGCCGGCCTGGCAAGGCTTGGTCCAGATCAAGCAGGCGCCCTTGGGGAACTGGTTGATCATGGCGGTGATGGTGTTGGTCTGGGGTGCCGATATCGGTGCGTACTTTTCCGGCCGGGCCTTCGGCAAGCGCAAGCTGGCGCCGCAGGTCAGTCCTGGCAAGAGCTGGGAAGGCGTATACGGCGGTTTGTTGCTGAGTCTGCTGATCACGGCGATTGTCGGTTTAGTGCGCGACTGGAGTTTCGCCCAGATGCTGATGGGGTTGATCGGTGCGGCAGTGATCGTCTTCATCTCGGTGGTGGGCGACCTCACCGAGAGCATGTTCAAGCGTCAATCGGGCATCAAGGACAGCAGCAACCTGCTGCCGGGGCATGGTGGTGTCCTGGATCGAATCGACAGCCTGACGGCTGCGATTCCAGTATTCGCTGTGCTGTTGTGGATGGCCGCACCGTGAGCCGCCCACAACAGATTACTGTCTTGGGGGCGACCGGTTCGATTGGTCTGAGCACCCTCGACGTGATTGCTCGTCATCCGACGCGTTACCAGGTTTTCGCCTTGAGCGGGTTCACTCGCCTGAGCGAGTTGTTGGCCTTGTGCGTGCGTCATACGCCGCGGTTTGCTGTTGTGCCGCAAGCGAGCGCCGCCCGAACCCTACAGGACGATTTGCGCGCGGCTGGCCTGTCGACTCGTGTGCTCGTAGGGGAGGATGGACTGTGTCAGGTTGCTTCTGATCCTGAGGTCGATGCAGTCATGGCGGCGATCGTTGGCGCGGCGGGTTTGCGTCCGACCCTGGCGGCAGTCGAGGCCGGCAAGAAAATACTGCTGGCTAACAAGGAAGCGCTGGTGATGTCCGGGGCGCTGTTCATGCAGGCCGTGCGCAAAAGCGGTTCGGTACTGCTACCGATCGACAGTGAGCACAACGCGATTTTCCAGTGCATGCCACAGGATTTCGCCCGTGGGCTTGGCGCGGTCGGCGTGCGTCGGATTCTTCTTACCGCCTCTGGTGGTCCGTTCCGACAGACACCAATGGCCGAACTGGCGCATGTTACGCCTGACCAGGCGTGTGCCCACCCGAACTGGTCAATGGGGCGCAAAATTTCGGTCGATTCCGCCAGCATGATGAACAAGGGGCTCGAGTTGATCGAGGCCTGCTGGCTGTTCGACGCCAGGCCGTCCCAAGTCGAAGTCGTGATTCACCCTCAGAGCGTGATTCATTCTCTGGTCGACTACATCGATGGTTCGGTGCTGGCCCAGTTGGGCAATCCGGATATGCGCACGCCGATCGCAAACGCCCTGGCCTGGCCGGAGCGTATCGACTCGGGCGTGGCGCCGCTGGACCTGTTTGCCATTGCGCGTCTGGATTTCCAGGCCCCCGATGAAGAGCGTTTCCCTTGTCTGCGCCTTGCGCGTCAGGCTGCGGAGGCTGGCAACAGCGCACCGGCGATGCTTAATGCTGCGAATGAAGTGGCTGTCGCGGCGTTTCTCGACGGGCGGGTTCGCTACCCGGAAATCGCGAGTATTATCGAGGAAGTGTTGAACCTCGAGCCTGTCGTTGTGGTGGAAGATCTCGAGGCGGTGTTCACGGCCGACGCGAAGGCGCGAGTTCTGGCCGGGCAATGGTTGAGTCGTCACGGGCGATAAGTGCTGCAATACGTTGGCCCATGCGGCACTGAATAGGATTGCGGAGAAAGTAGATGAGCGCGCTCTATATGATTGTCGGCACCCTGGTGGCTTTGGGTGTGCTGGTTACCTTCCACGAATTCGGCCATTTCTGGGTCGCACGTCGCTGTGGGGTCAAAGTGCTGCGTTTCTCCGTAGGCTTCGGCATGCCGCTGCTACGCTGGCACGACAAGAAAGGTACTGAGTTCGTCGTGGCTGCCATTCCATTGGGCGGCTACGTGAAGATGCTCGATGAGCGGGAAGGCGAAGTGCCGGCCGATCAGCTCGAGCATTCCTTCAATCGCAAATCTGTCCGTCAGCGTATCGCCATCGTGGCCGCAGGTCCGATCGCCAATTTCCTCTTGGCAATGGTGTTTTTCTGGGTGTTGGCGATGCTCGGCAGCGAGCAGGTGCGGCCAGTCATCGGCGCAGTCGAGTCCGGCAGTATTGCCGCCAGGGCCGGTTTGAGCGCTGGTCAGGAAATCATTGCCATTGATGGCGAGCCAACTTCCGGCTGGGCGGCGGTGAATCTGCAGCTGATTCGTCGTCTTGGTGAGAGTGGTTCACTTCAATTATTGGTGCGTGAGCAGGGCTCCACGACGGACTCTCCTCGCGAGCTGGCGCTGGATAAATGGCTCAAGAGTGCTGACGAGCCGGATCCGATTCGTTCGTTGGGTATTCGTCCCTGGCGTCCGGCGCTGCCTCCCGTGTTGGCCGAGATTGATCCGAAAGGGCCAGCGCACGCCGCGGGTCTGAAGACCGGTGACCGGTTGCTTGCTCTTGATGGCAAGGCGCTGGATGACTGGCAGCAAGTGGTCGACACCGTTCGTATGCATCCGGATACCAAAATCATGCTGCGCGTTGAGCGTGATGGTGCTCAAATCGACGTCCCTGTTACGTTGGCCGCTCGCGGCGAGAGCAAGGCGCCTACCGGTTATATGGGGGCCGGAGTGAAAGCGGTCGATTGGCCGCCAGAGATGATTCGCGAAGTCAGTTACGGCCCGGTGGCGGCAATTGGAGAGGGTGCACGCCGCACCTGGACCATGAGCGTACTGACCCTCGATTCACTCAAGAAAATGTTGTTCGGCGAGCTCTCGGTAAAAAACTTGAGTGGACCGATAACCATTGCTAAAGTGGCGGGCGCTTCTGCCCAGTCGGGCGTTGCTGACTTCCTGAATTTCCTTGCATATCTGAGTATTAGCCTGGGGGTTCTGAATTTGTTGCCCATTCCTGTACTGGATGGGGGGCATCTGTTGTTTTATCTGATTGAGTGGGCGCGTGGTCGTCCCTTGTCAGATCGGGTGCAGGGTTGGGGGATACAGATCGGTATCAGTTTGGTGGTCGGGGTGATGTTGCTCGCTCTGGTCAATGATTTGGGCCGTCTGTAACAACTTCGCTGAATTGCGAATCTGCCGCATTTTGCGGCAGTTTGTTTATTGCCAGTTGGAATAAGAAAGGACTTCATGAAACGTCTGCTGCTAACTGCGGTTCTCACCGTATTGATGATCGCCGAAGTTCACGCCGAGTCCTTCACTATCTCTGATATTCGCGTCAATGGCCTCCAGCGGGTCTCCGCGGGTAGCGTCTTTGGTGCTTTGCCGTTGAACGTCGGTGAACAGGCGGATGATCGTCGCCTGGTGGAATCCACTCGTGCGTTGTTCAAAACCGGGTTCTTTCAAGATATCCAGCTGGGCCGCGATGGCAACGTCCTGGTCATCACGGTAGTCGAGCGCCCGTCGGTCGCCAGTATCGAGATCGAGGGTAACAAGGCGATCTCTACTGAAGACCTGATGAAAGGCCTCAAACAATCCGGTCTGGCTGAAGGCGAGATCTTTCAGCGTGCCACGCTCGAAGGTGTGCGCAACGAACTGCAGCGCCAATACGTCGCCCAGGGTCGCTACTCCGC